>VGCA01000016.1 GCA_016870245.1 Actinomycetota bacterium | reverse complement strand
GCCCGGGCGGCGACGACCACGCCCTGGTCGTCGACGGCCACGACGCCGTCGACCGGCCCCCGGCCGTCGAGGTCGGCGAGCACGGCGGCCGCCCGGTCGGGGTCGTCGAACGGCAGCTCCACGGCTCGGACCCCGTCGCGGGCGAGCGCGGGAGACAGGCGGTCGGAGGCCACGACGAGGTCCACGCCGAGCCGGCGACCGGCCGCGACGAAGTCGGCGGTCCGGTACGACGAGGTGGGGAGCAGGAGCACCACGCGCACGCCCATATCATGGTCGGTGCCTTCCACGAGAGGACCCCAGCGATGATCGAAGCGGTCGATCCGATCCTGCACATCACCGACACGGCCAGGGAGAAGATCCTGGAGGTGCGGGCGGCCGAGGCCGACGCCGACGGTCTCGCGCTGTGGGTGACGGTCACCGGCGAGTCGGGCGGGGCCTACACCTACGACATGTCGTTCCGGGCCCTCGACGACGCCGGCGAGATCGAGGTGGTGCAGCACCACGATGACCTCCCCGTCGTCATCGACGGCGACAGCGTCGAGATGCTGGCGGGGGCGACCCTCGACTTCACCGCCGCGGGCATGGTGATGCAGAACCCCAACAAGCCGGTGCCGAAGGTGCGCGAGCCGCGACCGGCTGCCGACCTGACCGGGGCGGTCGCTCAGGCGGTGATCCGGGTGCTCGAGGAGCAGATCAACCCCGCCATCGCGTCGCACGGTGGTCGGGCCGAGCTCGTGGCCGTGGAGGAGTCGATCGCCTACCTCCGCCTCGGCGGTGGGTGCCAGGGGTGCGGGATGGCCGCGGTGACCCTGAGCCAGGGCATCGAAGTCGCGATCCTCGATTCCGTGCCCGAGATCAGCGAGGTGGTCGACGTGACCGACCACGCGTCGGGGACGAACCCCTACTTCGAGTCGGCGAAGAAGTAGCCCCCGACGCCGTCGGCGTCGGGCGATCCGGCCGGCGCCCGTCGATCTCGGTCAGGAGAAGCGGGCGGCGTCGTCGGCCGCGTAGCGCGCCACGACGTTGTCGACGGCCGCGGTCTTCGTGAGCGCGTCGGTGAACTCCGCCAGCCGGGCTCCGGGGATCGCCATCGTCATCTCGGAGACGTTCATGGCGGTGCGCACCCGGCTCAGTGCGCAGCCCACGCTCGCCGCGGGCTCGCCCTGCTCTTTGGCGATGGCGACGATGTGGCACTGCGGCTTGCCCTCGATGCGCAGGCCCGGCCAGGCGTCGGAGATCGTCATCAGCTGCTTGCCGTTGACCCGGAGCAGGATCACATCGGGGTCGATCGTCGTCTCGGCGAGCGGGCCGTAGACCACGGCGCCGGGCTTCTCGGTGACGACGGGGATCTGGGGGACGATCTCCATGGTCACCCAGCCGCTGTCGAGGAGCGTGGCGACGTCGGACTTGTCGGCGACCTCGTCGAGGGTCTTGAAGCCGTGGGTCACGCTGCCGACGCTGCAGTTGCCGTGGTCCTCCGCGACCGTGGTGAAGGTCCGCTCGGCGCCGCGCATCCAGAACACGCACCCGGCCGGGACGCGCCCCGTCCGTCCGTCGTCGGCCGGTTCGCTCATCGGCTCGTCGAAGGCGGGGATCCCGGCGGGCGCGGCGTCGGCGAACGTGATCGCGATCGGCGGCGCCTGCAGCTTGAGGGCGTCGGTGATCGTGGCGGCGAGGTCGTTCCAGTCGGCGGACATGGGGCCGCAGCCTAGGGCGATCGGCGGGATGTCCGGGCACTTGGACCCTTCTGGCACGGGGACGGCGGGCGCACGCTGGGGGCGCACGGATGATCCGGGCGGTCCGGACGGCCGGCACCTCGGAGGGGTCATGGGCACGATTCGGCGTACGACAGTCCTGGTTGCGGCGATGCTCGCCGTCGCAATGACCGCCACGATGCCCGTCGGTGCCGAAGTGCGCAGCGGCGCGATCGATCCCGACTCGGCGATGGTCTTCAGCATCTCGCTCGACCCGTTCGCGGATCCACTGGACTTCGACGTCGTGCTGCTGAACCCGTTGGAGGCCGATCCCGTCGTGATCACCATGGACCCGGGCCGGGACTGGTTCCCGGACCTCTCTCCCGACCACTCGACGATCGTCTGGCAGTCGGACCGCTCGGGCAAGTTCGAGCTGTACCGGATCGCGGCGACGACCGACGACGCCCGGACGGTGCCCGAGCAGCTGACCCGGACCGCCGGTGACGGTGAGAGCACGGTGCCGGCGTTCTCCCCCGACGGCACGAAGATCGCGTTCGTGTCGACGGAGGGTGGGCGTCCCCACCTCGTCGTGATGAACGCCGACGGCTCGGGGCCCCGCCAGGTGAGCAGCCTGCTGAGCCACGACGGCAGCCGGCCGTCCTGGTCCGCCGACGGCCGGCGGATCGCGTTCGCCGGTGTCCGCACGCCCAAGGACGATCTCGACATCTACGTGGCCGACGTGGCGTCGGGGAAGGCCCGTCCGGTGGGGGCCACGGGCGCCGACGAGTACGAGCCGGCATGGTCGCCCGACGGGTCGTCGTTCCTGTACTTCAAGAACGGTCACGTCTGGGGCATGGACGCCGACGGCCGCAACGCGAAGCGGCTCACCCGCACGGGGACGACCGCCGATGGTGAGTACCAGGCGGCGTGGTCCCCCGACGGCACCCACTTCGTCTACGTCAGCAACGCACCGGCGACGAGCGGGCTCTACATCGCCGACGCGAACGGCAAGCGCCCCTCGTCGTTCATCGAAGGTGACTTCGCAGCCGAGGCGCCATCCTGGCGCTGACGCTCAGCCGACGGGGATCGGTACTCAGCCTCCGCGGAGGGCGCGGAGTCGGGTGACGACCTCGGGGAACGCCGTGGCGAACCGGTCGACGTCGTCGTCGGTGCTCGACCAGCCGACGCTGGCGCGCAGCGACCGTTCGGCGTCGACGCCCATCGCCGCGAGGACAGGGGACGGCTCCAGGAGCTCGCTCGAGCACGACGATCCCGAGTGCACGGCGACGCCGCGCTGATCGAGGCCGAGGAGGACCGGCTCGGCCTCCACGCCGTCGATGCCGACGCACACGAGATGGGGGAGCCGATCGGTGGGGTCGCCGAAGCGGGTGACGCCGGGCTCCGCGAGCGCGGCCGCGGCGAGGGCATCGGTGAGGGAGCGGGCCCGGGTGGCCTCGCCGACCAGCGTGGCCCCGTCGCTCAGCTCGGCGGCGGCCGCACCGAAGCCGACGAGTGCCGGGACGTCTTCGAGCCCGCCGCGCCGGGCCCGTTCCTGGGCGCCGCCGACGACGAAGGGTGGGAACCGTAGGCCGCGCCGGACCAGGAGGGCCGCCGCGCCCTTGGGCGCGCCCCACGACGGGCCGTCGACGGAGCAGAGGTCGGCGCCGAGCGCCGCGAAGTCGACGGGGACGTGGCCCGACGCGGCGCAGGCATCGACGTGCACGACCGCGCCGCGGTCCCTGGCCCCGGCGACGATCTCGGCCACCGCGGTCTGCATCGTGCCGACCTCGTGGTTGGCCAGCTGCACAGACACCAACGCCGTGTCGTCGCGCACGGCGGCCAGGACCTCCGGCGCGGCGAACCGTCCGCGGCCGTCGACACCCACCACGGTGGTCTCGAAGCCCGAACGCGCGACTGCGTCGAGGACCGCGGAGTGCTCGACCGCCGTGGTCACGACGTGGTGGCGGTCGCTCCCGGAGCGGGCCCGTTCCACCGCACCCCAGATCGCGGTGTTCACCGACTCGGTGCCGGTCGCGGTGAAGACGACCTCGCGGGGGCGGGCGCCGAACAGCGTGGCCACCTGCTCGCGGGCCACCTCGACGGCGATCCGTGTCTCGCGGCCCTCGGCGTGCAGGCGACCCGGGTCGCCGGGGTGGCCCCGGAGGTAGGGGAGCATCGCCTCGAACGCGGCGGGGCGCAGCGGCGACGAGGACGCGTGGTCGAGGTAGGCCCTGGCCACGACCGCCTCAGACGCGGGCGACGCAGTGGTCGTCGCCGTCGGGACGGCTCGCCTCGAAGTGGGGTGAGGTCTCGCCGTGGAGGCCGGCGAGCATCCCGCGGATCATGCCCCGGTCGAGCGCGCAGACCACGTGGGGGTACTTGGTGGCGGTGTCACCGAAGGGGCAGCACTCGGACACGATCGACAGCTCGCCGCCCTTCTCCTCGGGGTGGGCGGCGAAGCCGTGGGCGGTCAGCGCGTCGGCCACGGCCGCGACCGCCGCGCGCACCGAGCGCTGGCCGGCGTTGGGGTCCATGCGGGCGGCGAGGCTGCGGCCGTAGGCGTATCCGACGTCGTCGGCGAGCGTGGCGGCCTGGTCGGGGCCGAGCGCGTCGAGCGCCGCGGCGAGCAGGTCGGAGAGCACGTCGTCGTGCTTGAGCGGCATCGAGAAGGTCGCGTCGAGCGCGGCGGCGCAGTACCGCTTCGACGGGCGGCCGGCGCCGCGGGCCGGCGCGTCGCCACCCTTGCGGCCCATCTCGACGACCAGGTATCCGCCGCCGGTGAGCTTCTCGAGGTGGTGACGGGCGACGTTGGAATGCAGCGCGAACCGCTCGGCCACCTCCGACGCGGTCACGCCGTCGGGGCCCCGCTCGCGGACGAACAGGTAGATCTCGCGCCGGGTCGGGTCGCCGAACGCGTTGGTCACCGCGGCGACGGCCGCGTTGAACTCGTCGGGGCTGAGGCTGCGCTCGGCAGTGGCGGCGGCGGTGGGAGCGGTGGGCGGCACGGTCGGTATTCTACCTATGCGGATAGTGGAAATCAGGTGGGCCCGGCCGTGGCGCCGGAGGGCCCCGATCCGGGAGCGAGATGGCCGACGAATCCCAGGTGCGGGAAGCCCTCGCGGGGGTGACCGAGCCCGAGCTCGAGCTGGGGATCCTCGAGCTGGGCATGGTGAAGGGCGTGGCCGTCGACGGCGACACCGCCGTGGTGGCGGTGGCCCTGCCGCTTGCCGGTGACGAGCGCGCGGAGCGCGTCCACCGGCTGGTCGCCGACGCGGTCCTGGCCGGGACCGATCTCGGACGGGTCGAGGTCGACCTCCGGGAGATGGAGCCCGACGAGCTCGTCGGAGTGGCCCGGGTGCTGCGCCACGAGCCGCCTCCCAACCCGCTCAAGATCATCGACGCCAACGCGCCGACGCGCCCCGAGCCCCGGGTCAACCCGTTCACCGACGCCCGCACCCGCGTGATCGCGGTGTCGTCGGGCAAGGGCGGGGTGGGCAAGTCGTCGGTGACCACCAACCTGTCGATCGCGCTGGCCCAGCGCGGCCATCGGGTCGCCGCGGTCGACGCCGACGTGTGGGGCTTCTCGATGCCCCGCATGCTCGGCATCCGGCAGCCGCCCGACCTGATCGACGACCTGATCGTCCCGCCGGCGGCCCACGGCGTGCGCCTGATCTCGATGGGCTTCTTCGCGAGTGAGGAGCAGGCCGTCATCTGGCGGGGCCCGATGCTCCACAAGGCGCTCGAGCAGTTCCTCACCGACGTCCACTGGGCCGACCCCGACTACCTCGTGGTCGACATGCCTCCGGGCACCGGCGACGTGTCGCTGTCCATGGCCCAGTTCATCCCGCGCGCGGAGGTCGTGATCGTCACGACTCCCCAGCCCGCCGCGCAGCGGGTGGCCCAGCGGGCGGCGGCGATGGCCGAGAAGGTCAACCTCAGCGTCGTCGGCGTGATCGAGAACATGGCGTGGTTCACCGGCGACGACGGGAAGCGCTACGAGCTGTTCGGTGCGGGCGGCGGGCTCGAGCTCGCGCAGCGCCTCGACGTTCCGCTCCTCGGCCAGATCCCCCTGGTGCCTGCGCTGCGCGAGGGCGGCGACGACGGCGCGCCCATCGTGGTGGCCGACCCCCAGGACGAGGCCGCGGTCGCGTTCCGGGCCATCGCCGCCCGGCTCGACGGGGACTAGACCGGCTCCGGGCCACTACCTTGGGCGACATGGAAATCCGTATCGGAGTCGTGCACACGCCGAAGGAGATCGCCCTCGAGCTCGAGGGGTCGGTCGACGACGTGAAGAAGAGCATCGCGAAGGCCCTGTCCGACGACGACGGCGTCCTCTGGCTCACCGACAAGCAAGGCCGCGACATCGGCATCCCCTCCGAGCGGGTCGCCTACGTGGAGATCGAGCCCGACGGCGCGGCCAAGCGCGTCGGCTTCGGGCGGGCCTGACCCGGGTCTCCACCGGCTCGCGGCCGTGATCGACCTCCTCGACCGGCGCCTGCTCTTCATCACCGGCAAGGGCGGTGTCGGCAAGAGCACGGTCACCGCGGCCACCGCGATGGTCGCGGCCGATCAGGGCAAGAAGGTCCTGCTCGTCGAGGTCGACGCCAAGGGGAACCTCACCAACCTGTTCGAGCACGAGCCGGTCGGCTTCGACCCCGTGCAGGTGTACCCCGGCGTGTTCGCGATGCAGCTGAACACCGAGGCGTCGCTGCGCGAGTACCTCAAGCTCAACCTGCGCATCCCCATGGTCGGGCGCATCGGGCCGATCGCCAACGTGTTCGACTTCGTGGCCAACGCCGCGCCCGGGGTGAAGGAGATCCTCACCGTCGGCAAGGTGTGCTGGGAGGTGCGTGAGTCGATCGAGGGGCGGGCCGACTGGGACCTGGTCATCGTCGACGCCGCGGCCACGGGGCACGTGCTCGCCCAGCTCGATGCCCCCCGCACGATCCGCGAGCTCGTGCAGACCGGACCGATCCGCGGGCAGACCGAGTGGATGATGGACATCCTCTCGAGTCCGTCGCTCACCGCTCTCAACGTGGTCACCGCGCCCGAGGAGATGCCGGTCAACGAGACCATCGAGCTGGTCGCCCGCGCCCGTGAGGAGACGACGGTCCCGCTCGGTGCCGTGATCGTCAACCGGGTGCTGCCCGAGCCGTTCACCACCGAGGACGAGCCGGTGTTCGCGGCGCTCGCCGGTCCCGAAGCGACCGCGGTGCTCCGGGCGGAGCTGGGGGAGGGGGCGTCGGGCGTCCTCGACGCGGCCCGGCTGGCGGTGGCGCTGCGCCGCTCGCGGGTCCCGCACCTCGACGCCCTGCGCGACGCCGTCGACCTCCCGCTGCTCTACCTGCCGTTCCTGTTCGTGCGCGACCACGGCCTGCGGGTCACCCGGGTGGTGGCCGAGGCCCTCGGTGCGGAGTTGGGGCTGTGAGCCCGGACCGCGGCGGCGGCGCCCGCACCGCGAGCCTCGAGTCGCTCCTCGCGTCGCGCGAGGTCCTGGTGTTCTGCGGCTCGGGTGGGGTGGGGAAGACCTCCACCGCGGCGGCGGCCGGCCTGGCCGCCGCCGTGCACGTGGGCGGCCGGGTCCTCGTGCTCACGATCGACCCCGCCAAGCGGCTGGCCGACGCGCTCGGGTTGGAGGGCATCGGCAACGAGGAGCGCCGGGTGCCCGACGCGGTGCTGCGCGGCGCCGGTGTGCAGCCCCGGGGCGAGCTGTGGGCGGCGATGCTCGACACCAAGGCGTCGTGGGACGACCTCGTGCTGCGCCACGCTCCCGACGAGGAGACCGCCCGCCAGATCCTCGACAACCGCCTCTACGACAACCTCACGAGCCGGTTCGTGCAGAGCCACGACTACATCGCGATGGAGCGGCTCTACGACCTGCACTCGACCGGGGCGTGGGACCTGATCGTCGTCGACACCCCGCCCACCCGCAACGCGCTCGACTTCCTCGACGCGCCCCAGCGCATGGCCGACTTCTTCGGAGGTCGGCTGCTGCGGTGGCTCACCGCGCCGTACCGCCTCGGCGGCCGCCGGGGCGCCCGGCTGGTGAACATCGCCTCGAAGCCCTTCTACCAGATCGCCGACCGCATCCTGGGCACCCAGTTCCTCCAGGACATCGCCGAGTTCTTCCTCAACTTCGAGACGATGTACCAGGGCTTCGTCACGCGGGCCCGCGCCGTCGAGCGCCTCATGAAGGACCAGCGCACCGCGTTCGCCGTCGTCACCACGCTCGAAGGTGCGCCGCTGCGCGAAGCGCAGTACTTCTGCTCGGAGCTGACCGGGCGCGGCTACCACCTGGGTGCGCTGGTGCTGAACCGGGTCCTGCCCGAGTCGTTCGCCGATCCCGGGATCGCGGCGGCAGCCGACCGGCTCGTATCCGAGCCCGACGAAGTGGCCGACCGGCTCGTCGAGCTCGGCGTGGGGGGGCTGACCGATCCCGTCGCCGTGGCCCGGGTGCTGCGGACGATCGGCACGTCGTTCCAGGACTACGCGGTCGTCGCCACGCGCGAGGCCGAGCTGCGCGAGCAGCTCGCCAAGGCGCCCGAGGTCCTCGCCACGGTGCCCACGTTCGCCGACGACGTGCACGACGTGTCCGGCCTGGCGCGGATCGGCGAGTGCCTCCTGGGGGCGCAGTTACCATCGGCGCGTGTCCGTGCCGATGCTCGAGCTGGCGAGGCTGAACACCGGCCTCGATGAGCCGGCGCTCCAGCACCTCCACCGCCTCGTGGCGTCGTGGCAGGTGCTCGCCGACCTCTCGTTCTCCGACCTGCAGCTCCTCGCCTCGATCGAGGGCGAAGCGGGCCGGCGCTTCCTCGTCCTCGGCCAGGTGCGGCCCACCACCGGCCAGACGCTGTACCCCGAGGACCTCGTCGGGCGGGTGGTCGAGGAGTCCGAGCGGCCCCTGGTGGCGCGGGCGTGGCACCTGGGGGAGATCACCCATGGCGTCGCGCCCGTACTGGGCGCCTCCGAGCCGGCCCGGCTCGAGTGCATCCCCGTGCGGGAGGGGGGCCGCACGATCGCGGTCGTGAGCCTGGAGGCGTCGACCACGTCGGCCCGGCGCCAGGGCGAGCTCGAGCGCCACTACGTCGAGGTGTTCGACCGGCTGGCCCTGATGCTGGTGGAGGGGAGCTTCCCGTTCGGCGAGAGCGAGGTGGAGCTCGAGGAGGCGCCCCGGGTGGGCGACGGCGTGATCGTGCTCGACGAGGGGCGCCGGGTGCGCTTCGCCAGCCCCAACGCCGTGAGCGCCCTCCACCGGATGGGCATCCATGCGTACACGACGGGGCTCCAGCTCGGCGAGGTCGGCTTCGACCAGTCTCCGATCGACGCGATGTACCGCTCGCCCTCGCCCGTGATGGTCGAGATGCAGCGGGGCGAGTCGTCGGTGGTGGTGCACGCGTTCCCGCTGCTCGACGCGCAGGCGGTCGTCGGCGGAATCGTGCTGCTAAGGGATGTGACCGCCATCCGGCACCGGGACCGGATGCTCGTGACCAAGGACGCCACGATCCGAGAGATCCACCATCGGGTCAAGAACAACCTGCAGACGATCGCGGCGCTGTTGCGGCTCCAGGCGAGGCGGCTCCGGTCGGCCGAGGCCCGCTCGGCGCTCGAGGAGTCGGAGCGACGGATCCGGGCCATCGCGGTCGTGCACGAGACGCTCTCGCGTGACGCGTCCGACGTGGTGCCCTTCGACGAGATCGTCCGCCCGTTGGCCCGGTTGGTGGAGGAGGCGTCGGCCGGTCCCGACTTCCCGATCCGCATCGAGGTCGAGGGCCACGTGGGTGACATCCCCGGGGAGCTGGCCACGCCGATGGCGGTGGTGCTCAACGAGCTGGTGCAGAACGCCGTCGAACACGCCTATCCCCCGGGGAAGGCCCGGGCGGGGGCCGGTCGGGTGCGGGTGACGCTGGCCCGGGAGGGCGACGACGCGGTGCTCGAGGTGGCCGACGACGGCGTGGGGCTCCCGACGGGCTTCGAGCTCGACGAGGCCACCGGGCTGGGCCTGTCGATCGTGCACACCCTCGTGACCACCGAGATGGGCGGCTCGATGGAGCTGCACGACGACCACGGCGCCCGCGCGGTGGTGCGGGTGCCCGTACGGTCCCCCGGCCAGGACGCCTAGGCGCCGGTCGTTCCTGACGCGCGGAGACGGCCGGTCAGGGCGTCCCGGGTACCGACGCCGGCGGCACGAACGGTGCCGAACCGGGCGGGGGATCAGGCGGTCGCGCGCTGCTGGGCGACCCAGCCCTTGCGCAGCTTGCGGCGCTCCTCCTCGGTGGTGCCGCCCCAGATGCCCGCCTCCTGGTTGGTGGCGAGGGCGAACTCGAGGCACTCACGGGACACCGTGCACGCGGTGCAGATGCGGCGGGCGGTCTCGATCTGCTCGAGCGCATTGCCGGTCACCCCAATGGGGAAGAAGACGTCCGGGTCGGAGTCCCGGCAGGCGGATCGGCTCCGCCAGGTGTCGGTGTTCCAGTCGTGGGTGCGGATCCAGGTGAGGGCCACGGGCGTCGGTCTTTCTCGAACAAGCGATGAGGAATCGGCAGGGGTACCCCGTCCTCGGGATCACCCTCGAGGCGGAAGAGTCACACTATGTTGATTCGGGATCGGGCACAAGGCCTCTGACCTGGCCTTTCGCGTCCGAGCGACCGATGATCCCCATCTCGCGGGGTGATATCCCCAGGTTTTCCCGGCGATATCCCCCGCGATTTCCACCGCGATATCCCCCGCTCCAGGAGACCCGTCGTGGCCGGACCGCTCGTGCTCGCCCACCGGGGCGCCCGGCGTCGGGCGCCGGAGAACACCCTGGAGGCGTTCGCGGTGGCTCGGGACCTCGGGGCCGATGGGGTGGAGCTCGACGTCCGCCGTACCCGCGACGGCGTGCTGGTCCTCCACCACGACCCGGCGCCGCCCGACGGCCCGGTGCTGGCTGCGATCGACCACGCCGAGGTGCGGGAGCGCTTCCCCTCGATCCCGACCCTGCCCGAGGCGCTCGACGTGTGCGCGGGCCTGCTGGTCAACGTCGAGATCAAGAACCTCCCCTGGGAGGGCGACTTCGATGCCGCCGAGTCGGTCGCCGACGCCGTGGTGGACCTCGTCGCGGCCCGCGGTGGGCGCGATCAGGTCCTGGTGTCGTCGTTCCATCTGCCCACGGTCGACCGCGTGCACGAGCGCGACCCGGCCTTGCCGACCGCGTTCCTGTTCATCGCCGGGATGGACGTCGTCGACGTCGTCGACCTCTCGGCCGACCACGGTCACGTCGCAGTGCACCCCGAAATGCGGGCGCTGGGCGGGCCCGACGCGCACGAGTTCGTGGCCCACGCCCACGAGCGCGGCCTTGCGGTCAACGTGTGGACCGTCAACGAACCGTCCGACATGGCCCGCCTCGCCGACCTCGGGGTCGACGCCCTCGTCACCGATGTCCCCGACGTCGCCCTCCGCACCCTCGGCCGCACCCCCTGACCCCCCGATGCGCTTCTCACCGTCGATCCCGGCACCCCCGATGCGCTTCTGACCGTCGATACCGCTATCGACGGTCAGAAGCGCATCAGGGGAGGACGACGGAGAGGGCGTCGGGGACGTAGCGGACGTCGAGGGTGGCCACGGTGCCGAGGTAGTCGCCGTCGACCTGCCAGGGGAACGCGCCACCGGGGTGGGCCGCCGTGATCCGCAGCGACTCCACGTCGCGGAGCTGGACGACCTCGCGCGCCCTTCGCAGGTGACCCGCGCCGGCGACCGACGACCCGAACGCGCCGGCCACGTCGACCAGCCGGAACCGGGTGAGCGACGTGACGGCGAGCGGGCGGTCGAGCCCGGCGTCCCCGGTCAGCAGCATGCGACGGGCGCCGACGTAGGAGTAGGGCGCGACGTTGCTCACCACGGTGAAGAACGAGTCGTGGTTCTGGCCGTCGGGTGTGGTCACGTGCAGGTGGGGCACGATGCGGTCGAAGCCCCGGAACAGGGTCCGCACGGTCTGCGCGGCGAACATCGGGTGGGCGGCGTAGCGCTTGACCTTCGGGTTCAGCTGCTCCATCCGCTCGACCACGGCGGCGTCGAATCCGGCGCCGAGGTGGAAGAGGAAGTGCCGCTCGTTGGCCGCCCCCACGCCGATGCGGCGGATGCTGCCCCGGTCGATGGCCGCGGCCACCGCCGCCGTCGCCGGGTCGAGTCGCTTCGGGAAGCCGACGGCCCGCACGAACACGTTGGTCGATCCGCCGGGCAGGGCGGCGAGCGCGGTGGGGGTGCCGATGAGACCGTCGGCCGCCTCGTTGAGCGTGCCGTCGCCCGCGGCGACGGCGACCACGTCGACCTCGTCGGCCGCGGCCTCCGCGGCGAGCTGGCGGGCATGGTCGCGCGCGTTCGTGAGGACGGTCTCGACCGCGTGCCGGGCGCCCAGGCGCGCTTCGATGTCGGCCCGGTGGCGATCGGTCATCGACGACGCGATCGGGTTGACGATCAGCCGGACGCGCACGGCCGCACAATACGAGGCGGGGGAGCGGCCGCGGGGCGCACCGTACGATGCGCGGCGATGGCGTCGTCCACCCCCGCGACCGGTCCCGACGCACTCCGGGCGATCACCGCTGAGATCGTCGCCTGCCGGGCCTGCCCCCGCCTGGTGGAGTGGCGGGAGGACGTCGCCCGGGAGAAGCGGGCGTCGTTCCGGGACGAGGAGTACTGGGGCCGGCCCGTCCCCGGGTTCGGCGACCCGGCGGCCCGATTGCTCGTCCTGGGGCTGGCGCCGGCCGCGCACGGCGGGAACCGCACGGGCCGGGTGTTCACCGGCGACCGGTCGGGCGACTGGCTGTTCGCGGCCCTGCATCGAGCCGGCTACGCCAACCAGCCGGAGTCGCTGCGGGCCGGCGACGGCCTCGTGCTCACCGACGCCTACGTGGCCGCGGCGGTGCGCTGCGCCCCGCCCGACAACAAGCCGACCACCGACGAGCGCGACACCTGTCTGCCGTACCTCGTACGCGAGCTCGACGCGCTCGATCGACTGGCCGTGGTCGTGTGCCTCGGCGGGTTCGCGTATGAAGCGCTGTGGAAGGTGCTCACGGCGCGGGGCGACCCGCTGCCCCGGCCGCGGCCCCGGTTCGGCCACGGGGTGGAGGTGCCGACGGAGCGGCTGACGATCGTCAACTGCTACCACCCGAGTCAGCAGAACACCTTCACCGGCCGGCTCACCGAGCCGATGCTCGACGCGGTGTTCGCCCGGGCCCGGGCCCTGAGCGCCTGACCGGGCGCCGTCGGCGGCAAAACCGACCGCGGTCGGCGGGGGGTCCGGGGACTACGGTTGCCCGCATGCCAACCCCCTCGCTCCGCGGCGTGTACGTGCCGCTCATCACCCCGTTCGCGGCTGACGGCTCCGTCGCCTTCGACGCGATCGAGGCCCTGGCGTGCGAGTACCTCGACGCCGGTGCCGCCGGGCTCGTTCCGCTCGGCACGACCGGGGAGGCGCCCCTCCTCGACGGCGACGAGAAGCGGGCGATCGTGGAGCTGTGCGCCCGCATCGGAGTGGAGCGCGACGCGCAGGTGATCGTCGGCTCCGGCACCAACAACACCGCGTCGACCGTCGAGGCGACGATGGCGTACGGCGCGATCGAGGGCGTCAGCCACGCCATGGTCGTGGTGCCGTACTACGTGCGGCCGAGTCAGGCCGGCATCGTCGCCCACGTGACCGCCGCCGCCGACGCCAGCCCCGTGCCCGTCGTCGTCTACAACATCCCGATCCGCTCGGGCCGGGTACTCGAGGCGCCCGGGATGCTCGAGCTCGCCGCGCACCCCAACGTGGTCGGCGTGAAGCAGGCCGTCGACGGCATCGACATGGCCACGTTGGAGATCCTGGCCGGCGCGCCCCGCGACTTCGCGGTGCTCGGTGGCGACGACCCCTACCTCTTCCCGACGGTCCTGCTCGGCGGCGCCGGCGCCATCTGCGCGTCGGCCCACGTGTGCACCGACCGGTTCGTGCAGATGATCGAGTGCGGCCTCGCCGGCAAGGTCGACGAGGGCCGCGCCCACCACGAGGCGCTGCTGCCGGTGGTGAAGGCCTGCTTCACCGAGCCCAACCCGTCGGTGTTCAAGGCCGTGTTGCACGCGCAGGGCAAGATCCCGACGCCCGACCTCCGCCTCCCGCTGCTGCCCGCCAGCGCCGCGTCCCGCGACGCCGCCCTCGCCGCGATCGAGGCCGCGGCGGGCTGAACGCGGTTGTGCGGACGTTCTCCGTCGCCGGGGCGACGGGAAACGTCCGAACCGGTCAGCGGCGGAGGAGCTCTGCGACGTGGAAGGCGAGGTCGATCGACTGGCGGCCGTTGAGGCGGGGGTCGCACATCGTCTCGTAACGCTCCTCGAGGTGCTCACCGAGGACCTCGTCGGAGCCGCCCAAGCACTCGGTGACGTTCTCGCCGGTGAGCTCGATGTGGACGCCACCGGGGGCGACGCCCGCGGCGTGGCAGACCGCGAAGAAGCCCTCGAGCTCACGCATGATGTCGTCGAACCGGCGGGTCTTGTAGCCGCTCGCGTGGGAGAACGTGTTGGCGTGCATCGGGTCGGACGCCCACACCACCGGGTGGCGGGCCGCGGTGACGGCCCGGATGACCGGCGGCAACGCGTCGGCGATCTTGTCGGCGCCCATGCGGGTGAAGAGCACCAGGCGACCCTCCTGGCGCTTCGGGTTGAGCCGCTCGCACAGGGCGACGACGTCGGCTGGGCTCACGTCGGGCCCGAGCTTCACGCCGATCGGGTTCTTCACCCCCGAGAGGAACTCCACGTGCGCGCCGTCGAGCTGACGGGTGCGCTCGCCGATCCACAGCATGTGCGCCGAGCAGTCGTACCAGTCGCCGGTGAGGCTGTCCTGGCGGGTCAGCGCCTCCTCGTAGCCGAGGAGCAGCGCCTCGTGCGCGACCCAGAAGTCGACCTGGTGCAGCTGCAGCTCGTCCTGGAGGTCGATACCGCAGGCCTGCATGAAGCGCAGCGCCCGCTCGATCTCGTTGGCCAGGGCCTCGTAGCGCTGACCCTCGCGGCTCGACGCCACGAACTCCTGGTTCCAGGCGTGCACCCGGGCGAGGTCGGCGAAGCCTCCCTTGGTGAACGCGCGGGCGAGGTTCAGGGTGGAGGCCGACTGGTGGTACGCCCGGAGCAGGCGCTGCGGGTCGGGCCGGCGGGCCACCGCGTCGAAGGCGAAGTCGTTGACGGTGTCGCCGCGGAACGACGGCAGCTCGAGCCCGTCGCGGGTCTCGGTGGGCGACGAGCGGGGCTTCGAGAACTGGCCTGCCATCCGGCCGACCTTCACCGTGGGCACGCCCGACCCGTAGGTGAGCACCACCGACATCTGGAGGATGACCTTCAGCTTGTCGCGGATGCCGTCGGCCGAGAACGCGTCGAACGACTCGGCGCAGTCGCCGGCCACGAGCAGGAACGCCTTGCCCTCGGCCGCGGCGGCGAGCTGATCACTCAGGCTGCGCGCCTCGCCGGCGAACACCAGCGGCGGCTGACCGCGCAGCTCGGTGAGCACGGCGTCGACCGCGTCGGCGTCGGGCCAGTCGGGCTGCTGCGCAGCCGGGCGGGCACGCCATGTCTGGGGCGTCCAGTCGTCCTTGAACAGGGGCACGGTGCTCATCTGCGATGCGTTCCGGTCGGTGGAGGGGGCGGCCTGCGGACCCGGTGGTCTACAGGTAGCCGCTGGGCGGGTTGGGACCGCCCTGCTGGGCCATCTCGAGGGCGCGGCGGCGGCGCATCTCCTCGAGCTGGGACTGGGCCGACGCCTGCTGGGTGAACAGGGTCGCCTGGATGCCGTGGAACAGACCCTCGAGCCAGCCCACCAGCTGGGCCTGCGCGAGGCGCAGCTCCGACTCGGTGGGGGCGTCGTCCTCCAATGGGAGCACGACTTCGCTGAGCTCGGCCTGGAGGTCGGGCGAGAGGACCGACTGCAGCTCGGTGAGCGACTTCTCGTGGATCTCCCGCAGGCGGCGCCGGCCCGCGTCGTCGAGCGGGGCCCGCCGCACCTCGTCGAGCATGGAGCGGACCATCGAGGCGATGCGGATGAGCTTGGTGGGCTGGGTGACCTGCTCGCCGCCCTCCCCGCCTTCGCCGTTGCCGTCGGTGGTCGCCGGGGCGGCCGCGGCGAAGGCAGCCGGGACCATGATCTCGGGGCGGACCAGCTCGCGTTCGTGGGTGTCGTCGTCGCTCACGGGGACTCCAGTTCGGGCGGGGTACCAGGATAGGGACTTCCCGGGCGGGGCGGCCCACCGGTTCCGGGGCCTCGGCCGATCAGGGGCCGGACGGCGCCCCGATCAGCGGGTGAAGATCCCCGGCTCGTCGTCGCGCAGGCTCGGGGGGACCTTCCCCGCGGCCCCCTCGGTCCGGGGGCCGGGCACGTCGTGGAACACGTAGGGGGTGGGCTCGCGGCCGGGTTGGCACACCCAGCAGGTGCCGGTGGCCGACTCGGGGGCCCGGGCCGCGGTCACGACGGCGTCGGCGATCTGCTCGGGCCCCATGAGCGGGAAGCCGGCATCGCGGAGCGCGTCCTTCGTGTCGGGCCCGAGGATGTTGGTGTCGGTGAGACCGGGGCACACGGCGTGGGCGGTGATGCCGTCGGCGCGCACCGTCGGGGCGATCGACCGGATGAACCCCACCACGGCGTGCTTGGTGGCCGTGTAGACGGGGTCGGGCGAGAAGGCGATGAGCCCGGCGAGCGATGCGGTGGCCACGATCACCCCGCCGCCCTGGGTGCGCATCTGGCGTACCGCGGCCCGGGCGCCGAAGATCACGCCGTCAACGTTGGGGCCCATGATCCGGCGGTACTCGGCGTCGCCGAGCTCGGTGATGTCGGCCACGCCGATCGCGATGCCGGCGTTGAGGAACGCGAGGTCGACCGAGCCGAGCGTGCCGGCGCACTCGGCGAACACCGCGTCGACCTGTGCGGGGTCGGACACGTCGGCGCCCAGGGCGAGGCCGCCGAGCGGCTCGACGACGGCCCGGGCGGCGTCGGTGTCGAGATCGATGCCGCAGACCCGCATGCCCTCGGCCGCCAGCCGTTGCGCAGTGGCCCGCCCGATGCCGGAGCCGGCGCCGGTGACGAGCGCGACCTTGCCGTCGAGTTCCACGGCATCCCCTTCGTGGTGTTCGGTTGGTGCGCCCGGCACCGTATCGCAGCAGCTCCGCGGCAGTGTCGGGCCGTGGCTGCGCCCCGGGCCGTGCTATCACCGCGGCGATGAAGTTCTCGCTGTCGCTGCCGCTCCTCAAGGACCTCGCGTCACCCGACCCGTACCGGGAGACCTACGACCTGGCGGTGATCGCCGAGGAGTGCGGGTTCGACACCGTCACCATCGGCCACCACCACTTCATGCCGGGCAACCTCGCCGACCCGCTCACCTTCCTCGCGACGGTGGCGGCCCGCACGTCGACGGTGCGGGTGGGGACCGGGATCTTCCAGCTCCCGATCCACAACCCGGTGCGGGTGGCCGAGCAGGTGGCCACGATCGACGAGCTGTCGGGTGGGCGCGTCTCGCTCGGCGTGGGCCTGGGCTGGTGGCCGCTCGAGTACCAGGTGATGGGTTCCGACTTCGCCACCCGCGGTGCCCGGATGGAGGAGGCCCTCACCATCCTGAAGCTGGTGTGGACCGAGGAGCACGCGAGCTTCGAAGGGCGGTTCTGGTCGTTTCCCGAGCTCACCGTGCACCCCCGGCCGGTGCAGCGCCCCCACCCGCCGCTCTGGGTGGCAGGAGTGGCCGACCCCGCGGTCGACCGAGCCGCGCGCCTGGGCGACGCGTGGGTGTGCGGGCCGGTGCAGTCGCTGGCGAAGGCCCAGTCGTGCCTCGAGCTGTACCGCGCCGGCTGCGCGCGGGTCGGCCGGGATCCGGAGTGGATCCTCCGGCGCTACGCGTGGGTCGGCGCCGACCGCCGCCACGTGATGGAGGACGTGCTGCCCGCCTACGTCGACGGCCTCATGGAGCACTGGCGCGAGTCGGTGGAGGACGACGTCGAGAAGGCGCTGTTCGCCCGCATCGACGCCGGGGAGGACGTGTCGCTCGAGGAGATCGCCGGCGATCGCCTGCTGTACGGCGCGCCCGACGATGCCATCGCGCAGATCGAGCGGTACCGCGCGCGCACCGGGTGCGACCATGTGCACGCCGCGTTCGGCGCGGGCCTCCCGGCGACCGAGGGCATGGCGTCGCTCGGGACGTTCGCCGAGATCGCCGAGATGATCCGCCTGTTCGGGCGCGAGGTCATCCCCGCCTTCGGCTGAGCGCGGCTCGGGTCGGGCTCAGCGGCCGCGGACCATCCCGCCGTCGACGGTGTAGAGCTGACCGCTGATCCACGAGCCCTGGTCGGAGCAGAGATAGACGGTCATCCAGGCGATGTCCTCGCCCGCGCCGGCGCGGCCGAGCGGGATCTGGTGGGCGATCGTCGCGTCCCAGCGCTCCCCGCGGCCCATGTCGTCGAGGCGGTAGGTGTCGACGATCCCCGGGCAGATCGCGTTGACGCGGATCTGCTCGGGCCCGAGCTCCTCGGCCATCGCGCTGGTGAGCGCGTGGATGCCGGCCTTCGACGCCGAGTATGCCGCGGTGCGGGCGGCCAAGAGCTTCCCGGCGACCGACGAGATGTTGACGATGCTGCCGCCCTCGCCCTGGTCGACCAGGGCCCTGCCGAACGCCCGGCTCATGAGGAACGTGCCGTCGAGGTTGACGCGCAGCACGGTGTTCCACACGTCGACGGGGAGGTCGATCACCGGGACCCGGTCCTCGCCGCGCGCGGCACCCGCGTTGTTGACCACGATGTCGACCCGCCCGAGCTCGTCGAGCGTGCGGGCGACGAGGCGGTCGACCGCGTCGGCGTCGGCGACGTCGCTGACCACGGGGATCGCGCGCCGGCCGAGGGCGCGGACCTCGTCGGCGACCGAGTCGATGTCGCGCCAGCCCGCCGCCCGCTCGTCGTCGGGGTAGCGCTCGGGCGGCCGCCCGGTGCCGGTGAGCACCACGTCGCAGCCGGCCCGGGCCAGCTCGACGGCGATCGGCCGACCGATCGACCGCATGCGTCCGGCGCCGGTGACCACGGCGACCTTGCCTTCGAGCCCGGTGAGGAGGAGTCCGCTCATGACGGGAGTATGCCTCCCGGCGCACATTCGGGGAGAAGGGCGGCTACAGGCGCGCGGCGTGGGTCGAACAGACGGCGTAGGCCCACCAACGTTGTTGAATCCGCCGCGCATGTAGGCTCACCCTGGTCCGCCCCGGGGTTGGAATTCGATGCAGCGGTCGGCGGGACGAGGCTCACGAGAAGGGGTCGAGACCGTGTCGCGACGCCTCTTGGCCGTCGCCGTGTTGGCGGGGGCATTCGGCCTGCTCGCGGGTTCGACCGCGTCGAGCGCGCTTGACGTGGCGAAGAACCCCCGCCCGATGTCGGCGTCTGACGTGTGCGCGGCGCCGCCCAGCGATCCTGCGCCCGGGACCGCGGAATGGCGTGACCGCGAGGTCGTGAACCTCGACTGCATGCGACAGGGTTCCGAGGACGCACTGGCGAATCCCGAATACGTGGCGGCCTTCGACGCGATGCGCACGGAGTGGGCTCAGGAGCCGGGTCACGGGGCCGAGGTGCGCGGCGACCCGTTGCGCCACCCGGCGACTCGGTGGGACGGCGTCCGCGGCCGCCACCAGCAGGTGTGGATCGCCACCCTTGGTGGCGGCCGGATGTCGGCCGAGCTGTTCGCCCCCCTCGGCCCTTGTCGTGGCAAGTGCCCGAGACTGCCGCAGGGGCTGCGCCGGGAGCAGCCGCCGTACCCCGTCATCGTCCTCCTCCACGGCGGCGGCGCAGCCAAGGAGATGTTCTGGAACACAGCGGAGGTCGTCGCCGAGCACGGCTACCTCGTCCTCGTCGTCGATGCCAACTTCGATCCGATCGCAGGAGGCAAACCACCCGACCCGCCACCCGACGAGCCGGGCTTTCTGTTCGCAGCCCGCAACGCTCTCGACTACGCGCTCGCGACGCCCGAACGCGAGACCGCCGCAGGCGAACACAACCCTTGGTGGAAGCTCGCGGAGACCGAGCGCGTGGGGCTCATCGGTTCGTCGCTGGGAGCGGTGACGCTCGACTACCTCGGACAGATCGACGAGCGTGTCGACACCATCGTGGCTTACGACAGCTGCGAGTACGTGCTCGAAGCACTCGGCGCAGCCGGGCCGGATGTTTCGAGCATCAGTCCGAACGGGGGCGGATGCCGGAGTCGACCCGCGCCTCTCACGCCGGAACAGCTCCGCACATCGCGCCTCGGGTTCAACGCCGACTACCACACGCCAGCGGACACCCCACGAAGCAGCCCGCCCGATCCACACCACAAAGACGAATACACGCGAGCGCTGGTCGCGCAGGGCATCGATGCGATGCAGGTCGCGGTCCGGGCAAGCGCGCACGCCGATGTGGCCGACGATCAACCGGGAGCGACACGGGCCACATCGCAGTCGCGTCATGGCCAAGCCGCGATGAACTACTACACGCTCGCGTGGCTCGACTATCAGCTCCGGGGAGGCGAGCTAGCCGCCCGCGTGCGGGCGTGCCGGCGGCTCACGGCATCGACCTTCGATGACTTCGCCGACGCCTATCAGATCGGGACCGGTCGGTACGAGCCTCGTATCGGGAACGTCCCGGAGACCATCGGCGGGCTGCCTGTCCCGGCGCGACTCTCCTACCTGTTCGCGTCGTCACTGTTTCTCGACAACGGGAACGTGAACGTCGCGGACCTGCACGTGACGACACCGCGATCCGCGTGCACCAAGTTGTCATGACACCGTTGACAGAGCCGTGACCCGCGAAAGCGCCGACACGCACCCAATCAGACCCGAGAATCACGGTCTGGGGCGGTGAATGAGGGAGTATCGGACCACCACGCGAGATGGCCCTGACCAGGGTGTTTCCGTAGGTCAGGGCCAACTTCTGGGTGGCGCCCTCGGCAGGACTCGAACCTGCGCACACGGCTCCGGAGGCCGATGCTCTATCCGCTGAGCTACGAGGGCGGGGAGATGCAGAGTAGTGGCTTGCCGACCCCACGGCCCGGGCCGGCCCGAGGGGCCGGAGGGTGGACCTACCCGGAGCGGTGCGACGCGCGCAGGTCGGCCTCGGGAACCCACCAGGTGTGGTAGCCGGTCGGCACCCGAACCGGGACCGAGAGCCGGCACACCGGCTCGTCGCCCACCCGCGCGGCATCGAGCACGTGCACTTCCGACTCGCCGGTCGCCTCGTGCACGACGAAGGTGACGAGGTACCCCGCGTCCTCGGCGGTGCTCCCCTGCCTGGGGCAGAAGACCGTCTCGCCGCCGTACCAGCCGTCGGGCCAGGGGTGGCTGGCGGTGGTGTCGGTCGCGAGGTCGTGGCGGATGACCGCGTCGAACGCGAGGGTCTCGAGCGGGGCGAAGCGCATCAGGTACGTGTAGCGGGTCGGCCGACCGGTACGGCGGACGTCGATCTTGGGGAACTCGGCGATCTCGTCGTTGATCCGTCGCTTGGTGATGGTGTTCGAGTCGAGGTGGAAGACCCATTCGGTCAGGTACGGCTCGAGGCGCAGCATCGCGATCTCCGGGGCGGCGCGGCGGTCCCCGGGTGAGTCGGGGTCGTCGACGAGCGGGTCGGAGATCTCGCAACCGATCAACCGCACGATGCCGTCTTCCTGCCATGCGTTGGCCACGTGGTACATGAAGCACGGGTCGGTCTCGAACCAGGTCGTGTCGTCGGCGGTCCCGGAGCGGGGAACGAGCCCGAATCGCGAGGCCCGATCCCGATGGAAGCGGAGCCGGTTGGCAGTGGCCGTCGTCTCCCACATGAAGGGGAAGTCGAACACGATGGCGTAGTCGTCGGTGAAGGCGAGATCGTGTTGGAGCCGCGGGCCGCCGACGTCGATGCTCTCGCTCCGCACGACCCGACCGTCGGGTGCGACGACACCGAGGGTGAGATAGGGCGGGATCGGGTCGAAGTCGATGAACAGCAGCTCACCGGTCGCGGTGTCGACCTTGGGGTGCGCGGCGATGTGGGACGTGAGCGTGCCGGCGAAGTCCTCGGTGCCGAGCGTCTCCAGGTCGGGCAGTGAGACGCGGTACGCGTCGCCGCCGAGCCACCACAGCGCGAGCAGCTCGCCGTTGAACCAGACGAGGTCGGTGTTGGCGGTGTCCTTGAACACCTGCGGGAAGCGGGAGAGATCGGGCGGCTCGAGGATGCCCGTCCACAGCGCGGCGCCGGCCTCACGTTCGGCTTCGAAGCCCGTGGTCGTCACCCAGCGGTTGCGGTAGCGGGCGCCGTCGGCGGTGAAGTGGACGGCGTGGATCATCCCGTCACCGTCGAACCAGTGGTACCGACCCTCCGGCGCGAAGCGCGGGTTGCTGCCGTTGCGCACGAACACGCCGCGGAGATCGTCGGGGATCGCACCGGCGACCACTTCCAGGTCGAGGTCGTGCTCCTCGGCCGTCGGGGCGTAGTTCCCGGCGAGGTAGGGGGATCGGGTCACGGGCTGGGCCGAGGTCATGGACGGGCTCCTTGGGCCACGGAGGGCGCAACGGCGCACCGTCCGCATCCGGGTGTATACAATGTAGACAAGTCGAGAACTTGACTACATCGTATAGGAGTCCATGGTGCGAGACGAAGCCCGCCCGCCGGCGCCCCACGCCGCCGTCGCCACCCGGTTCCGGCACTTCCTCGAGGCCTGCGAGCTCGACCGGTCGGAGTTCGTCGCCGGGGTCGACGGTGCAATCGACGCCCGCACCTTGTACCCCATCCTCAACGGGACCCGCCGACCCTCGCGCGCGGTCGCGGTGCTGATCGAGCGCACCTGGGGGTTCCGGGCCGACTACCTCCTCGACGGCATCGAGCCCGTGTGGGGGACGCCCCCCGCCGAGGCCCACCCGGAGGTCGGCCCGATGACCGACTTCGAGGGCGAGCTCCTCGCGTTCGTGCGGCGCTCCCTCGACAACATCCACTCCATGCGGCTCGATCTCGAGCGCGGGCTGCAGTGGGAGCGCCTGTTCGCACGGACCGAGGGTCTGCTCGAGACGCTCGACGCGGTCAGCGGCGACGACGGGGCGCGCGCCGCGGCGATCGGCCTGGTGTTCGACGACTGCCTCCGGGCCGCCGCCGTCTTCGAACGGTTCACCGTCGCGATCCAGCGGCGCCGCGCGTTGCAGCTCACGTTGGCGTACTTCGACCGGCACCTCGCCGGCAGTGCGGGTGCCGGCGCGTCGACGCAGCGCCGCGCCGCCCGTCGCCAGGCTCGCGCCGCGTTGGCGGCGTCGGAAGCCGAGGTGGCGGAATGTCGTGCGCGCATCGAGGCGATCCTGGCGCTCCCGAACCCCGTCGCCCTGATGAGCGCAAGTGCAGCGGACGCGGACGAGATGTTGGCGGCCATCGTCGGCAGCGCCATCCCCTAGGTGCAGTGCGTTCTGAGCCGCGCCGTGCGGGTCCCTGACACAATCGGGCGATGGCAACGCCGCTCGAGCCGGTCGACCTGGTGGGGGAGTTCGACCCCACGGCCCCCGAGTACCTCGCCGACCCGTACGCCCACCTCGCCCGGCTGCGGGCCCAGGGGCCGTGCGTGGTCGACACCTCGCGCGACCTCTGGTACCTGGTCGGCTTCGACGCGGTCGAGGCGGGCCTGTCCCGCATCGTGCGCGGGCACCACCGGGGCCCCGACCGGCACGTGCACTTCCCGGCCAACCCGTTCGCAGCCGACGGCCCGGGGCACACCGAGCCGCGGCGGATCATCGCCCCCACGTTCAGCAACAAGGCGGTGCAGCAGTTCCGTGACCGCGCGCAGGAGGTCGTCGACGCCGCGCTCGCCGACGCGGTGGCCGGCGGCGGCGAGCTGCGGTTGGTCGACACCATCGGCTTCCTCCTGCCCTACACGCTCACCTGCGACGTGCTCGGCATCCTCGACGTCGACAACCGCGACGAGCTGCGCGCCTGGACGTGGCAGAGCCTCGAGCTGATCGACGCGTTCCTCACGCCCGAGCAGATGCAGGAGTACATGGCGTCGGCCGGCTTGCTCGCCCAGCACCTGCACGGCGTGATCGAGTGGAAGCGGGACCACCTCGCCGACGACCTGCTGTCGTTGATCATCCGCACGGCCGACGCGGGTGAGGTCCTGCGGCCCGAGCAGGTGGTGCCGTACGTGCACACGCTGTACCTCGCGGGCATGCACACGACGGTGAACCAGACGGCGCTGAGCCTGCTCGCGCTGATGCACCACCGCGACCAGTGGGACCGGCTCTGCGCGCAGCCGGACCTCCTGCCCAACGCGGTGGAGGAGCTGCTGCGCTTCGAGTCGACCGCGCAGTACATGAAGCGCACCGCGGAGGAGGACGTCGACCTCGGCGGCGGGATCGTCGTGCCGACCGGCGCGGAGGTCGTCTGCTGGATCGCATCGGCCGACCGTGACGAGGCCCGCTGGGGCGACACCGCCGACATGCTCGACCTCACCCGGGCCGACGCCAAGCAGCACATCGCGTTCGGCAAGGGCCCACACGTGTGCGTGGGCAGCTGGCTCGCGCGGCTCGAGCTGCACGTGGTGGTGGAGTCGATCGTCTCCCGCTTCCCCGACACGACGATGCCCGATCAGGAATTCGTCTGGGAGAGCAACTTCATCCGCGGCCCCGAGGAGCTCGTGCTCCACCTCGCCTGATCACGACCGTTTTGGCGTCCCCATCGCATCGCATACGTGCACTGGTGACGCCAAAAGGGGAGCGTCAGGGCAGCGGCCAGCCGACAACGCGGTTGCAGGCGTGGAGGGTGGCGCGGGCGGCGGCCTCCACGGGGCTCGACCCCGAGGCCAGTCCGTAGAGCGACCGGTCGAGCCCGCGCCGGATCATCACCGCAACGAGGAACTCGCGGTCGGCGGTGGTGTCGATCGTGCGCACCCACCCGACGTGCCACTGCACGGCGCGCGGCGGATCGGGCTCGAGCCCGACCAGCGCGTCGAGGGTGGCGGCCGCGGCGGCCTGACCGGCGCGGACGAGGGGACCCCGCCCGACCGTCCGCAGGTCGCCCGAGCGCAGGTGCACCTCGAGCTCGCCGGTCTCGGGGACGGTCCGCACCGCGATCAGCTCG
>VGCA01000015.1 GCA_016870245.1 Actinomycetota bacterium | reverse complement strand
GGGGTCGCCCACGCGGTCGTGGTCCTCGACGGCGCGGACCTCGTCGTGGTCGAGCAGGTGCCGCCCGGGCCGGCCCGGCCCGCCCTCGGTGGGGTCGCGGCCGCGCCCGTCGACCTGCGGACGCCCGGGCGGCGGGTCCTGGCCATCGGTCCCGACGCCCTCGATGCCCACGGGCGGCTCGTCGCCGAGTGGCGGGTGCTTACCGCGGCCGCCCTCGTGGGAGTCGCGGTCGGGGCGCTCGACCTCGGCGTCGAGTACGCCAAGGCCCGCCACCAGTTCGGGAAGCCGATCGGGTCCTTCCAGGCGATCGCCCATCCGCTCGCCGACGTGGCCACGGCGGTCGACGGGGCGCGCCTGCTCACCCGCGAAGCGGCGTGGGCCGCGGCCGAGGAGCCGGAACGGCTCGGCGCCCTGGCCGCGATGGCCTTCGTCTTCGCGGCCGAGACCGCCCAGCGGGCGGCAGCGGTGGCCCTGCACACCCATGGTGGCTACGGGTTCATGCTCGAGTACGACGTGCAGCTGCACTACACCCGGGCCAAGGCCTGGGCGCTGCTCGGCGGCGACCCCCGGCTCGCCGTCGCCGACCTGGGTGACGCGCTGTTCGGACCGGTCGGTGCCGCCACGGGGGGTCGGTGATGGACTTCCGGCTGGGATCCGAGGCCGACGCGTTCCGCGGCATCGTCCGCGAGTTCCTCGACGAGCACCTCACCGACGAGATCCGCGAGCGGGCCCACGAGACCGGCACCGTGCACGACTGGGACTTCCACCGGGCACTGGGCGAGCGGGGCTGGATCGCGGCGTCGTGGCCCGTCGAGTACGGCGGGCAGGGGCGCAGCCCCTACGAGCTCACCGCGATGCGGGAGGAGCTGCGGCTGGCCGGCGCGCCCACCGACGGGCTGGGCAACACGCTGATCGTCGCCCGCACCATCAACCACCTGGGCTCCCCCGAGCTGAAGGAGGAGCTCCTTCCGAGGGTGCTGCGGGGCGAGATGATCTTCGCGCTCGGCTACAGCGAGCCCGACGCCGGCTCCGACGCCGCGGCGGCCAAGACCCGCGCGGTGCGCGACGGCGACGAGTGGGTGATCAACGGCCAGAAGATGTTCACGACGCTCGCCCACGAAGCGGCGTACGTGCTGCTCCTCGCCCGCACCGACCCCGACGTCGCCAAGCACCAGGGCCTGACGATGTTCCTCGTGCCACTCGACGCGGCGGGCGTGGAGATCACCCCCGTCCACACCCTCGGTGGTGAGCGCACCAACGTCACCTACTACACCGACGTGCGGGTTCCCGACCGGCTGCGGGTGGGCGACGTCGACCACGGTTGGGAGGTTGCGACCGTGGCGCTCGCGTTCGAGCGCGGCGGCATGGGCCTCACCGAGTCCGACCGCATGTGGCGCCAGACCGTCGAGTGGGCATCCACGACCGAGCGGGCCGGCGCGCCCGTCATCGACGACCCCCTCGTCCGCGACCGACTCGCGCGCGTCGCGATCGCCAACGAGGTCGCGAAGCTGCTCGCGTACCGGGTGTCGTGGGTGGTGGCGAGCGGGGGCGTGCCGAGCATCGAGGGCTCGATGCACAAGCTGTTCTACGCGGAGCGCTTCCAGACCGCGGTGGCGGAGCTGATGGACATGCTGGGCCCCGAGGCGGTGCTGGCCCACGGGGCCGACGACGCGCCGGTCGACGGTTGGGTCGAGCACCAGTACCGCCACGCGCCCGTCACCACGATCTACGGCGGCACCAGTGAGGTGATGCGCAACATCATCGCCCAGCGCGGCCTCGGCCTCCCCCGCGCCTGAGCCTCGCTCCTCCACGTTCTTGCGTCCCCCGCGCATCCATACGACGCGCTGGGGACGCCGAAAAGCGGCCATGATGGGGTGATGACCGCACCCCAGTGCTCGACGATGCTCCGGACCTTCGCCGCCGAGGACCCCGGTGGCTGGGACGCCCTGATCGACCTCGCGGTCGCGGCGGACGCGGCCGGAGTCGACCGGCTGGTCCTCTCCGACCACGTCGTCTTCGGGGAGAACCTCGAGGCCTACGGCGACCCCAAGCGCGGCGGGGCCAAGGGCGGGAGGCAGCCCACGGGCCCCGACGGTCACTGGCTCGACCCGGTGGCCACCATCGCCTACCTCTCGGCGCTCACCACCCGGGTGCGCTTCGGCACCAACATCCTCATCGCCGCGCTGCGCCGGCCGGTGACCCTGGCCAAGGAGCTGGCGACGATCGACGTGCTCTCCGGTGGTCGCCTCGACCTCGGCGTGGGCGTCGGGTGGCAGGAGGAGGAGTACGTCGCGGCCGGCCTGTCGTACAAGGAGCGGGGCCGGCTCCTCGACCACACCGTCGAGGTCCTGCAGCTCCTCTGGCGCGAGCAGTCCGCCGCCTACGAGGGCGAGGGTCTCGCCTTCGAGAGGATCCACCAGATGCCCAAGCCCCTCCAGCCCGGCGGCGTGCCGGTCTGGGTGAGCGGCACGGTGAACCCCCGGTCGATGCAGCGCCTCGCCCGCTTCGGCTCCGGATGGATCCCGTGGGGCGACGACGCGGCCGACATCGCGGACGGCATCGCCAAGATGCGCGCCGCGGTGTCCGCGCTCGGGCGCGACCCGTCGGGCCTCGGGGTCGTGGGCAACGCGCCGATGGTGAAGGCCGACGGCGGGGGGTTCGACCTCGACGCGGCGGTCGCCGCGGCTCCCGCGCTGGTGGAGGCCGGGGTCACCGACGTGCGCTTCACCGTGTCGCCCCCACCCGACCGGTCCGCGGCCACCGACTACCTGGGCGGACTGGTCGAGAAGTTCCGCGCCGCGGTCGCGTGACCGACGCCGAGCCCGGACCCGAGCCGCCCGCCGGGCGCGTCCCGGGGGCCGACGCCGACGTCGTCGTGCGGCTGGTCGGGGTCTACGACGCCGACCACACGGTCCGGGGCGAGCTCCTGTACTGGGTGGGCGCCCGGCTCGGTACCGCCCACTGCGCGCTGTGCGACATCACCCACGGGTTGGTGCGGGCCAAGCGGCCCTGGCACGAGTACCGGGCGAAGCTGCCGGTGCCGTTCGACACCTACCACCGTGACGACCAGCCGGAGGCGGTCCGCGCGCTGGGCACCGTGCCCGTGGTCGTGGCCGAGACCGCCGGCGGGGTGCGCGTGCTCCTCGACGCCGCCGACCTCGAGTCGTGCGGCGGCTCGGTCGACGCGCTGGCCCTCGCGGTGGCGGTGGCCATCGCCGACGCGGGCCTGCGCTGGCCCGGTGCGCCGGCCTGACCCACCAGTCGTCGACCGGCATCCGATGGCTTCGCCGATCCCGCGTCCGATCGTCTGAGCGGCGCCGGGGTGCGCCACGCGCGAAGCTGCCCCCATGGGTCAGTCGATCAGCGAGGTCCTGCCATACGCGATCGGGGTGGCGATCAGCCCCATCCCGCTGATCGCGGTGATCCTCATGCTGTTCACACCGCGGGCCAAGGCGAACGGAACTGCGTTCCTGTTGGGCTGGGTCCTCGGGCTCGGCGTGCTCGCCACGGTGGTGTACGTCGTCGCCAACGCGGCCAACGCGTCGACCGACAACACGGCGTCCGACTCCACGTCGACCGTGAGGGTCGTGCTGGGCGTGGTGCTGATCGTCGTCGCGTTGCGGAGGTGGCGGAACCGTCCGGGCCCCGGCGTCACGCCCGAGATGCCCAAGTGGATGGCGGGCGTGGATCGCTTCACCCCGGCGAAGGCCGCGGGCCTGGGTGTGCTGCTCGGGGCCGTGAACCCGAAGAACCTCGTGCTGACCCTCGGCGCGGCCGCCAACCTGGCCCAGATGCCCGGACTGTCGAGCGCCGACGCGGTCGCCGGCATCGTCGCCTTCGTGGTGATCGCCAGCAGCACCACCGCCGCGTGCGTCGCCTACCGCGTCTTCGGTGGGGACCGGTCGCGCGCCCGCCTCGACGACGCGAAGCTCTGGCTCACGAACCACAACGACGCGGTGATGATGGTGCTGTTCCTGGTGTTCGGCGTCGTGCTGGTCGCCCAGGGGACCGGGCGCCTGTCGGCCTAGGGCCGATCGCGCCGGGGCTCAGCGCAGCGGCTTGAGCGCCGTCGGCGAGATGATCTCCACGTCGACGTCGGGCACCGGACCGTTGAACTCCGGGAACTTGCGGACGGCCGCTTCGCGGTAGCGGGTGGTGGAGTGCACCGGGTCCTGGTCGAACTCGGGGATCACGACGTCGCCGAAGAGCTCGATCATCTCCAGGATCTCGTCGTGCTCGATGCCCTCGCCGGGCATGCCGAACACGACCTGGTCGCACCCCACCTCCTGGTAGCGCACGACCTGCTCGCACACCTCCTCCGGCGTGCCGCACAGCATGTACCCACCCTCGATCAGCATGTCGAGCAGCTCGTCGGTCCACTCGACCTGCACCGGCGGCTCCGGCCAGGTGCGGGCGTCGGGCGACTTCGGCATCGTGTCGTGGTACAGGTTGACCATCGTGACGAGGTAGCCCCGACCGGCCGTCTTCGCGATCTCGCGGGCCCGGTCGCGGTCCTTCAGGCAGATGACGGCGTTGGTCATCATCACGTTGTCGTTCTTGTACTGGCCGATCTGGTCGATCGGCGACTGGATCGCCTCCTTGTACGCGTCGACCCGACCCTTGAGGTTGTGGATCGGCTCGAAGTTGAAGGCGATCGCGCCGATGCCGTGCTGACCGGCCTTGGCGAACGTGCCGGGGTTGCCGCACGCGACCCAGATCGGCGGGTGACCCTTGCCGTAGGGCTTGGGCAGCACGTTGTGGGGAGTGGGCACGCGGAAGTACTCGCCGGTGAACGAGTAGTCGCGCTGCTCCCACATCCGCGGGATCTCGCGGATGACCTCGTCCCACATGGGCTTGGTCTCGTCGGTGCTCATGATCCCGAAGGTCGCGACCTCGTGGCTGCCCGCGCCGCGCCCCGTGCCGAACTCGTAGCGGTGGTTCGTGAAGTGGTCGAGGGTCGCGGCGCGCTCGGCGATGCGGACGGGGTGGTCCTTGACCGGCGGCAGCGAGGCGATCGCGGAGCCGAGGTGGATGCGCTCGGTGGCGCGCGCGCAGTAGCCCATCATCACCTCGGGCGCCGACAGGTGGCTGTACTCGGTGAGGGCGTGGTGCTCGCCGAACCAGGCGTACTTCCAGTTGTGCTTGTCGGCCAGCTCGGTGTACTCGACCTCACGCATGAACATCTCGTGCTCGAGGGCGGTGTCGTGCGCCGCAGGACCGGGCAGGTAGCCGTTGAGGAAGATCCCGAACTCCACGGGTGGACTCCTTCGGTGGGGTGCGAACGGGGTTCCCGGGCGCGCCGATGTGGGGCACGACCCAGAAGTAGAACACGTTCTTATCCCGAGTGTCCGAGGTTGTCCAGTCACGCCTGCGAGACTGGGGGGCTCCCCGTCCCAGGAAGCGTCGCGTGCTGCAGGCCAAGAACCTCACCGTCGAGATCGGCGGGAAGACCGTCGTCGCCGACGCGACCTTCCAGATCCGGGCGGGCGACAAGGTCGGCCTCGTGGGCCGCAACGGCGCGGGCAAGACCACGCTCCTCAAAGTCCTCGGGGGTGACCTCGCGCCCCGGTCCGGCACCGTCGAGCGGGGCGGCAACACCGGGTACCTCTCGCAGGACCCCCGGCGCGACCAGGTCCCCGACGACACGAACTGCCTCGCCCACGTCTACTCGGGCCATGGCCTCGACGAGCTCCAGACCCGGCTCGAGAAGGCGGCACTGGCGATGGAGGAGGACCCGTCGAGCGCGCACATCCACGCGTTCACCGAGGCACAGGAGCGGTTCGAGGCGGCCGGCGGGTACGCGGCGGAGTCGGAGGTGCGCCGGATCGCCGCGGGCATCGGCCTGCGCGACGACCGGCTCGACCTGACCCTGGGGGCGCTCTCGGGAGGTGAGCGGCGGCGGCTCGAGCTCGTGCGGATCCTGTTCGGCGGCAGCGACGTGCTCCTCCTCGACGAGCCCACCAACCACCTCGACGCCGCCGCCCGCACGTGGCTGCTCCAGTTCCTGCGCTCGTACCGCGGGGCGCTGCTCGTCATCAGCCACGACCTCGGGCTGCTCGACGAGGCGATCACCCGCGTGCTGCACGTCGACCGCGACGACGAGGAGGCCGTCGGCCGCGTCGTCGAGTACAAGGGCACCTACTCGCAGTACGCCGAGGCTCGCTTCCGCGACGAGGAGAAGGCCGAGAAGCGCGCCGCGCACCAGGCGTCGGAGATTCGCCGGCTCAAGGTGCTCGCCGACTCGATGCGCGGCCAGACGGCGAAGCGGGCTCGGGTCGCCCGCACCCTCGACCGGCGGGTCGCCCGGATCTCCTCGGAGAAGGTCGCCGCACCGAAGAAGCGGCGAGGCCTCAACGTGCGGTTCCCCACACCGCCGGGCTGTGGGCGCACGGTCCTGACCGCCACCGACCTGTGGCACGCGTACGGACCGGTCGACGTGTTCCAGGAGATCTCGTTCGACGTGGGGCGAGGGGAGCGCCTGCTCGTGACCGGCCTCAACGGCGCCGGCAAGACCACACTGCTGAAGGTGCTCTCGGGTCGGATCGAGCCCGCCATCGGCGAGGTCGAGCTCGGGCACTCGGTGTCGGCCGGCTACTACGCCCAGGAGCACGAGGGGATCGAGGCGGGCCGCAGCCTGCTCGACCACATGCTCGAGGCGTCCGACGCGTCGGCGTCGGACCTGCGCGGCCTGCTCGGCATGTTCGGGCTCAGCGGCGAGAAGGCCCACCAGGACGCGGCCACCCTCTCGGGCGGCGAGAAGACCAAGCTCGCCCTCGCGCAGCTCGTCGCCGGGCGGCACAACCTCCTGCTGCTCGACGAGCCGACCAACAACCTCGATCCGGCCTCGCGCGAGGCCACCGGCAAGGCGCTCGCCGCGTGGCCGGGGACGATGATCGTGGTGTCGCACGACCTCGAGTTCGTGAAGGCGCTCGATCCCGACCGGGCGCTGCTCATGCCCGATGGCCTGCTCGACTACTTCGCCGATGACATGCTGGAGCTCGTCGAGCTCGCGTAGCGCGGCTGCGCCCTCCCGCCGGAAGAGACCGTCATGCCGATCAGCCCGATGGACGAGTACCTCGCCCACCAGACGTCCGACACGTTCGACCACGTGGCGACGTCGGACCGCAACTTCTACGACCGCTTCTACTTCAACTGCCACCCGAGCAGCGACGAGCTGTTCCTCGTCACCGGGCTCGGCCAGTACCCCAACCTCGGGGTGACCGATGCGTTCGTCTCCGTCTCGATCGGCGACGAGCACCACGTGGTGCGGGCCTCGCGGGAGCTGGGGCACGACCGGCTCGACACGTCGGTGGGGCCGCTGCGGGTCGAGGTCCTCGAGGGGCTCATGCGGCTGCGGGTCGTGTGCGAGCCCAACGAGTGGGGCCTCGCCTTCGACATGACGTTCACGGGTCAGGTCCCGGCGATCGAGGAGCCCCGCACGTTCCGACGCCAGCACGGACGGGTCACCTCCGACGTCACCCGCTACGCGCAGGTCGGGTGCTGGGAGGGCGAGCTCGAGGTGGCGGGCCGGCGCTTCGACGTCACGCCCGACACGTGGAAGGGGGCACGCGACCGGTCGTGGGGCGTGCGGCCCGTCGGCGAGGCGGAGGCGCCCGGCATCCGCATGAAGGACCTCGCCGGGGGTACCCAGGGATTCTTCCACCACTGGCTGCCCATGCAGTTCGACGACTTCGTCGTCAAGGTGCAGTTCGACGAGGACTACGACGGCACCCGCCTCATCGAGGAGTCGGTGAAGGTGTGGAACCTGGGCACCGACCGCCCCGACGAGGAGATGGGGACGCCCACGATCGACGTCACCTACCTCCCGGGCACGCGGGAGATGGAGAAGGCGGTGCTCACCCTCACCAAGCCCGACGGTGCGGTGCGCACCGTCACCAGCACCCCGCTGCGCACGCTCTACCTGAAGGCCGGCACCGGCTACCAGCCCCACGACGGTTGGGGCCACGGCTACTACCAGGGGCCGCTCAAGGTCGAAGGCCTGACCTTCGACACCAGGTCGGCCGAGGCCCGGGCCCAGTGGTCGGGCCTCAACGAGACGCTCGCCCGCTTCGAGCTCGACACCGGTGAGGTCGGCTACGGCCTCCACGAGAACATGGTCATGGGCGTGTACCGCCCTCACGGCTTCGACACGTTCGACGCGGTCGCGCCGATGTGAGGTTCGTCCGGATCCTCGTGATCGCGGCGGGGGTCGGCCTCGCGATCGTGGTCGGGCGCGAGGGATCGATCCTGTGGACGGTGCTGCGGGTCGGGGCGTTGGTGGCGGCGACGGCCGGGACCGTGCTCGCGACGCGACGCGAGGGCCGGGGCGGCCCGATGGCGCTCGTCGGGTTCGGTGCGTTCGCGTGCGCGGTCGGGGGCGGGATCTCGGCGCCGTACGTCGAGGAGGTCGGCTGGGAGCTCGACGCTGCGGTCGGGATGGTGGTCCTTCTGCTGGGCCTCGCGCTGGTCGCCGTGGGTGCGGTCCGCCTCGTCCGGTCGTACCACCGGTGGGCCCGCGCGGTGTGCCTGGTCGTGGTGTGCGCGGTCGTCTACGTCGCCCTCAGCGTCATGGCGGTCGCGGTCACCGCGACCAACGTCCCCCGGGTCGCCTTGGGGATCGAGACCCCGGGCGACCGCGGCATCGACTTCGAGGCCGTGACCTTCCGCGCAGCCGACGGCGTGGAGCTCGCCGGCTGGTACCTCCCTGCGGCGACCGGCGACGCGGTCGTGGTCGTGCCCGACGCCGACACGACCCGATCGTCGGTGCTCGACCACGCCGAGGTGCTGCACGACATGGGGTTCGGTGTGCTGCTCTTCGACCCGCGGGGCGAGGGCGAGAGCGGCGGCCGGGCGATGGCCCTCGGTTGGGACCTCGACCACGACGTGCAGGGCGCGGTCGACTTCGTCGCCGGCCGGCCCGAGGTCGGGGCGGGGCGGATCAGGCTCGTCGGGGTGCGCGCCGGGGGTGCGGCCGCGCTCGGCGCCGCCGCGTCGCCCCGGGTGTGCGCGGTCGTCGCCGAGGGCGTGGCGGGTCGCGTGCTCGCCGACCGGGTCGGCGTGGCCACCCGCTCGGGCGCGTTCGGGTTCATGCGCGTTCCCGTCGAGACCACCCGGTACGTGGTGACCGACCTGATCGCGTCGGCCTCGGCGCCGCCGTCGTTGCGGTCGGCGGTGTCGGCGCCGGGCGCGGCACCGGTGCTGCTCGTCGCCGCCGACCGGGAACCCGACGAACCCCGCCTGGCCGACCACGTGCGCGACGCCGCACCCGAGCGGATCGAGGTCTGGGAGGTGCCGGGCGCGGGCTCCGGCAGCGCGGTCGACGCCCGCCGAGCCGAGTGGCGTACCCGTCTGGAGTCGTTCTTCGCCGGAGCGGACTGCTGACCGGTCACCCGTCCGGGCCGAAGCCGGGTCGGCGGGTCGCCCGGAGGGCGAGGATCCGGGGGATCGCGTGCGCCTCGGGGTAGCCCCACATCTCGTCGATGAGCGCCTGGGGCGGTGACGGCTCCTCCATGTGCTCCACCGGGAGCCCCGCGGCCGCCATCGCGTTCACGTAGCGCGCCACCGGCCGGTGGATGAACTCGAACGTCACCCCCGGGGCCACCTCGTCGACGACGCCGCCCTCCTGGAGATAGGTGCCGATCCGCCAGTAGCGCTCGTCCCAGTCGGTGTCGTCGATCCATCCGCTCCCCGGTGCCTGGAGCAGGGGATGCCCCACGAGGAGCAGGAACGTGCCCCCGGGCTCGAGGACCCGGGCGGCCTCGGTCAGCGCCGTCTCGTAGTCGTCGACGTGCTCGAGGGCCAGGCAGATCACGACCGCGTCGAACGCGGCGTCGGCGAACGGGAGCGCGTCGGCGGTCGCCCGTCCGTACGCGGGGCCACCGGCGCGGTCCCGGGCCACGGCGACCTGGGCCGCCGCGGGGTCGACCCCGACGACGGTCGGACCGTTGGCCGCGAGGCGGCGCGCGACCTGGCCCTCGCCGCACCCGACGTCGAGGACCCGGCGGGCGCCGACGAGGTGACGGGCGACGAGCGGGAGGATCTGCTCCTCGTACTCGACGTCGGCGCCCGCGGTGCAGGTGGCCTGCCACCAGCCGGCGTTGGCCTCCCAGAGATCGATCCGGCCCACGGGCGCATTGTGGCCCACGTCCGTAGGATTTCGGAACCCGCGGCACGGTGTGGCGCGACACCCAAGGGGACCCGTCGATGCTCCGACGATTCGAGACCTACGCCTTCGCCCCGCACGCGACGGCTGCAGACCGGGTGGAGCTCGGCCGCGTGCTCGCGGCGACGGGCTCCTTCATCCCGGAGGTGCTCGACTCGGCCGTGGGCACCAATCGATCGGCGACCGGGGTCGATCTCGTCTGGGAGCACGCGTACGAAGCACCCGACGCGTACGCGCGCTACATGTGCCATCCGTTCCACATCTGTGTGCTCGACCGCTACCTGCTGCCCGAGAACCCGGAGTGCATCACCGCGTCGCGCCGGGAGCTGCAGCTCGGGCTGTTCGGCTACGAGGTCGCGGGCGCGCCGTTCCGCACCGCCGGCACCGTCCGGCGGATCGTGGCGATGCGCCCGACGCCCGACGCCGCCGAATCGGAGATCGCCGGCTTCCTCGGCGCACTCAACGCCCGCGCCGGCGAGCAGGAGGCGGTCGAGGTCTCGGTCGCCGCGGCGAACACGATGGGCCTCGAGTGGTTCCCCGACGGCTGGACCCACGTGTGGGAGCAGGCCTTCGCCGACGAGGCCGCCATGCGGTCGACGCTCGACGCCGAGACCGCGCTCCTCGGCGCCGCACCCGTCGGTGCCCACCTCGACCTGTGGTACGAGATCGAACGGCCCGCCGTGGGGCCGGGGGCGGCGGGGACGGCTCCCGATCCGAGCGCAGCCTGGGAACGGGTGCTGATGGTCGACACCGTGGCGGTCGACCCCGACGCGGCCGTGGGGTACGTCGCGGCCTTCGAGCGCCTGTACCTGCCCGGGGCGCGGGCACGGGGACTCGAGCTCGTGGCGTGCTGGGCGACCCCGACCGACATCGGCGAGCCGGTCACCGTCACGACCGTCCTCGACGTCGGGGCCTGGTCCGACTGGGAGCGGGCCCGCAACGCGGCGGTCGCGGACCCGGCCGTGGGGGAGTGGATCGCGTTCCGGCGGAGTGTCATGCGCACCGGCCGGCGGACCTTCGTGAATTCTTCCAGCGATCACGGGTAATATCCGCTGGTTCCCGGACCGCCACCCGCGCGGTTCCGCACCGAGTGCTCAGGAGAGTTGGCATGGCCCAGGTTGGCGACCGCATCCCCGACGTCGAAGTCCGCGTGCTCAACGCCGACGGTGCCCCCGAGGTGGTGAAGACCGGCGAGGTGCTCGGCGCCGGCAAGGTCATCCTCTTCGCGGTGCCGGGCGCGTTCACCCCGGGCTGCTCGAAGGTGCACCTGCCGAGCTACGTCGACAACTACGACGACCTCAAGGCCAAGGGCGTCGACACGATCGCCTGCGTTGCAGTGAACGACGCGTGGACCATGGGGGCGTGGGCCGACGCGCAGGGCGCGACGGGCAAGGTCGACATGCTCGCCGACGGCAACGGTGACTTCGCCGAGGCGATGGACCTCGTGATGGACGGCAGCGGCATCGGCCTGGGCAAGCGCTCGAGGCGCTACGCCGCGGTCATCGAGGACGGCGTGATCACCAGCCTCGACGTCGAGGAGCCCGGCAAGATGGAGGTCAGCGTCTGCGAGGCGGTCATCCAGAAGGTCTGAACCCGCAGTCCGTCCCGCCCGCGCTACTCGAAGACCTCGGCGGGGAAGTCCTCGCCGACCGTCAGCTGCCACTGTGGGTCGCGCTTCTCCAGGAAGGCGAGGGCGCCTTCACGCGCATCGGCCTTCCCCATGACGTGCAGGTGCACCAGCCGCTCGAGTCGGTCGATCTCGGCGCCCGATGGCTGCGGGTCCATCCAGAGGATCGCCTTGCTCGCCGCCACCGACACCGGCGCGGTGTTCACTGCGATGTCGCGCGCGATGTCGAGCGCGGCCGGGAGCACCTCGGCGGCAGGGAGCGCGCGACTCACGGCTCCCAACGTCGCGAGTTCGGCGCCCGAGTACATGCGGCCGGTGAGGAGGATCTCCGCGGCGCGCGCGTGTCCGACCGCACGCACGAGCGTCCAGTGCGACCGCAGGTCGGGCAGCACGCCCCGCCGGTTCTGGACGATGCCGCACTTCGCGTCGTCGGCCACGAGCCGGATGTCGGTCTGGAGGGCGAGGGTGAGGCCGAGGCCGACGGCGTGGCCGTTGATCGCCGCGATCACCGGCTTGCGCACGTCCCACGCGTGCATCGTGAACGGGTCGGAACGGAACGCGTCGGCGTCCTGGGCCCCGAAGGTGTCGCCGCCGCGACTCAGGTCGGCGCCCGCACAGAACGCCCGCCCCGCGCCGGTGATGACGACCGCGCGCACGTCGTCGCGCGCGTCGCACTCGCGGTAGGCGTCCTCGAGCTCGAGTCCCATCCGGGTGCTGAACGCGTTGAGCACCTCGGGCCGGTGCAGGGTGACGACGGCCACCCCGTCGCCGATGTCGAGGAGGACGTGCCGATCGTCGGCCGGGGGCGCCTCGCTCATGATGTGGCGGCGCGGATGCGATGGGCGACGGTGCCCCACCGGGAGAGCACGTCGGGATCGTTCTGGTACTGCGAGATCGCGGTGTAGCTCATGAGCCGAACGGTGGGGGCGAGGTCGCGGTACCGCTCGACCAGCGCCTCGGCGAGGTCGTCCCATTCGGCGGTGACGATGTAGTGGTCGAGGATGTCGTCGGTGATGAGCCCGATCATCCCCCGCACGTCGCCGTTGCGCTGCAGCTCGTGGAGCCGGTCGGACAGCCCCTCGTAGCCGTGCTGCTCGAAGACGGGCGAGTACGTGCGGGTCGAGCCGTAGAACGCGATCATCCCGCGGGCGTGCTCGCGGGTCGCGGCGATCTCCTCGCTGGTCGCACCGGTGGCGGTCATGACCGGGATCTCGAGGGTGACGTCGGCGAGGTCGCGTCCGGCCTGCTCGGCGCCGGCCCGGATGTTGGGGATCTGCTGGTCGCGCAGGTACTCGGGCGAGTGGAACGGGTGGATGTGCACGCCGTCGCACAGCTCCCCGGCCATGGTCGACATCCACGGCAGCACGGCGGCCACGTAGATCGGCGGGTCGGCGACGGCGATGTTGCCGGGCGACCACTGGGGGGTGAGGAGGGAGAACTGGTAGTACTCGCCCTCGTAGTCGAGGGGCGCGCCGCGGAACGCCGCGAAGATCGCCTTCAGCGACCGGACGTAGTCGCGCATGCGGGGGCCGGGCGGCAGGTAGTCGGCCGAGTACCGCCGTTCGATGTGGGCCTTGATCTGGGTGCCGAGTCCGAGGGTGAACCGACCGAGGCTCGACTCCTGCAGCTCCCAGGCGATCTTGGCCGTGACCATCGGGCTGCGCGGGAACGCGACGGCGACCGCGGTGCCCAGCCCGATCCGGTCGGTCGCCAGCGCGGCGGCCGCGCAGCTCAGGTACGCCGTCCGGCCCGACTCCGTGAACCAGAGCCCGCCGATGCCCGCGTCCTCGGCCTTGCGGGCGAGCTCCTGCACCCAGGGGAGCTGGCGCGGAAACGTCATCATGTCCAGGTCGATCATCGCCGGAGCGTAGCGAGCGTCCAACGCGCCTCTTGGAGCGGGTGGCTCGGGGGCGGAGCGAGCGCAGCGACCCGAGATGCCGGAGCGTAGCGAGCGTCCCTCGCGCGGGCGGCGGTGCGGCGCAGGCCGGTCGGTACCGTGGGCTCCCGTGGTCGACCTCACCCCGCCCCGCATCGAGATGAGCGTGGACATCGGTGACGGGCGACGGCTGGGCGTGGCCGAGTACGGGCCGGCGTCGGGCCGCCCGGTGCTGTGGTTCCACGGCACCCCCGGTGGGCGCCGCCAGATCCCCGAGTCGCTGCGGAGCCGGTTGCCCGGCGACGACATCCGGCTGATCGTCGTCGAGCGCCCCGGCTACGGCGCGTCGACGCCCCACGCGTATCCGAACGTCGTCGCGGTGACCGACGACGTCGGCGCGCTCCTCGACGCGTTGGCGGTCGACCGCTTCGCGGTGGCGGGCCTGTCGGGGGGTGGACCGTACGCGCTCGCGTGTGGCTACGCGTTCCCCGATCAGGTGGTCGCGGTGTCGATCCTGGGTGGCGTGACCCCTCACGTCGGACCCGACGCGTCCCCCGGCGGCCTCGTGCGCCTGCTCGCGCCGCTCGGCCCGGTCACCGGCCCGCTCGCCCGCCCGGTGGGTGCGATCTTCCAGGGCCTCGTCGTGGTCCTCGCTCCGCTGCTGGGCACCACCGCGATCGACCTGACGGCCCGGTTGTTCCCGGAGGGCGATCGCCTGGTGTTCGCCGAGCCCGAGAACAAGCTGATGTTCCTCGACGACATCGTCCGGACGGTGCGCGGCGGGCTGCCCGGTCCGGCCCTCGACCTGCGGGTCTTCCTGCGCGACTGGGGATTCCGGCTCGGCGACGTGCGCGTCCCGGTCCACTTCTGGCAGGGGGACGCGGATCCGATCGTGACGATCGACCAGGCCCGGCGGATGGCCGACCAGATCCCCGACGCAACGTTCGTGCTGCGGCCCGAGGAGAGCCACCTCGGCGGGTTCGCCGCCGCACACGAGGCCGTCGCGCGGGCCATGGCCCATTGGGAGGAGCTCGAATGAGTCACGTCGAGGGGATCGTCGACCCGGACTTCGCGCCCGTCACCGAGGCCCTCCGCACCGTGGTGCACGGATGGCACGACCGCCGGGACCGGCGCGGCGCGACGGCGACGGGCGGGGCCGCGGTGGCCGTCTACCTGCACGGGAAGCTCGTCGTCGACGCGTGGACCGGGGTGCGGAACGCGGCTGGCGACCCGTGGGAGCGCGACACGGTGGCCATGAGCTTCTCCACCACGAAGGGCGTGGTCTCCACGGTGCTGCACCGGCTCGTCGACCGGGGCCTCGTCGACTACGACGCGCCGGTCGCGCGGTACTGGCCCGAGTTCGCCCAGGGAGGAAAGGACGCGATCACCGTCCGGCAGCTCCTGACCCACAGCGCCGGCATGCACGGTGCCCGCTCGCTCGTGATCGAGCCGGCCGACGTCCTGGACTGGCAGACGATGACGGAGCGCCTCGCCGCGGCGTCGCCGGCCTGGGCGCCCGGGTCCAAGCCCGGGTACCAGGCCCTCACCTACGGATGGCTCGTGGGCGAGATCATCCGGCGGGTCGGGGGCTACGCGACCGTCAGCGACGCGGTGCGGGCCGAGATCGCCGAGCCGATCGGTACCGACGGCATGTTCGTCGGGGTGCCGCCCGCCGATCGCCACCGCCTCGCCGCACTGATCGGGCAGCCCCCGCTCGAGACGCCCACCGGCCGCGTGCTCGATCGGTTCCGCAACCGATCCTTCATGGTGCCCTTCGTGGAGGCGTTCGACGCGCTCGGGTTCGGGACGCTCATGCTCACCGACGAGATCCACGAGGGTGAGGTCCCGGCGGCCAACGGCGCGTTCACGGCCCGAGCCCTCGCCCGGATGTACTCGGGCCTCGTCTCGCCCGACGCGTTCCCCTCGCCGCCGCTGATCTCGGCCGAGACGCTCGCCCGCGCCACCGAGGTGCAGACGACGGCGCGCGACGCAGTGGTGGGGATGCCGCTCCAATGGCGACTCGGCTATCACATGGCCGCGACGGGCCGCGGGGTGCTCCCGGCCGGGTTCGGGCACTTCGGCTACGGCGGGTCGGGCGCGTGGGGCGACCCGGTGAGTGGGCTGGCCGTCGGCTTCGTCGTGAACCGGGTCGCCGGGACCCCGTTCGCCGACGCCCGGTTCCTCCGGGTCGGGACGGCGGCAGTTCGGTGCGCGGCGCGCCGGTCCTGAGCCGGTCCGGGGTCCGGATGTGTCAGGCTCGGCGGTGATGGCTGCCGCACCCAACATCGTCGTGATCATGGCCGACCAGCACCGGGCCGACGTCATGGGGTGCGCGGGCGACCGGCACGTGGTCACGCCGAACCTCGATCGACTCGCCGCCGAGGGAGTGCGCTTCTCGCGCACCACCTGTCAGGGACCGCTGTGCATGCCGGCGCGAGCGTCGTTCCTCACGGAGCGCTACGTGCGCGACCACGGCGTGTACACCAACTGGAACGCGGTTGCGCCCGGCACTCCCACCTACCTCCACGCGCTGCAGGCGGCCGGCTACCACACGGCCGGGCTCGGCAAGCACCACCTCACGAAGGAGGACGAGCCCGCGCCGCACATGGACGACCTGGCGCCGCAGCTCGTGGAGCGGGGCTTCGCCGAGGTGCACGAGACCGGCGACAAGTTCACGCTGACCGTGCCCACCGCCTACTCCGACCACCTCGCGGCGAAGGGCCTGTGGGACACCTACCTGGATCACATGCGGGCCCGCAGCTACCAGGGTGAGTCGGGTCGGGGCGACAACCCCACGAAGCGCATCCCGATGTGGGACGCCACACCGATGCCCCTCCCGCGGCCCGACTACATCGACGAATGGCACGGCCAGATGGCGGTGGACTGGTTCGCACAGGCGCCGGCCGACCGGCCCTTCTTCGTGTTCATGGGCTTCCCCGGGCCGCACGATCCGTGGGACGCCCCGGCGGAGGCGGTCGAGATGTACGCGTCGGGCGAGGCCTCGTTCCCGAGCTCGACCGTGCGGCCGGAACCCGCGCTCGCCGGGTCGTACGGCCGGCTGCTGTCGGCGTTCATGCGTCTGTCCGACACCGACACGATGACTGACGACGCCATCCGCGGCATGCGGCGGGCCTACGCCGCCAACGTCGCGGTGATCGATGCCCAGGTCGGCCGGATCCTCGACACGCTCGAGGCGCGCGGTCTCCTCGACGACACGTGGGTCGTCTACACGAGCGACCACGGGGAGATGGGCGGCAACCACGGGATGATGTCGAAGTGCGTCCTGTACGACCAGGCCGTGCAGGTCCCGTTGATCATCCGCCCGCCCGGTGGACGTGCGGGTCGGGTGGTCGACGACCTGGTCGAGCACATCGACGTCCCCGCGACGGTGCGCGCGATCGCGGGTGCGCCCGAGGTGCCGGGCAGCGACGGCCGATCGCTGCTCGGCTACGTGACGGGCGACGATCCCGCGCCGCGGGCGGTGTCGATCAGCGAGAACTGGGGGTTCGGCTCGTTCGACACCGGCACGCACAAGCTGGTCGTCGACGAGGACGCGATGGCGCCCTGCGCGCTCTTCGACCGCGCGGCCGACCCGCACGAGGACCACAACGTCGTCGCCGACCCCGCCTACGCCGCAGTGGTCGACGAGATCATGGCCACCTACGTCCGACCGTTCCTCGCGACACCCCCCGCCCGCCCCTACGCCAGCCCCTTCACCGACCGCCCGGCCTGAGCGGTCAGAAGCCGGCGGCGCGGAGCGCGTCGAGCGCGTCGAGGTCGGCGATCGCCGCCTCGGCCCGGGCGAGGAACGCCTCCGAGAACACGCGGCGGGCCTCCGTGATGCCGTCCGGGAACGTCACGACCTGGCAGCTCGCGACGACGCAGTAGGCCGCGTGGCGTCGGTGCGCCTCCCACGCGTCGACGACCTCCCACGGGCTCGCGCCCAGGGCGCGGCGCGCGTCGAGATAGTGCGCGAGGAGATCGCGCTCGTGGGCCCGCCGTTCGGGCGGGTCCATCGCCATCGTGAGGAAGTAGCTCACGTCGCGCATGGCGGAGCCGACGTGGACGATGCCCCAGTCGAGGAACCCGACCCGACCGTGGTCGTCGAACAGGTTGCCGAGATGGGGATCGCCGTGGATCACGGTGTCGTGGTCGCCGTGCCAGAGATCCTGCAGCGGGTCGCTGCGCTCGACGTAGATCGCGGCGATGGCCCGGAAGTCGGGGGACAGCCGCTCGGGGTGACGGGCGAGCGCGTCGGCGAGCATCGTCACCCCATAGGGGCTTCCCCGGGTGGGCGTCGGGATCCAGGGCACCTCGGCGGCCCGGCGGGCGGGATCCTCGAAGCGCGCGTGCAACCCGGCGAGCTCGGTGAGGGCGGTGGCCGCACCCTCGGCCGTCACCCCGACGGTCCCGTCGGACACCGTGCACCCGCTGCCCGCCAGATCCTCCATGCACAGCACGAACGACCCGTCGGCGTCGTCGTACGCCGATCCGAACACCACCGGGACCCGGAAGTCCAGACGCGGTGCGAGGTCCCGGTAGAAGCGGACCTCGCGCCGGCCCATGTCGGTCCGTGCGACCTGGACGCGCCGGGCCGGCTCGCGGGGCACCATCTTCACGAACATCGTGGTGGGCAGGTCGACGGGCGACGCGTACTCGAGCGTGATGCGGACGTGGGTGTTGGTCACTTCGCGGACGTCGTCGACCCGCACCGAGGCGACCGACACCTCGGGGCGTCCCGGTGCGAGCAGCGCGGTGAGCGCCTCGGGATCGAGGTCCTCGGGGAGGAGCGGCACCGTCATGCGCGCATCCTTCCAGACCGGGAGGATCGGGGTTAGTGTCCGCGCTTCTCACCCAGGGAGCACCCATGATCGTCCATCGCAGCCCCTTGCCCGACGTCGAGATCCCCGACGTGTCGATCACGGCGTTCGCGTTCGAGCGGATGCACGCGCATCCCGAGCGCATCGCCTTCGTCGACGGTGCGAGCGGACGCACCTACACGTACGCGGCGCTCTTCGGTGCGATCACGCTCGCCGCGAACGGCTTCCGCGAGGCCGGGATCGGCACCGAGGACGTCGTGGCGATCATGGCGCCCAACCTCCCGGAGTACGCGATCGCGTTCCACGGCGCGGTGAGCGCCGGCGGCACCGTCACCTCGGTCAACCCCACCTACGGCGCCGAGGAGACCGCGTTCCAGCTCGACGACGCGGGCGCCCAGCTCCTCGTGACCGTGGGCCCCTTCCTCGACACCGCCGTCGCGGCGGCGGCCGGGACCGGGGTGCGGCGCATCTACGTGATCGGCGACGTGCCCGAGGGCGCACCCGATCACGTGGCCCCCTTCACCGAGCTCCTCGACGGTCCACCGCTCGCGCCGGTGGCGGTCGATCCCGAGCAGGTGGCGGCGCTCCCGTACTCGAGCGGGACCACGGGCCTCCCCAAGGGCGTGATGCTCACCCATCGCAACCTCGTGGCCAACCTCGCCCAGATCGAGCACCACCTCGAGATGGACGACCACGAGGTGATGATGGCGGTGCTCCCGTTCTTCCACATCTACGGGATGCAGATCCTCATGAACGACGGGGTGCGGCGGGGCGCGACCCAGATCACCATGCCGCGCTTCGACCTCGTGCAGTACCTGGAGCTCGTGCAGGAGCACCGGGCCACCCGCCTGTTCGTGGTGCCACCGATGGTCCTCGCGCTGGCGAGGCAGCCGATCGTCGACGACTACGACCTGTCGTCGGTGAAGTCGCTGTTCTCGGGCGCCGCGCCCCTCGGACCCGAGCTCGCGGAGGAGGCGCACCGGCGGATCGGCGCGCCCACCGCGCAGGGCTACGGCATGACCGAGATGAGCCCGGTCTCGCACGCCTGCCGGTTCCACGACGACAAGCCCGGGTCGATCGGCATCCTCGTGGCCAACGCCGAGGCCCGGGTGGTCGACCCCGAGTCCGGCGAGGACCTGCCGACCGGGGTCGACGGCGAGATCTGGTGCCGCGGTCCGATGGTGATGAAGGGCTATCTCAACCGGCCCGACGCCACCGCCGACACCATCGACGCCGACGGCTGGATCCACACGGGCGACATCGGCCACGTCAACGACGACGGCTTCTGGTACATCGTCGACCGGCTCAAGGAGCTCATCAAGTACAAGGGCTTCCAGGTGCCGCCGGCCGAGCTGGAGGCGCTCCTGCTCACCCACCCGGCAGTGGCCGACTGCGCCGTGATCGGGGTGGCCGACGAGGAGGCCGGCGAGATCCCCAAGGCGTTCGTCGCCCTGAAGCCCGGGTCCGAGTGCACGGCCGCGGAGATCCAGGAGTTCGTCGCCGGCCACGTGGCCCACTACAAGCAGGTGCGCATCGTCGAGTTCGTCGACGCCATCCCCAAGTCACCGAGCGGCAAGATCCTGCGCCGCATGCTCCGCGACGCGTGATGCGGCCCCGGCTCAGAACGGGTTCGTCACGTACTCCCGGGTGAGGTCGGGGACGGTGCGCACGCCGCACAGGGCCATGGTGCGCCGCACGTCGGCGGTGAACAGGTCGACCAGGTGGTCGACCCCCCGCTCGCCGGCAGCACCGAGCGCGTACAGGTAGGCGCGGCCCACGCCCACCGCCCTCGCGCCGAGCGCGAGCGCCTTCACGATGTCGGAGCCGCGGCGCACCCCGCCGTCGCAGATCACCTCGACGGCGTCGCCCACGGCGTCGGTGACCGGTGCGACCAGCGAGATCGGGGTGGGGGCGGTGTCGAGCTGACGGCCACCGTGGTTGGAGAGCATCACCGCCTGCACGCCGACCTTCGATGCGAGCACCGCGTCGTCGACCGTCTGGACGCCCTTCACGACGATCGGGCCGCTCCAGCGATCGCGCAGCCACTCGAGGTCAGGCCACGCCATCGTCGGGTCGAACTGGGTGTCGATGTACCGGTGGAGGCTCACCGCCTCGGCGCCGTCGCCGACCGAACGCCCCGTCACGTTCGCGAACCGGATCGGCTCGGACCGCACGAACCGCCACGTCCACTCCGGGTGCCGTGCACCGTCGACGATGGTGCCGGGCCCGATGGTCGGCGGCAGCGTGAAGCCACGCCGGTGGTCGCGCTCGCGGCGGCCGAACACCGCGTTGTCGACCGTGAGGACCAGCGCCTCGAACCCCGACTCCCGCGCCCGTTCGACGAGCTCCTGCACGAGGCCCCGGTCGCGCCACACGTAGACCTGGAACCACTTCGCCCCACCGCTGACCGCGGCCACCTCCTCGATGGAGCGGGTCCCGAGGGTCGAGAGCGTGTACGGCAGGCGTGCCCGGTCGGCGGCCCGGGCCACCGCCAGCTCACCCTCCGGGCAGACGATGCGGGTGAACCCGGTGGGGGAGAAGACCATCGGCAGCGGCAGCGGGCGTCCGAGGAGGGTCGTCGACGGGTCGACGTCGTGCACATCGCGCAGGACGCGCGGCCGGAACGTGATCCGGCCGAAGTCCTCGGTGTTGGCGCGCAGCGTGCGCTCGTCCTCGGCGCCGCCGTCGACGTAGTCGAACACCCCCCGGGGGACGCGCCGCCGGGCGATCCGCCGCATGTCGGCCACGCTGACCGACCGGCGGATCCGGCGGGCCACCGGGTCGGTCTCGGGCGCCTCGAACCGCATCACGCTCCGCAACGTGTCGAGCGACTGTCGGAGCGCGCCGGCCATCAACGCAATCTACGCTCCGGCACTTCTGGTCGCTCCGCTCGCTGGTGCCGTCCGGCTGCGGTCGCGCAGGACGCTCGCTACGCTCCGGCACTTCTGGTCGCTCCGGCACTTCTGGTCGCTCCGGCACTTCTGGTCGCTCCGCTCGCTGGTGCCGTCCGGCTGCGGTCGCGCAGGACGCTCGCTACGCTCCGGCACTTCTGGTCGCTCGCTCGCTGGTGCCGTCCAGGTGCGGTCGCGCAGGACGCTCGCTACGCTCCGGCCCATGCTGCCGCCGCTGCCGCCGCTGCCGTCCGCCTACGTGTCCACCCGTGACGACCTCCACCGGGTGGCGACCCACGTGCTGGCGCAGAAGCGCTTCGTGGCGAGCGGCCGGTTCGGGCTGCGGGTCACGCCGGGTGGCTTCGGCACGCCGCTCTTCGGCGACGCCGAGCAGGAGGAGCTGCTGCGGGTGGCGGGCTCCACGCTGGTGCGCGAGCACCGCGACGCCGACGGCCCCCGCACCACGGTCGTCCCGCTGAGCGGAGCGACGCTGGCCGAGGTCGCGGCCGTCGTCGCCGTCGACCTCGACCCCACCTTCTCGGTGGGCAAGGACACCCCGCCCCTCGGCGACGTCGATGCGTTGCTCACCGTCGATCCCGACGCGGTTGCCGCGATGGCCGCCATCCTCACCCTGGGCGCCGTCGCCCTCGACTCCACCCTCGCCCGGCTCGGTCCCGACTCCACCCCGATCGTGGCCCAGGTCTGGCCCGAGCACTTCGACCTCGGCCTCGACGTGGGGGTGGGCGCCCAGCGGGTCAACCTGGGCGCGTCGGTCGGCGACCGGTACCACGCCGACCCCTATGTGTACGTGGGGCCCTGGAACGCCGAGCGGCCCGGCGACCCGGCCTACTGGAACGTCGGCTTCGGCGCCCTGCTCGGCTATGCCGTCCTGGCGGCCGCCGCCGATCCGGTGGCCGCCACCGTGGCGTTCTTCGAGACCGGCCTCGGGCTTCTCGCCTGACCCGGCCGCCCTTCCGGGGCGGCCGATGCACTCACCCGCGGGCGCGCCGGCGAGTCGCACGGGTCTGACCACCGGTGACACAGTGCGGCGATGGCCGCGCTCGACTGGACCGCTGATCGGCTCCTCCACGACGTCCCGCGGCACGCGGCCGAGGCAGCGCCCGACGCCCCGGCCCTGATCGACGGCGACCGGACCTTCACCTTCGCGACGCTCACCGCCCGGGTCGACCGTGCCACCGCCGCGCTCGACGACCTCGTCGCGCCGGGCGGGCGGGTGTGCCTGGTCGGGGAGAACCACTGGTCGTGGGTCGACGCCTACTACGCGGTGCCCCGGGCCGGGCGCGTGCTCGTGTTCGGGAACCACCGGCTCGCGCCGCCGGAGCTGCGCTCGGTGATGGACCGCTCGGGTGCCACCGTCCTGGTGGGCCCCCGGGCCGAGCTGGAGCGGATCGACCCGCCCGCGGCGGTGCGCCGTGTCGACCTCGACGCCTGGGAGGCCGCCCTCGACGCGGCCGACCCGGCGCGGGGACGGGCGGTCGCCGTGCCGGCCACGCCGGGGGCCGATGCCTGGATCATCTACACGTCGGGGACCACCGGCCGGTCGAAGGGGGCGGTCCTCACCCACCGGTCCGTCCTCGCCGCCGTCCGCGCGACCGACGCGTGCCGCAAGATCGCGGCGGACGACGTGTACCTGCTCCCGTTCCCGCTCGCGCACATCGCGGGGTACAACGTCGTGCACCACCACGCGCACGGGCGTCCCCTGGTCCTGATGCCGCGCTTCGACCCGGCCGGGTTCGTGGCGGCCGTCGCCCGGCACCGGGTGACGAGCGCCTCGCTGGCGGCCACCATGCTCCACGCGCTGCTCGGCTTCCTCGACGAGCACCCCGACCGCCTCGCCGACCTGGCGACCCTGCGGCTCGTGGCCTACGGCGCCGCACCGATGCCGACGCCCCTGCTCCACCGTGGGAGCGCGGTACTCGGCGTCGACTTCACCCAGGGCTACGGCATGACGGAGCTGTCGGGAAACGCGGTCTTCCTCGACGTCGCGGCCCATCGACTGGGCCTCGCGGGCGACGACGCGCTCCTCCGCACGGCCGGGAGACCCGCGCCGGGCGTGGAGGTGCGCGTGGTCGACGACGCCGACACGACGCTGCCCGTCGGGGAGGCGGGGGAGATCGTGGTGCGCGCACCCCAGGTGATGGACCGCTACTGGGAGGAGCCCGAGGCCACGGCCACGGCCCTCGCCGGCGGATGGCTGCACACGGGCGACGTCGGCCGCTTCGACGCCGAGGGGTACCTGTCGGTGGTCGACCGCAAGAAGGACGTGATCGTCACCGGGGGCGAGAACGTGTCGTCGCTCGAGGTCGAGCAGGTGATCCACACCGTGCCCGCGGTGGCCGAGGTCGCCGTGGTCGGCGTGCCCGACGCCCGGTGGGGGGAGAACGTGTGCGCGGTGGTGGTGGCCCGTCCCGGTGCCACCGTCGACCCCGACGCGCTGGTGGCGGCCGTACGGGCGGAGCTCGCCGGGTTCAAGGCGCCTCGGCACGTCGTGGTCACCGAGGAGCTGCCCAAGAACGGCACCGGGAAGATCGTGAAGTCCGAGATCCGCGCGTGGCTGGCCGGCCGCCCCGAGCTCCTGGAGCACCGCCGATGAGCGTCGACCTCGACGAGCTCGACTCGCGGGCCCGGCGTCGCGCGGAGCGGGCCGGGGAGGGGTAGGTTCCGCGCCCGTGGCGTTCACCGGGCGCGAGCTGCTGATCGGCGACATCTTCCGGGCCGGGGCGACGGCCGCACCCGACCGGGTCGCGGCCGCGCTCGGCGACCGGGCCCTCACCTACCGGGCGCTCGACCGGTCGGCCAACGCGCACGCGGAGGCGCTCGTCGCGCACGGGGTGGGCCACGGCGATCGGGTGGTGATGTGGAGCGCCACCTCGCTCGACGCGGTCCCGCTGTTCGCCGGCCTCGCCAAGCTCGGTGCGGTGTTCGCCCCAGCCAATGCGCTGCTCGGGGTCGGTGAGGCCATCGAGATGGCCGGTCTCGCCCGGCCGACCGTGCTCGTCGTCGACCCGCCCCGGGAAGCGGCGGGCACCGAGGTCGCGGGGCAGTTGGGGTGCCCGCTCCTGGTGCTCGGACGCATCGCCGACCCCACCCGCACCGACGCCCCCGACCCGGCGGTGCCGGGTCTGCGGGAGACCGACCCGCATGTGGTGTTCTTCACCAGCGGGACCACCGGCGCGTCGAAGGGGGTGGTGCTGTCGCACCGGGTCAACTACCTGCGCTCGCATCCCGGGTCGCAGCTCGAGCCCAAGGGCCCGACCGTGTGCATGTACCCGCTGTTCCACATGGGGGCGTGGACCATGGCCCTCGCCGCGTGGCAGCAGCAGGCCACCGCGGTGTTCGTGGAGCAGGCCGACGCCGCGCTGCTGTGCGCGGAGATCGCCCGCTGGCGGGCCGAGCGCTTCAACGCCATCCCGGCGGTATGGCGGCGCATCTTCGAGCACGTCGAGGCCCACCCGGAGGCAGGCGCGGGATTGCAGTCGCTGCGGATCGTGGACTCGGGCACCTCCGCGACCCCACCCGACCTCCTGCGCGGGATCAAGGACGTCGTGCCCGGGGCCACCCGACGGGTGTTCTACGGATCGACCGAGGCCGGTGCGGTGTGCCTGCTGCGCGACGAGGAGATGGAGGCCCGGCCGGGCTCCTGCGGCGCGCCGCAGCACTCGGTGCGGGTCCGGCTGGACCCCGCGACCGGCGAGCTCCAGGTGCAGGGTCCGCTGCTGTTCGACGGCTACTACGACAACCCCGATGCGACGGCCGAGGTCACCACCGCCGACGGCTGGTTCCGCACCGGGGACCTCGCGGCCGTCGATGCCGACGGTCGCTACTCGATCGTGGGGCGGCTCAAGCAGGTGATCCGCACCGGGGGCGAGGCGGTCTCCCCGGCCGAGGTCGAGGGGGCGCTCGTCGACCATCCCGCCCTCGCC
>VGCA01000014.1 GCA_016870245.1 Actinomycetota bacterium | reverse complement strand
ACCGCGGCGGTGGTGGCGCGGCGGCGGAGCGCCGGTCGGGGGGGCTGAGCGCCGAGACGGTCGAGGGCAGGCCCGGGCACCCGCCGGCTGCACCGTGCCGCCGGGCGGGCCCCTAACCTCGCAGGCACCGTATGCAGCAGCTGCTGGTCCTCGCGGCCGACGACCCCACTCGTCCGCTCTACTTCCTCACGGCCTTCGCGGCCGGGGTCATCTCGTTCCTGTCGCCGTGCGTGCTGCCCATCGTGCCCGCGTACCTGGGCCTGATTACCGGGCTCACCGTGGGTGACCTGAAGGAGGGCGACACCAAGGTCCTCCCCAAGATCGCGGTCGACACCGGGCTCTTCGTGGCCGGGTTCACCGTCGTGTTCGTGCTGCTCGGGCTCATCACCACCGCGGTGGGGGACGTCCTGTTCCAGAACCAGCAGATGCTCACCCGGATCTCGGGCGCGTTGGTGATCCTGATGGCGCTCTACCTCGCGGGCTCGCAGATCCTGATGGCCCCGCGCATGTACCAGGAGTTCCGCTTCCACCCGCGGCTCGACCGGTTCGGGAAGGCAGCCACGCCCATTGCGGGCGCGGCCTTCGGTCTCGGGTGGACGCCCTGCATCGGCCCGGTGCTCGGCGCCGTCCTGTCGTTCGCGGCGCAGGGCCAGAACCTCGTTCGGGCGACCCTGCTCCTCCTGGCCTACTCGGCCGGGCTGGGCGCCTCGTTCCTCGCGGTGGGCCTCGCCTTCGGGAAGCTGACCACCGTGCTCGACTGGTTCAAGCGGCACTCACGGGCGATCACCTTCGTGTCGGCCGGCGTCCTCTTCTTCTTCGGCCTGGTGCTGCTGACCGACAACCTGTCGCAGCTCACCGCCCGGATGACCCGGTGGATGGACGACCTCGGCCTCGACCGGCTGGTCGAGATCGGCTGACGTCGAAGCCGCCGCAGATCCTCGCTCGGGGCTCCCGCTCAGGCGTCGTGGGGGTGCTGGGTCTCGTAGATGAGGACGCTGCAGGGAGCGTGGTGCGAGATGGTGTTGGGCACGCTGCCGAGGAAGCGGCGACCGCCCCGCATCCCGCGGTTGCCGACGATGATGAGGTCGGCGCCGACGCTCTCGGCCAGGTCGCACAGGGCCTGGGCCGCGCTGCCGATGAGGGTGTGGGTGCACACGGTGACGCCCTCGCTGCGGGCGGGCTCGGCCGCGTGCTCGACGATGTCGTTGAGCTCGTCGCGGGTCTCCTCGGCGGCTACCGACATCGCGGCGGCACCGGCGAGCGGGTCGCCGAGCATCGCGGAGGTGGTGGCTCCGCCGACGGTGGCGACGTGGAGGGTGGCGCCCGTGAAGCGGGCCAGCTCCGCGGCTCCGGCCACGGCGATAGCCGCGCTGTCGGATCCGTCCGTGCCGACGACGATCGAACGAAACATGCGGTGTCCTCCGGGGAAACGAGCCTCCGGAGGCTACTCCGATCCCCCGGTGGGCCCGGGATCCTGTATTAGTGGGTATGATACCCACTATGGCATTCGTGGTCGAGCGAGCAGCCCGCCCCGGGACCGCCGGGACGGGGCCGGTCCGCCGCTTCGAGGTCCGGGAGTCGGTGGTCACCGACCGCGGCCCGCGGGCACGGAGCCTCGTCACCTTCACCGAGCTCGACGAGGTGGCGATGGCCAAGGCCCGGGCCCGGGCGCTTCGCCCGTTCGACGACACCGAGGTGACGGCCGCCGCACGCCGTCTCGGAGCCCCGGTCGTCGTCGAGTCCGCGGTCGAGCGTCACGCCCGGGCGCTGCTGGCCGAGCTCCGCAGGGGGAACCGGCCGCCGCCGGTCCTCGCCGCACTGATCGTCCGTGCACTCGGCGTCACGCCCGAGATCGACGACAACGTCGAGGCGGCGGCGGAATGGATCGGTGTCGATGACGGGCCTCGGGGCGAGGCGATCGCCGACCTCCTCGATCTCGCCGACGCGATGCCGGCGGGTGCGCGCCGATCCGACCAACCGTCGTTCCCCCGAATCGAGTCGCGGTGACCGAGCCGAGCCTCCCCGACAAGCTGCTCGCCATCGACGCTGCGTTCTCCCGCGCTCGGATCTCCCACGCGTTCGGTGGTGCGATCGCTCTCGGCTACTACGCGGAGCCGCGCGCCACGATCGACATCGACTGCAACGTCTTCGGCGGGGTCGACGACCGGGGACGGGTCCTCCGCGCCCTGGGGGGGATCGGCGTCGCGGTCCCCGCCGACGACCCCACGCTCGTGCGCGACGGACAGGCTCGGTACTGGTGGGGCCGGACCCCCGTCGATCTGTTCTTCGCGCACGACCCGTTCCACGGGGCCATGGCCCGTGGAGTGCGGCGGGTTCCGTTTCGCGACGCGATGATCGACGTGCTCGGACCGGAGCACCTCGTCGTGTGCAAGGCGGTGTTCGACCGGCGCAAGGACTGGCTGGACATCGAGCAGGTGCTGGTGGGCGTTGGGGCGTTCCGCGCCGACGAGGTCCGCCGGTGGCTGCCGCGCATCGTCGGGACGGACGACCCGCGGGTCGAGCGCTTCGAGGCGCTGTGTTCGACCCTCCTCGAACCCTGACTGCGGCACGCGGCGGCATCGGCGGGCTGCCTAGGCTGCGGCCGTGCCGACGTGTGCTGCCAACGGGATCGAGATCTATTACCAGCGCTGGGGCGAAGGTCCGCCACTCCTGTTCTTCAACGGGAGCGGCACGTCGCTCGCCACCACCAAGATGATGCTCGACCCCTACGCCGAGCGGTTCGACCTCCTGGTCCACGACCAGCGCGGCCTCGGGCAGACCGGGGTGCCGCCCGGCCCCTACGAGATGGCCGACTACGCCGCCGACGGCGCCGCGCTGCTCGACCACGTGGGCTGGGACCGCTGCCGGGTGGTGGGCGTGAGCTTCGGCGGCATGGTGGCCCAGGAGTTCGCGGTCACGTACCCGGGGCGGGTCGAGCGCCTCGCGCTGGTGTGCACGTCGCCGGGCGGGGACTTCGCCTCCTACCCGCTCCACACCCTCGCGGCGATGGACCCGGCCGAGGCGGGCGCGATGCGGCTGACCCTGATCGACACCCGGTACACACCGGAGTTCCTCGCCGAGCACGAGACCGATCGGATCCTGGCGGAGTTCATCGCGGGCGCCGCCGCGGCACCGCCGGGCGAGGAGGTGCAGCGGGGCATGGCGCTGCAGCTCGACGCCCGCAGCCGCCACGACGTCGTCGACCGGCTCGGGCGCATCACCTGCCCCACCCTCGTGGCCTGCGGGCGCTACGACGGCATCGCGCCCCCCGACAACGGCGAGGCCATCGCCGCCCGCGTCCCCGGTGCCGACCTGCGGATCTACGAGGGCGGGCACATGTTCTTCATCCAGGACCCCACCGCGCAGCCCGAAGTCCTCGACTTCCTCGCCGGCTGACCGCGACCCCTCGCCGGCGCATCCCCGATCCCGAACGAAGGACCTCTCCATGAAGCTCGCCCTCGGGCTGGACCTGTACCGCGGCGCCTCGATGGAGGTGCCGGTCGACCAGGTGCGCGTCGCCGAGGATCTCGGCTACCACTCCGTGTGGACCGCGGAGGCCTACGGGTCCGACGCGTTCTCGCCGCTCGCCTACCTCGCGGCGTTCACCACCCGCATCAAGCTCGGCACCGACATCGCGCAGATCGCGGCCCGCACGCCCGCCGCCACCGCGATGCACGCGATGACCATCGACTCGATCGCCGGCGGCAACCGCGTGATCATCGGCCTCGGCGTCTCCGGACCCCAGATCGTGGAGGGCTGGTACGGGCAGCCGTGGGGCAACCCCAACCGCCGTCTGCGCGAGTACGTGGAGATCATGCGCACGGTCTTCGCCCGGGAGCCGCTCACCCACGACGGCGTGGAGTTCCCGCTGCCGTACGCGGGCCCCGGTGCGCTCGGGCAGGGCAAGCCGCTGCGCTCGATCCTGCACCCCGCGGGCGAGATCCCCATCTGGCTCGCGGCCGGCGGCCCGAAGAACACCGCGCTCGCGGCCGAGGTCGCCGACGGGCTGCTGCCCATGGGCTGGGGCCGGGAGGGGGAGGAGGTCTACGGGCCGCACCTCGACGCCGGGTTCGCGACGCGGGGCGGACGCCCCGACGGGTTCGAGATCTTCGGCGGCGTGTCGGTGGTGATCACCGACGACGTGCGCGCCACCATCGACGCCGCGAAGCCGCTCACCGCGATGTACGTGGGCGGGATGGGCTCGGCCACGCACAACTACCACCGCGAGGCGATGGCGCGCCGCGGCTTCCCCGAGGCCGCGGCCCAGATCCACGAACGGTGGATGGCGGGCGACAAGGAGGGAGCGGTGGCCGCGGTGCCCGACGAGTACATCGAGCAGGGCACGCTGGTCGGCTCGCCCCAGCGGATCCGCGACGCCTGGGAGCCGTTCACCCGGCTGGGCGTGACCGGACTCATCGTGCGGGGCCAGGGCACCGAGGGCCTCGAGCTGCTCGCCGACCTGGCCGGCACCCGCGACACCGTGGAGGGTTGAGATGGGCGACACCGCGTACGAGACGATCCTGGTCGACCGGCCCGCGCCGTTCGTCTCCCGGATCACGCTGAACCGGCCCGACAAGCGCAATGCGATCAACACGCCGATGCGGGCCGAGATGCTCGCGGTGCTCGAGGCCAACGACGGCGACGACGACGTGCGCGTGACCGTCATCCGCGGCGGCGGCGCCTGCTTCTCGGCCGGCTACGACCTCGGGGGCGGTTTGATGGGCGCGCCGCCGTTCCACTCCGCGCCGGGCGACGGTCAGTGGGCCCGACAGGCGACCGAGACCTGGTTCCGCTTCTGGGATCTCGCGAAGCCCGTCATCGCCCAGGTGCACGGCTACGCGATCGCCGGGGCCACCGAGCTCGCGCAGGCGTGCGACCTCGTGTACGTGGCCGACGACGCGCGGATCGGCTACCCGGTGGTGCGGGCCGCCTCGCCGCCCGACTGGCAGTACCACATGCCCCTGCTCGGGGTGCGGCGCGCGTTGGAGATCATGCTGACGGCCGAGGACCTCACCGGCGCGGAGGCGGTCGCGATCGGGTGGGCCAACAAGGCGTTCCCCGCGGCGACCCTCGATGCCGATGTGCTCGACGTGGCCGAGCGGGTGGCGACGGTCGCGTCGGACCTCGCGCAGATCAACAAGCGGATGGTGTACCGCCAGGCCGAGGTCATGGGCGTGCGGGCCGCGATCCGCACCGGCGGTGAGTTCCAGGCGCTCGCCGGGCACCAGGCCTCGGTCGAGGCGTTCAAGGCCGATCCCCTCGGCACGATGAAGCGACTCAACGCGGCCGACGCCGAGCGGCGGGAACGCCGCGCGGCCGGCGGCCGCCCGCCCGACTGACCCGCCGGAGCACACCGGCCGACCGGGGCGCTGCGCCGGGCCGCTCCTCCGGGCCGCTCCTCCGGGCCGACGCCTCAGTGACGGTGGTGGTGTCCGGGACGGGTCGCGCCGGGCGGCGCGCCGAGCTCGCGGACGTGACGGCGGCCGGGGAGCCCGCCGTCGGCCACGAGCGGGGTGTCGGCTCCCAGCCGAAGCCGGGTGCGCCCCGGCAGCCCGTTGCACGAGATCCGGTGAACGGCGAGGTGCACGACACCGTCGTCGTGCACGTCGACGTGCGCGACGGTCCACGTGGTCCCGTCGCGATCGAGGCGGTCGCCGGCGACCAGCGCCGCGGGGGCGAGCGGCGCACCGTGGTCGACCGCCCACCGGGCGCCGTGCTGGGGGAGGAGGTGGATGCGGGGCTGGGTGGGATCCATGGGCCGACTCTATCGAGAATAAGAATCATTCTCATATACTCTTGGGGGATGAGCGCTCCAACCCCCGACACCGCCGACGTGTGCATCGTCGGCGCCGGACCCCAGGGTCTGGCGGTGGCCCTTCACCTGGTGCAGGCGGGCGCCCCCGCCCCCGTGGTGGTGGACCCCAGCGGTCGCTGGATGGCCGCGTGGGACCGGCAGTTCGCGGCCTACGAGATCCCGCATCTGCGGTCCCCCGGTGTGCACCACCCCGGGGGCCAGGCCGGCGACTGGGGCACCTACCGGGCCGGCCGCAACGTCGCCGGGATCGGTCGGTACGACTTCCCGCAGACGGGGTGCTTCGCCGACTTCTGCCGTGAGCTGGTGGCGGCCGCCGGGATCGCCGACGCGGTGCGCGCCGACCGGGCCACCGAGGTGGTGGCCGACGGGCCCGACGCCGCGGAGGTGCGGCTCGCGTCGGGCGCGCGCATCGGGGCGCGCCGCGTCGTCGTCGCGACGAACCCCCGTCGCCCCCGGATCCCGCCGGCGCTCGCGGGCCTCGTCGATCCCGTCGGGCCCGTGCGTCATTCCTCGTCCGTCGATCTGGCGCGGGCCGACGTCGACCGGCGGACGGTGGTGGTGGCCGGCGGTGGGCTCACGGCGTTCCATCTGGTGGCGGGTGCGGTCGTCCGGGGCGCAGTGGTCCACCTCCTCGCGCGCCGGCCGCTGCGGGTGTCGGACTTCGACGCGTCGCCGGGCTGGCTCGGGCCGAAGTACCTGCACGACTTCTGGGCGGTGTTCGATGCGGCCGCGCGACGGGCCATCGCGCTTGCCGCGCGCGACGGGGGGTCGGTGACCCCGGCGGCCTTCGCCCGGATCCGCGAGCTGACCGCGCAGGGCCGGCTGCGGGTGTGGGAGCAGGTGGAGATCGCCTCCGCCGCCTCCGGCCCCGCCGGCGTGGACCTCGACCTCGCGCGCGGCGGCGTGCCGGCCGGCACGCTGCGCGCCGACGAGGTGTGGTTGGCGACCGGCGGGGAGCCGTCGATCGACTCCGACCCGGTGCTGCGCGCCCTGGAACGCGAGTGGCGGGCGCCGATCTGTGACGGTCTCCCGGTCCTGCGCCCGGACTTGCGCTGGGCGGACACGCCGGTGCATGTCGCCGGTGCCCTGGCCATGATCGAGCTCGGGCCCGCGGCGGGCAACCTGTGGGGCGCGCGTCAGGCCGCCGTGCGGATCGCATCGTCGGTCCTCGGTCGCGACGTCGATGAGCACGGGTCGCTCGTGGTCCCCCCGGCTGCCGTGCGGTCCGGCTGAGGCCGGCGCTGCGGGTCCGCACCTCGGGCCCGCACCCGGCAACGGGCGAGTCGCGCCGTCGACGATCCCGCGCGGTCGTCCGGGTGGCTCGGCGGAGTCCGGGTCGGCAAGGATCGACCTGTCCCACCTGCGCCCACCTCCGGAGGATCCCCGTGGCCACCGCCCTCGACGGCCCCGATGCCGTCCGTGCCGCCGTCGGCACCCACCTCGGCTACAGCGACTGGCTCACCATCGAGCAGGACCGCGTCGACCAGTTCGCCGACGCGACCGGTGACCATCAGTGGATCCACGTCGACCCCGAGCGCGCGAAGGACGGGCCGTTCGGCGCCCCGATCGCCCACGGCTACCTCACGATGTCGCTGTCGAACTTCTTCCTGCCCCAGATCGTGGAGGTGCAGGGGTTCAGCGCCGGCATCAATTACGGGGTCGACAAGGTGCGGTTCCCGTCGCCGGTGAAAGTGGGGGAGCGCATCCGGGCCGGCGCCGAGATCGTCGAGGTGAGCGACGTGGCCGGCGGCCTGCAGACCCGCATGGTCATCACCATCGAGATCGACGGCGGCACCAAGCCGGCCTGTGTGATCGAGTCGCTCTCCCGCTGGCTGGTGTGAGGCCCGATCGGGGGAGGCCCGGATCATGGACCTGAACCACACCATCGTCTGGTGTCGAGACCAGGAGCGGTCGGCCACGTTCTTCACCGAGGTGTTTGGCCGCCCACCGGCTGCCCGCTTCGGCCCGTTCCTCGTGGTGGAGGCCGACAACGGGGTGTCGCTCGACTTCCACGAGCTCGCCGGCGAGATCGCCTCGCAGCACTACGCGTTCCTCGTCACCGAAGCCGAGTTCGATGCGGTGTTCGGCCGGGTGGTCGCGCGCGGGATCCCGTACTGGGCTGATCCGGGTCGGTCCCGCGCCGGGACGATCAACACCCACGACCGCGGCCGGGGCGTCTACTTCGAGGATCCCGACGGTCATCTGCTCGAGATCATCACCCGCCCGTACGGGAGCGGCGGCTGACCGCTTGGGAGCCCCGAACGGCGCCTGGTAACGTCGTTGATCCGCCGCGGGGTGGAGCAGTCTGGTAGCTCGTCGGGCTCATAACCCGAAGGTCGTGGGTTCAAATCCCACCCCCGCCACCATCGAAATCGCAGGTCAGGCCCGGTCCCCAGGACCGGGCCTCTTGCTGTCCGGACTCGTTCGCGGGAAGGCTCTCCCCAAGTCTCCACCCGAACGGACTGGCGGGGGACACGACCGGCGATGATCGTGTGCGTCGGCGAGCCGAGGAGAGCAGGCGATGGCGCACGCGGGCGATGAGGCGTACCTGGAGGAGTCCGCTCGTCGGGCGCTGCCCGGTGAGGCGGTCGAGGCCGCAGGGATTTTCAGCTGGCAGGGCCTGTTGGTCGCCGGGACGGTCGGCGTGGCTGCCGGTGCGACCGCTGGCGATCTGCTGGCCGGTGGCGGCGGTGAGGCGGTCGGCGCTGCGCTCGGCTACCGGGCCGCGGTGGAGGCGGCGGCCGCGTCGCAGGGGATGACCGTCAGGCTGCTCGTGGTGGTCACCCCGGATTCAGTGCGGGTGCTGCGCTGGGAGGGCGACGACGCAGGCGCCGAGGTTCGTCGCTTCGACCGGGCCACGACCGATGTGCACGTGTCGAAGATGGGGCTGTCACGCATCCTCACGCTGCACGACACCGTCACCAACGAGTCCTTCGCGCTCCATGGTTCGGTCGCGCCGTTCTCTGTCCAGTCGAAGCCCGACAAGGTGGTGCTCCACCTCCTGACCACCGGCTGACCCAGCCGAGCCGGGGGAGCGGAGGTGGTCGGTCGGCGGCCGGCCTCGACCGGCACCACGCGAGAGCCTTCCGCCATCGGCCCCCACTTGATACTCCATAGGCATCCTATCTAGAGTGCGCCCATGGACAGTGGGAGCTCGAGCAGACCCGCGCCGCCGCTGGAAGTGTCGACGTGGTTCAACACGCAGGAGCCGCTGTCACTGGAGGACCTGCGCGGTCAGGTCGTGGTGATCGAGGCGTTCCAGATGTTGTGCCCGGGATGCGTGAGCCACGGCCTGCCCCAGGCGCAACGGATCGTCGACACGTTCGGCGGCGACGTGACGGTGTTGGGCCTGCACACCGTGTTCGAGCACCACGACGCCATGACGCCGGTCTCGCTCGCAGCGTTCCTGTACGAGTACCGGATCGGCTTCCCCGTCGGCGTCGATGCCCATGACAGGCCGGGTGGAACGCCGATCACCATGGCGCGCTACCAGCTGCGCGGCACGCCGAGCCTGGTGCTGATCGATCGGGCCGGGTCGATCCGGCTCGACGCGTTCGGCCACGTCGACGACCTCACCGTCGGCGCGACCATCGCACGGCTCATCGACGAGCCCGTCCCTGCTGCGTCGACGCTCCCCACGGGCTCGGCGCAGCCGGCGTAGACGATGGCGTCCGACCCGACCCGTTGACAGCCCGGTTGGCCCTTCCGCAGGCGACGATCGAGGCATGAGCCCCCGCGCCGGCCTCGATCGCAAGGTGCTCGCCGCCGTGGAACGGCTCGGGCGGGCCCTGCGCGCCGCGCGTCAAGACGTCGCCACCCGCCACGAGGTGTCGCTGCTCGGCCTGAGCGTGATCGAGACGCTGGCGGATGGTCGGCCCCGCCGCGTCGGCGACCTGGCCGCCGAGCTCGACGTGTCCCAACCCACCGTCAGCGATGCCGTCGCGGTCCTCGACCGGCGTGGGCTGATCCGACGTGACCGTGACCCCGCCGATCTGCGCAGCACGCTCGTCGCGCTCACCGCCCGCGGAGGCCGCGTCGCGGCCGACACCGCCACCGAGCTCGCCCCGCTCCTCGCAGCAGGCAGCGGAACCGCCACCGACCGGGCCACCACGCTGCGGGTCCTGCTCGGCGAGATCGCGCGACTGCACGCCGCCGGGGTGATCACCGTCAACCGCAGCTGCCTCGACTGCCTCCACTACAGACCGCCCGGGACCCGATCCCGGGCACGATGCCTGCTCCTCGCCACCTCGCTCGCCGACCGGGACCTGCGCGTCGACTGCCCCGAACACCAACCGATCCCGGCCTGACCGATCGCCCGTCGGCATGAGCGCGGGCGACGTCCCCGCAGGGGGTCGGGTGCCCCGGGCTCAGAGGGTGAGCTGGGTCTGGGTGACCAGGCAGACGTCTCGTCCGTCCTCGGTGCGGATCCGGGTCTGCCACACCGAGAGCCGTCGACCCACCTTGATCGGCTCGGTCTCGGCGACGAGCGTGGCGCCCACGGTCGCGGCGCCGAGGAACTTCGAGGTGCTCTCGATGGTGGTGGTGCCGTTGGCGCCCTCGGGCAGCGTAAGGAAGGCGCCGATGGCGCCGAGCGAGTCGGCGAAGGCCATGGCCGCGCCACCGTGGAGGATGTCGCCGGTGGTGCAGAGCTCTGGAGTCACCTCCAGTCGGCCTCGGACGAGCTCGGGCGTGGCGTGGTCGATCTCGATGCCCATCAGCCGCGAGAACGGCATGGCGTCGGCGAAGTTGGCGGTCATGGCTGGTGCTCCTCGTTGTGATCGCCCCAGATCGACTGGGGGCCTTCGGGTTGGTCGGGCGCGAGGCCGGCGATGCGCAGCAGCTCGGCGACGAAGTCCTCGTCACTGCGCATTCGCAGCACTCCGGTGGCGTGGAGCGAGATCCCGCCGTGGGTCAGCATCCACGCCCGTGCCACCGTGCGGCGGCCGGACTCGGCGTCGGGCGCGTTCGGTGCCAGGACGGCGAGCGCCTTCCCGATCACGCGCCCTGAAGCCGCGCGCAACGTCGGGTCGGCTTCGAACGCGGCGTAGGGCTGGCGCATCATCACGTCGTAGAGCCGGGCGTGCGCGAGCGCGAAGCGGGCGTAGGCGGCCACGAAGCCGGCCGCGTCGTCGGTGGTCTCCACCTGGTCGGCCAGGGACTCGAACCCGGCGGCGGCCAGCGCGCGCTCGAAGCCGGCCTTGTCGACGAAGTGGTGGGAGAGGGCGTGGTGGGCGACGCCGATCTGGCGGGCGGTGCCGCGCAGCGTCACCGGGCTCGCCGTCTCGCTGCTCAGCTGCGCGAGACCGGCCTCGATCGCGGCGCGACGCACATCGCCGTGGCGGTAGGTGTCTCGATCTGCGCCGGTTCGCGTGGGCATCGACGTCTCCGTGGGCGGTGACTCGCCTCGACCACGGTACCAGCAAATCTATCCAGCGGATAGTTATTCGGGGTCGGGTGGCGCGTGCTTGCCCGAGCTCCAACCGCGGCTCGAGAGGTGTTCCGTGGCGAACTCGAGGGGTGCGGCCTCGAGGGTGGTGGCCATCGTGTCGTTCCAGCGGTTGAGGTAGCCGAAGAGGCTGATGACGGCGACGATCTGCACGATCTGGGTGTCGTCGTAGTGCCGGGCGAGCTCGGTGAAGTGGTCGTCGGTGGCGAGGTTCGGGACCTGGGCGGCATCCCGGGCGAGGCGGAGCGCGGCTCGCTCGGCGTCGGTGAACCGCGGGTCGGTCTCGAAGCTCCACACGTTGGCGATCTTGTCGGCATCGACGCCGAGGTGGTGGGCGTGGATGGCGGTGTGCGCCTGGCAGTAGTGGCAGCCGGCGGCGGTGCTGGCGACGTGGGCGATGAGCTGCACCAGGGGCGGTTCGATGAGGCCGGCGCCCATCACCGTCCCGGCGAACGCGCTGAAGGTGTCGAGCAGGGCCGGGATGCGGGCCATGGTGGGCAGGCTGCTGGGCACGAACCCCATCGCCTGTTCGATGAGGTCGAAGGTGGGCTGGTACTGCGGCAGCTCGTGGCTCGGGAGTGGTTCGATGCGGGCCACGGTCAGCCGACCTCGGGGTCGGCGGCGTCCCAGGGGACGGAGTCGGAGCGGTGGTGGGTTGTCTTCTCGGCCGGGTCGTTTCCGGAGAGCTGTCGGGGTGGGGTGGCGAAGGTTGCGTACGGAGTGCAGCGCAGCACGACGCGCCCCTCTTCCTGCGCCATCGCTTCGACGAACGGCCGGGCTTCTTCACCGAGCGGTGTGCCGGACACGCGACCGGCGACTGCCATCATCACATCGACGACGAGTGTCGGGTCGCGGTCGACGACGGCGTCGCAGTACACCTGGAGGTAGCCGACGGGGAACTGCTCGTCGAGCACGAGGATGCTGACCTTGCCGAGTCGGTCGACCGCCTTCGCCTTCGCACGGGCGCCCATCGTGGCGATGAGCAGCTCGCCGTCGTCGGTCGGGACGTAGTAGACGACCGATTGTGCGGGGCCGTCGTTGCGGCGGGCGTAGCCGAGCACGCAGGTGCGGTGGGTGTTGACGAACGCTCGCCGTTCCGACGGGAGCATCTCGCGGTCGGTGGGTAGCACGAAGGGCTCGGTGGCGAGTGGGAGCAGAGCCACGGGGGTTCCTCGATTCGGGTCGGCGTCGGACCGGTGACGGATCGGTGAGCGGGCAACGTCGATCATTCCAGAACCCGGCATGCTCCGGAGCCGCCGGAACCGGAGAGATTCCCAACCTTCTCCCGAAGAATTCTCAGCGATTCCCAATAATGGATACGCTGTCGGGGTGGGGACCGGCGATGCGCCCGAGCTGAACGACCTCGTGGCCGCGCGCCTCGACGCCCACGACCACCGGTACACGCGCGGTCGGCGCGCGCTGGTCGAGGCGCTTGCCCAGTCCGCCGGGCCGGTCACGATCAGCGAGATCCTGAGCCGTGACTCGTCGCTCTCGATGTCGTCGACCTATCGGAACCTCGCCGTGCTCGAGGACGCCGGCATCGTGCACCGGATCGTCACCTCCGACGAGCACGCGCGCTACGAGCTCGACGACGCGGTCACCGAGTGGCATCACCACCACCTGGTGTGCGCAGGGTGCGGGACCGTGCTCGACTTCACGATCCCCGACGACCTGGAGGCGAGCCTCAATCGGGTCCTCCGCCGCGTCGCTCGCGCCAACGGGTTCACCAGCGAGCACCACCGCCTCGACCTGATCGGGCGTTGCCAGGCCTGCGGCTAGCCCTCACACATCGGAAGCCGCTACCGCGCGTCCGACGTGGTGTCGTCCCGCGATCCCGGCGGAGCGACCGGCGATCGCCGACCATCCGGCGGCCAGGGCGAACCAGCCGACGGTGACCACCGCGATCGTCGGTCCGGGCGGGGTGGAGAGGTGGTAGCTGAGGGTGAGTCCGCCCAGCGCAGATGCGCCCCCGATGCCGATGGCGACGGCGGTCATCGTGGCCACCTGATGGGTGACCAGGCGGGCGGCCGCTGCAGGGGTGATCAGCATGGCGACGCTCATCAGCAGCCCGACGGTGCTGAGGCTGACCACCACCGTGATCGAGATGAGCACGATCAGGACGGTGCCGATGGCGCCGACCGGGATCCCGACCTGCGCAGCGTGCGCGGCGTCGAAGGTGGTCATGCGGAGGTCGTGGAACGCCACGAACACGAGCAGGAGCGCGACGAGGGTGAGGAGGCCGTTCACGGCCAGGTCGTGGCGGGTCGCCGTGACGATCTGCCCGAAGAGGAAGTGGGTGAGGTCGACCCCGACGTTGTCGTTGCGGGACACGAGGATCACCCCGAGCGCGAACATGAACGTCTCGACCACGCCGATGGCGCTGTCCTCGCTCACTCGGCGCTGTCGCTCGAGGACCGCCACCAGCAGGCCCATCGTCACCCCGGCCGCGAGGGCGCCGACCGTGATGCTCGCTCCGATGAGGAAGGCACCGGCGACGCCGGCCAGCGTGCCGTGGCTCATCGCGTCGCCGAGGTAGGCGAGTCGGCGCAACACGACCCAGACCCCCACGGTCGGGGCCAGCACCCCGACCAGTACGGCCACCATCGCGGCGTTTCGCATGAACTCGCTCTGGTACGGGTCGGTCACCCACGACAGCGCGGCCATCGCGGTCTACGCCACGACAGATCGAAACGAGCCCGAGCCGAACGTCGCCTCGAGGGCTCGGTCGTCGAGCGCCTCGGCGGGAGTGCCGTCGGCGATCACCTGCCGGTTGATGGCGATGCAGCGGGTGAACCGCCGACGGGCGAGCGCGAGGTCGTGGGTGGCGACGAGCATCGTCGTGCCGTCCTCGCACAGCTGCCCGAACAGGTCGAGCATGCCGTCGACCCCGGGTTGGTCGACGCCGCTGAGGGCCTCGTCGAGCAGGATGAGGTCGGCCTCCTGGGCGAGGGCCCGGGCGAGGAACGCCCGTTGCGCCTGTCCGCCACTCAGCTGGGTGAGCGGACGTGCGCCGAGATCGGGGAGGCCGACCCGAGCCAGTGCGTCGCGCGCCGCGGCGCGGTGGGAGGAACCGGGGCGCTGACCGAGCCGGAGAAAGCGTCGCCGTCCCGACAGGACCAGCTGGTCGACGGTGATGGGGAAGTCGAGATCGATGTCGGTGCGCTGGGGGATGTATGCGCACACCAGTCGGTCTCGGCGGTGATGGCAGTGCACCCCGCAGAGCTCGACGTTCCCCGAGTACTTCACGATCCCCGACAGGGCGCGGAACATGGTCGACTTGCCGGCTCCGTTCGGACCGATCACCGCCGCCAGCTCGCCGCGACGTACCGAGAAGGAGACGTGTTCGAGCGCGCGGTGTCTCCCATAGGCGACCGAGAGGTCGTCGACCCGCAGGACCACCTCCGGCATGGTCATCGGCAGTCCAGCCCCTTCCTGAGCCGGGTCAGGTTGTCGCGCATGATCGAGGCGTAGGTCTCGCCCTGGCGGATCTGCTGGCGCGACAGGCCCTCGATCGGGTCGAGGAGGTCGAGGTCCGCACCGATCTCACGGGCGACGGTCTTGGCGAGGTCGGGCGGTGCGATCGTCTCGAGGAAGATCGTCGTGACGCCCTCCTTCTCGGCTTCGTCGGCGATCGCGGCGAGGGTCTTCGGGTCCGGCTCCACCTCAGGTGAGACCCCGGCGATGGGGATCTGGCGCAGGTCGTAGGAGTCGGACAGGTAGCCGAAGGCGCGGTGGCTCGTGACGATGGCTCGCGACCGGCATTGCGCGAGCCCCGCCCGGTACTCGGCGTCGAGCCCGTCGAGCGAAGCCAGGTACTCCTGCGCGTTCGCTCGGTAGGAGGTCGCGTTGGCGGGGTCGTTGCGCACGAAGAAGTCGGTGATGGCGTCGACCATCTGGATCATCCGCACCGGGTCCAGCCACACGTGGGGGTCGACGTCGCCCTCGAGGACCTCGCCGTCGACCTTCCCCTTCGTGCCGGCGAGCCGGGGGTCGACGGGGAGCACACCGACCGTCTCGAGCAGGTCGAGGCGCCGGGACGCGGCCTTGGACTTCTCGATCGCCTTCTCGACCTGGGGTTGGAAGCCCGACCCCAGGTAGATGCCCATGTCGGCCTGCTCGATCCGCTGCGCCGTCCGGCCCGAGAGCTGGAGGTCGTGGGGTCCCTGTCCGGGCGGGGTGAGGTTGACGACGTCCACGAGGCCGCGGCCGACGCCCTGGGCGGCCTCGGCGAGCGGATAGAAGGCCGCGACCACGGTGGGCCGATCGTTGCCGGACCCACCCGCCCAGGCCGGACCGCTCGTCGCAGTGGCGAGGCACAGCACCGCCACGACGGCCGTGGCGAAGGCTCGGGCCCGCTCCGGTCTCCGGAGGGGCGATGGAATAGGAATAAGAATCATTCTCATATACTGCCATGCCGATGGAGGTGGCTGCGAACCCCCTGCGGACGGACGACGGTCGGGCCGGGTGTCGTCCCGGCCCGAGCGACGTGCGCGTGCTCGTCTGTCGCGGGTGCTGCTGCGGGACGGCCAAGCACCCCGGGACGGACCACGAGGCTCAGGTGGCCGCCTTCCGTGCGGCGTGCCGCACGCGGGTCGTGGGCTGCCTCGGCGAATGCTCCCAGTCGAACGTGATCGTCGTGCGCCGGCCGTCGGGCGAGCGGCTCTGGCTGGGTCACGTGGTCAGCGCCGCGAGCACGGCGGCGCTCTGCGCGTGGATCGCGGCCGGCGCGCGGGTTGACATGCCTCCGGAGCTGGCAGGTCTCGAGTTCCGGCCCCATCGCGCGAACCAGGGCCTCGCCCGGGCCGAGCTCGCTCGCGAGTAATCGGGCGGGCCATTGAGCCGGTCAGGGACCGGCAGACGAGTCGATCTCCGGCCCGGCCGGCCCGGCCGGGTCGGAGGGGTCGGTCGGGTCGTCGAGGCGGCGCTTGATGTCCCGGAGTCGCGTCAAGCGCTGCAGCACGCCCGGTACCTCGTCGAAGCCGGCGGTGTAGAACGCCACGTAGGCGATCGTCGCGATGACCTCGCCGACGTCGACCGTCCCCGTGGTCACGCGCACGAGCGTGAACACCCAGAGGGCCACGGCGACCACCTCGACGATGCCCCAGCTCGCCGCCTCGGTGTCGGAGAGCCGGACCCACCGTCGCCCGACGATCCGGAAGTGCCGCCGGGACTCCGTCCGGTCGCCCCGCCCGATCACGTCCACCTCGACCTCGGCGAGATCGTTGAGGTCGCGGTAGACGCCCTCCGATCGCGTCATGAGCCGACGGTTCACCACGAACACGGGCAGGCCGACGGCCGCGGCCGCCAACCCGAGGAGCGGGTCGTAGAGGAAGAGCATGATCAGGGATCCGACGATGGTGAAGGCGGCAGTGATCGCCACCGGGACGTCCTCGTCGAGGAAGCCGACGTACTCGGCCGCCAGCTCCGTTCGTCCGGACACCGAGGCGGTGTCGACGCCGGTCGCCCGCTGCTGGGCCACGATGTCGGCGGCGATGTCGGCGGAGAGCGGGTTGAACGTGCGGCTCTGGTACCGCTGGCGGACGTAGCCCGTCGCCGTGTGGGCGAGCGAGAGGACGACGAACACTGCGACCCCGGCCCAGCGGTCGTCGATGAGACCGTCGATGGCCAACCCGACGGCGAACGGCCACAAGAGGTCGAAGCCGTTCTCCGCGACGACCAGCCCGTAGCACGTCCGGATCCGGCGGCGGGCGCCGGCGATTCGGTCGTCGACGATCCCCATCGCGGTCACGCTCCTCGCAGTCACGCGGACGGCGGGCCGTGCGGTGCCCGCAGGACGGCCGTCGTCACAGCATGGCACGGCCGCGTTCGGCATCATCCCGCAGACCGGGCGTCTTCGACGGCCTGCACGCTGATGGGATCGCCGGTCAAGCAACCGTCGAGCGTGTCGCGCACGGCGCGGCGTGGTGGCCAAGGGTTAGGGTTCGCGGGTGGATCTCGGGCTGGCCGACGCCACCGCCGTCGTGCAGGGCGGCACGCAGGGAATGGGGCGGGCGGCGGCCGAGTGCTTCGCCGCCGACGGTGCCCGTGTCGCCGTGGTCGCCCGCACGAGAGCCGACCTCGACGCCACGGTCGAGGCGCTGATCGAGCTCGGGAGTCCCGACGCGATCGCGCTCCAGGCCGACATCACGCAGCCCGACGAGGTCGAGCGCGCGTTCCGGGTGGTTGACGAACGCTGGGGATCGCTCAACATCCTCGTCAACGCGACCGGCCCCGGATCCCCCGGCGGGTTCGACCAGCTCTCCGACGAGGACTGGCTCGCGACCTTCGACCTCGGCACGATGGGGATGGTCCGCTGCCTGCGTGCCGCGTTGCCGTTGCTCCGACGGGCCGAGTGGGCACGGATCGTGAACCTCTCGGCGCACTCCACCAAACGGCAGAGCCCGGGGTTGATCGCCTACACCGCCGCGAAGGCGGCGGTCACCAGCGTGACGAAGAACCTGTCGCAGACGCTCGCGCCCGAGGGGATCCTCGTGAACACCGTCTCTCCGGGCACGATCGCGACCGAGACGGTGCGGCGCTGGGCTGCCAGCGTGGGCATCGACCCCGACGACCTGTACGCCATGATGAGCGGGATCGACGAGCACTTCGGCCACCCCGCCCACCTGCCCCGCGCCGGTGCTCCCGGCGAGATCGGCGCGGTGATCGCCTTCTTGGCCTCCCGGCGCAACTCCTACATGACCGGCGCCAACGTCAACGTCGACGGGGGCTCCGACTTCACCTGATCCACGAGCGACGGCGCCGCGAGGGACCCGTCGATCTCGCGAGCCCCCGGCTCGAGCCGGCCGCGCGCGTCAGCGGGCCCGGGCGAGCTCGGCCTCGGAGCGGCGCAGGATCTCGTTGGGGTTCTCGGGCAGCTCGGTGAGCGGCGTCGCGAGCTCGGCGACGGTCGGCCCGAACTGCTCGGCGGCGGGCCGGAGCGCGTCGAGGTCGAACCCGTAGACCGAGGCCGCGGTGAGCCCGAGGAGCTGCTGCGCCTGGTCGGGGGCGAGCTGGTGCATGCTCTGGCGCAGGTGCTCCTTGGTGAACGGGTGCGTGCCCTCGTCGTGGGGGTAGTCGTTGCCCCACATCACCCGGTCGAGGCCGATGCGGTCCACGGCGGTCTTCACGTCGCCCGGTCCGGGGAAGCTCATGCCGAGGTAGCAGTTGGACTTGAAGTAGTCCCACGCCGAGTTGGGCGGCATGATCCCGCCCTCGAAGCGCATCTCGCCGGTCGCGCCGGTGCGCAGCATGGCCATCGTGGCGCCGAGGTTGCGCAGGAAGTCGGGGAGCCACCCGGCCCCGGTCTCGGTGAGCACGAACTTGAGGTTCGGGAACCGGTCGAACACGCCCCCGACGATCAGGTAGGCCAGCGGCCGCTGCGCGTAGAAGGGCATCTCGTTGACGTGCACGGCCGGCATGGCCTTCGCGTACGGGTACGCCGGGCTGCCGGTGCCCGCGTGCGAGTTGACCACGACGCCGAGCGACTCGCAGGCCTCCCACAGCGGGTCGTAGCACGGGTCGTAGAGCGGCGCGAGCCAGTTCACGTCGGGCGGCACCGAGCCGATGAGGACGCCGCCGCGCAGGCCGTTGGCCTTGCACCACTCTGCGTCGGCGATGGCATCGTCGATGTCGTTGAGAAAGATCTGGCCGATGCCGGCGCGGGCCTCGGGCTTCTGCGCGCAGTGGTCGGCCAGCCAGCGGTTGTGGGCCTGGATGCCGGCGTGGCGCAGCTCGTACTCGTCGGGGGTGGGCGGCCGGGCGAAGAGCACGAAGCTGGGGAAGAACGGCGGCACCGTGTTGGGGAAGATCACCTCGGCGATCACCCCCTCCGCGTTCTGCTCCTCGTCGCGCAGGTCCCAGTCCCAGTTCCGGACCCGGCGCTTGGTGTCCTTGAGGTCCTTGTACGGGTTCTTGTACTTCTCGCGCCACGCGTCGAACTGGTCGCGGTACTTCGGGTCGAGGTACTCGCGGTACTGCTCGTGGCTCCCGCCGGCGTGGGTGTCGGCGGTGATGACGAGGTAGCGGTCGTCGGGGTTCATGCGGTGCGCTCCTTGACGGTGATCGAGGTGGTGCCGCTCCCGGCCGCGGTTGCCGCAGTTGGTGCGGCGGCCGCAGCGGGACGGCGGAGATCGGCGACGAGGCGCTCGAGGCCCGACGACAGCGCATCGAGGTCGGTGTCGGTCCAGCCGGCGAGGGGGCCGGCCATCATGCGGTCGTTGGCGCGCAGGAAGTGGCGCACCGCGTCGCGGCCCGCGGGCGTGGCGGTCACCACCGACACCCGGCGGTCGTCGGGCAGCGGTGCGCGCCGCACGAACCCGCGCGTCTCGAGGACCTTGACGTGCCGGCTCAGCGCGTTGGGTGCCAGCTGCGACCGCTCGGCCAATCGCGACAGGTCGATGGGACCGTGCTCGAGCACGAGGCCGAGGACGCGCAGGGAGCCGTGGCTGATGCCCACACCGGAGCGCTCCGCGATGGCGCCGTTGAGCCGGGGGCTCGCGACCACGCGGCTGAGCGCGCCGATGGCTTCGTTGAGGCGTCGACGGCTCTCGGCTCCGGCCACGGTGTCACCATATCACTTCACACTGTGAAGTGATATGGTGCCGGCGCCGCCCGGCCCTCAGGCGCCGATCAGCACCATGGCGCCGCTCTGGGGCCCGTGCGCGTTGGCCACCACCGCCACGTCGGCAGCGGGCACCTGCCGGTCACCGCAGTCGCCGCGCAGCTGGGCCACGGCCTCGGCGAGGAACGCCAGGCCGTGGAGGCGGCCCTCGGCGAGCTGGCCCCCATGGGTGTTGAGCGGCTGGTCGCCGCCGGGGCCGATGCGGGTGCCGTCGCCGACCCAGTCGTGGAACTCGCCGATCCCGCAGAGCCCGAGCGCCTCGATCCAGGAGATGGTGATGTGGGTGAACCCGTCGTAGAGCTGGGCGACGTCGACGTCGCCGGGCCCGACCGAGGCCCGGGACCACAGGCGCTGCGCGCACGGGCGGGTGCCGCCGAACAGGAAGTCGGCGCCGTAGAGCCAGTCGGGCTCGGCGCCCGTGCCGTAGGCGAGCGCGTCGACGAGCACCGGCCGGTGGGGCAGGTCGGCGGCGCGCTCGCGGGTGGTCACGATCACCGCGCAGGCCCCGTCGACCGGGTAGTCGCAGTCGAGCACGAGCAGTGGGTCGGCCACGGGGCGGGCCGCCAGGTAGTCGTCCATGGTGAGCGGCTGACGGAGCACGGCGCGCTCGTTGCGGGCCGCCCAGCGGCGCGCGTTGAGCGCGATCTGCCCGTAGTCCTCGTAGGACCCGCCCAGCTCGGCGACGCGGCGCTGCTTGCGCATCGCCATCGCGAGGATGATCCCGCCGCCGTAGCCGTAGGGCAGGTGGAACTGCGCCGGGCCGGGGGCCTCGGTCGCCGCCGGCCGCAGCGCGCCGGTGTGTCCGGCACGACGGGTGATGCACCGGTACACGAGCACCGTCTCGCACACGCCCGACGCAACGGCCATCGCGGCGTCCATGGCACCGCCCAGTCCCGAGGGCGCGGTGCCCATGAGGTCGTTGTACATGTGGAGGTCGGGGATGCCGAGCATCCGCTGCGTGGCGGTCGCGCTCGGCGCGTCGCCCTGCCCGAACTGGTACTCCACGATCCCGTCGACGTCGGTGGCGGTGAGCCCTGCGTCGGCGATCGCGGCATGGCACGCGGCGAGGGTGAGGGCCCGGGGGTCGAGGCCGGTGTCCCGCCCGATCGGTGAGTAGCCGATGCCGACGACGGCGACGTCGCGCGTGAGGCCGCTCATCGCGCGGGCTCGTTCACGAGCCGACCACCCGGAACTGGGGGAGCGACCAGTCGCCGTGCGGCTCGATGGCCAGCTCGACCGGCGTGCCCACCGCCACGAGCTCGGTGGTGCCGACGAGGTTTGTGAGCACCTTCAGGCCCGGCTGCTCGTCGAGCTCGACCAGCGCGAGCGTGAACGGCACGGCGTCGACGAAGGCCCGGTCGAACGCCTGGCGGGCGACGGTCGCGGCGAAGACGGTGCCGCGGCCGCTCACGGTCTCGGGCCGCAGTGCGGTGGCGCCGCAGTGCGGGCAGGCGAGGTCGGGCGGGTGGTGCATCCGTCGGCACTCGTCGCAGCGCAGCACGGCCAGGGCGCCCTTGCCGGCCGCCTCCCAGTAGAAGGCGCTCACCTCGTCGGGCAGGGGGCGGGGTCGATCGATCGCCATCGACGCACACTGGCACACGGTGCGAGATGGGCGCCGGTCCCGCCGCGTCGCGATCAGGACAGGTGGGGGAGCACCTCGCGCTCCACGAGCCGGAGCATCGCCCAGGCGGCGTCGGGGTTGATGCCGGCGAGCAGCGGGTTGAGGTGCAGCTCGCCGTCGGGGCCGAGCGTGTCGGCCAACGCGAGCACCTCGTCGGGGGTCATCACGTCGTACGCGCCGCCCTGGCGGAGCTCCTCCACGTCGCGCTCGGGCACGAACGGGCCCTGCGGCGCGCCGTAGGCGTCGCGCGTCCACCCCGCGTAGGAGTCGATCTGGTGGCGGACGTGCGGGGCGAGGCGCTCCCACACCGCCGCCTTGGGTTCGGTGCTGACCCAGAGGAAGACCGGTCCGCGCGGCGGGAACGGGCCGGGGTCGGGGCGTCCGAGTGCGACCAGCTCCTTCCGGTAGCGCTCCCAGCCGGCCGGGAGGCCGGGTGGGAGGTACCCGTCGGCGAGATCGACGGCCCGGCGGATCCCCGCCCGCGACGCGCCGCCCACGAAGATCGGCATCGGGTCCTGCACCGGTCGGGGCGTCACCCGGACGGTCGTGCCGCGGTAGGCGAACGGCTCGCCGGTCCACGCGGTGCGCAGCAGCGGGATGAGCGCGTCGAGCGCCTTCCCGCGGCGGTGGTAGTCGATGCCGAACAGGGCGAAGTCGTCCTCCACGTACCCCACGCCGAGGCCGACGTCGAGGCGTCCACCGAGGCACAGGTCGGCGACCGCGATCTCCTCGGCCAGACGGATCGGGTCGTAGAGCGGCGCGAGCAGGACCGACAGCCGCACACGCACCGTGCGGGTGCACCCGCCGATGGCGCCCGCGACCACGAGCGGGGCGGGGATGTAGCCGTCGGGCGACTGGTGGTGCTCGCCCAGGCCGATGCGGGCGAACCCGTGCTCGTCGGCCCAGCGGCACATGTCGAGCGCAGCGCGGTAGGTGTCGTGCCCGTTCGCCCCCAGGTGAGCCGGGTGGCGCAGGTCGAAGTTCATCACCAGGGTCGTCACGCGTCTCCCGGTCCGTGGGGCGCCAACCCGAACACGCGGGTCGCGTTGCCGGCGAGGAACCGCTCGGCGGTCTCGTCGTCGAGACCGAGGCTGTCGAGCTGCGCGAGGGCACGCGCCGGCGTCATCATCGGGTAGTTGCTGCCGAACAGCACCTTGGTGGCGCCGCGACCCTTCAGGTAGTCGACGAGCTCCGCCGGATACCGATGCGTGGCGTAGGCGCTCGTGTCGATGTACACGTTGGGATGCTTGTCGGCGACCGCGATCATCTCCGTGGTCCAGGGGTACCCGATGTGACCGCAGACGATCACGAGCTCCGGGAAGTCGATCGCGACCTGGTCGATGTAGGGGATCGGCCGGCCGGTCTCCGACGGGCGCATCGGCCCGGTGTGGCCGACCTGGGTGCAGAAGGGGATGCCGAGGTCGACGCAGGCCGCGTAGAGCGGGTAGTAGCGCCGGTCGACGGGTGGGAGCTCCCACAGCCAGGGGATGACGCGCAGGGCCACGAAGCCCTCGTCGACCCGGCGACGCAGGTCGCGGACGGCGTCCATGGGCGTGCGGAGGTCGGCACCGACGACGCCGCGCAGGCGATCCGGGTAGCGGGCGACGAACCCGGCGACCTCGTCGTTGTCGATCAGGGGGCCCTCGGGTCCGTACCACGCGCACGTGAGGCCGACGTCGACCCCGGCCTCGTCCATCGCCTGGATCGTGAACTCGAGGGGGAGCGCCTCGGTGAAGCCGCCGTCCATCCCCATCCACCGGCGCAGCGGTGCGAACATCGGATGGTTCGAGTGGCGGAGCGTCGGGTGCTGCATCCAGGCGTCGACGATCTGCGGCATCCCCGCATCCTCGCAGATCCGAGATGTGCCCCTGGTCGCGATCTGGGCGCGAGTCCGCTCCGCGTCGGTGGCCCGCACGGGCTCCCGCCACCGACCTACGCTGGCGCTCGTGGAGATCCGCCGGCTGGTCCCCGCCGACGTCGACCGGATCGTGCGACTGTCCCTCGCGGCGTGGGGGCCGGTGTTCGCGTCGTTCCGGGCGATCCTCGGCGACGCGCTCTACGAGCGGGTCCACCCCGACTGGGAGGCCGATCAGGCGGCCTCCGTCCGCGACGCGCTCGACCGGCACGAGACCTGGGTCGAGGTCGACGACGGCGGTGTCGTCGCCGGCTTCGTCAACGTGGTCTTCGACGTCGCCGCCCGGTCGGCCGAGATCCACATGATCGCCGTCGACCCCGCCGCGCAACGCCGCGGCGTCGGGAGCCGCCTCACCGAGGTGGCGCTCGACGAGATGCGCTCCCGGGGCATCGACCTCGCGATCGTCGCCACCGGCGGCGACCCCGGGCACGCCGCCGCCCGGGCGACGTACGAGAAGGCCGGGTTCACCGGCATTCCCCAGGTCTGGTATGCCAAGACCCTCTGACCACCCCTGACGAGGAGCCCGGCATGCCCACCCGCGACGCGATGCTCGCCGTCGTCGACCAGTTCTTCGACGGCCCCGCCGACCTCGACCGCCTCTCGCTGATGAGCGACGACGTCGAGTGGTGGAACGGCATCGGCAAGTTCCCCGCCGCGCCCGGCCAGACGGTGTTCCGGGGGAAGGACGAGATCGGCCGCATCGTGCTCGGACGGGCGCCGTCGCCCCGCCAGCCCAATGGCCGTCACGTCGACCGCTACGACCTCAGCACCCGCAGCTTTGCCGACGTCCGCACGATCGTCGACGGCGACCACCTCTTCCGTCAGCACACCTACCGCGCCACCACGATGCGCGGTCGTCCGTACGAGAACGTGTACGGCTTCCTCTTCCGGTTCGACGCGGCCGGGCTGATCGACCGCATCTGGGAGCACTGGGGGACCCTCGAGGCCTACGAGACCCTGTTCCAGGGTCCGCTCGTGGTGCACGACCCCGACCTGATCCTCCAGACCACCCCGTCGGTGCGCAAGCGCCTCGACCTCGACCGGCCGGTGCCCCGTGAGGTGCTCCAGGAGTGCCTCGAGCTCGCGGTCCACGCCCCCAACGGGTCGAACCAGCAGCCGTACCGGTTCCTCTTCGTCGACGACGCCGAGCGCCGCGCCGCGCTCGCCGACATCTACCGAAGCGCGATGGCCGACTTCATCGACCGCCCGCGCACCGACGCGGCGGAGGACAACATCGACCGCAGCGACGAGGCGTCGAAGCGGGTCACCGAGAGCGTGATGCACCTCGCGGCGCACATGCACGAGGTGCCGGTGCTCTGCGTGCCGATCGTCGCCGGGCGCACCGACGGCCTCGGCGCCGGCGCGCACGCCGAGCGGACCAACACGTTCTGGCAGGCGGGGCGCTGGGGATCGGTCGTGCCGGCGCTGTGGTCGTTCATGCTGGCGCTGCGCTCGCGGGGGCTCGGTTCGGCCTGGACCACGCTCACGCTGCTGCGGGAGCGCGAGGTGGCCGACGTGCTCGGCATCCCCTACGACCAGTGGATGCAGGTGGGGCTGTTCCCCGTGGCGTACACGATCGGCACCGACTTCCGGATCACGCCCCGCAGGCCCGCCGCGGAGCTCATCCGCTGGAACGGGTTCCGCACGGCCGACGAAGCCTGACCGTGGGCTTCCTCGAGCAGCGGGCGAACCTCGCGGGCAAGGTGGCCGCGGTCGTCGGCGGTGCCAAGGGGATCGGGGGTGCGGTGACCACGGCCCTCGCGGCGGCAGGGGTCGACGTCGCGGTGTGCGACGTCGACGCCGACGCGCTGGCCCACACGCACGCCGAGGTCGACGCGCTCGGCCGGCGAGCATCGACCCATGTTGCCGACGCGCTCGACGCCGACCAGCTCGAGGAGTTCTTCGCGGCTGTCGACCGCGACCTCGGCCGTCTCGATGTGCTGGTCAACGTGGTGGGGGGCGCGCAGCGCCGGTGGTTCGCGAAGACCACCCCCGACGACTGGGCCGAGCAGATCCACCGCAACTACGGATGGGCGATCCACTCAACTCACCTCGCGGTGACCCGCATGCGGGCCGGCGGCCGCGGTGGCAGCATCATCAGCTTCACCACCATCGAGGCGCACCGCGGCGCGGCGACGTATGCCGTGTACGCGGGGGCGAAGGCCGGGCTCACGAACTTCAGTCGGTCGCTCGCGCTGGAGCTCGCGCCGGAGGGGATCCGGGTCAACACGATCGCGCCCGACGCCACGCCCAGCGCGCGACTGACCGAGATGCTCGAGGAGCAGGAGCGCCGGGCGCCCGGGTCGTTCTCACCCGAGGCGCGCGCCCGGGCCCACCGCGTCTACGTGCCCGCCGGTGCGCCACCGTCGGTCGACGACCTCGCCGACGTCGTCCTCTTCCTCGCATCCGACCTCTCGCGCGCGGTCACCGGCACCACGCTGCACGCCGACGGGGGTACCTGGGCCGCCTCCGGCTTCCTGCACTGGCCGGACCCCCACGGCTGGGCCCCGTCCCCGCCCGCCACGCTGCTCCCCGACGACGCCTGACCGCCGGTGGCCCGCACCGGCCGGCTCGGCGTTGCTACCGTTCGCCATTGCAATAGCCGGCACGGTCGCCGCGGCGTGGCACCCGGGGTGCCGTGCCCGGACGGAGGTGGCACATGGCGCGTCCCGCGTTGTCGGCCGAGCGGGCCCTGCGGGTGCTCAACCTGCTCGCGGCGCACCCGGACGAGTCGTTCAGTCTCTCGGAGCTCACCCGGCGCCTCGGGGTCAACGTGGCGTCGATGCACGCGATCCTCGCCGTGCTCGAAGCCGGGGAGTACCTGGCCCGCACCGACGACAAGCGCTACCGGCTCGGCCCGATGCTCGTGCCGCTCGGGCGGTCGGCGCTGCACACGAACGCCGCCGTGTCGGCCGCCGGGGCTGCGGTCGGCACGTGGGCCGAGCGCCTCGGCGTGACCGGCCTGGTGGTCCGGGCCAACGCGGGTGACCTCGTCATCGTCGACGAGGTGTCACCCCACGCCGGGGGCACGCCCGGCATCGGCCAGCGGATCCCCATGCTGCCCCCGATCGGTGGCGTGTTCCTCGCCTGGGCCGACGACGCCACCGTCGACCGGTGGATCGCGACGGCGCCGCGCGCGGTGCTCGACGCCGAGGCCGACGTCCGGCGTTGG
>VGCA01000013.1 GCA_016870245.1 Actinomycetota bacterium | reverse complement strand
CCGGTTCATGCCTGGCGCCCCCACCCCCCCTCCCGCCACCCGCCCGGTGGTCCTCCCCGCCGACGACCAGCCCCTGCGCATCGCGTGGCTGATCTACCGCGGCAACCCCCACTGCGGCGGGCAGGGCGTCTACACCCGCTACGTCGCGAAGGAGGTCGAGGAGCTCGGCCACGAGGTCACGGTCTTCGCGGGTCCCCCCTACCCCGAGCTGGTCGACCCCGAGAAGCTGGTGGAGGTCCCCAGCCTCGACCTCTACCGGCCGTCGCACCCGTTCCGGCTGCCGTTCCCGCACGAGATCCGCGACCGGATCGACGTGCAGGAGCTCCTCATGATGTGCGGGGCGGGGTTCCCGGAGCCGTACACCTTCAGCCTGCGGGTCCGGAAGGTGCTCCAGCAGCGCCGCGGCGACTTCGACCTCGTCCACGACAACCAGTGCCTCGGCCGGGGGCTCGTGCCGATGATGCAGGAGGACGGGTGGCCGGTCATGGCGACCCTCCACCACCCGATCACGGTCGACCGCGACCTCGACTTCGCCCACACCACCAGTCGGTTCCGCAAGCTCACGCTGCGTCGCTGGTACGGCTTCCTCGGCATGCAGATGGAGGTCGCCCGCCAGATCCCGCGCCTCGTGACGGTGTCCGAGTCGTCCAAGCGCGACATCACCGCCCAGATGGGGGTCGACGCCGATCGGCTCCACATCGTCCCCGTGGGCGTCGACCCCACGATCTTCCGGCCCAAGCCCGAGATCGCCCGGGTCCCCGGCCGCCTCATGACCACCGCGAGCGCCGACGTCCCGATGAAGGGCCTCGCGCCGCTGCTCGAGTCGCTGGCCAAGGTGCGCACCGAGCGACCCGACGCCCACCTGGTGGTCATCGGGCGGCCGAAGGAGCGCAGCAAGATCCCCGCGCTGATCGACACGCTCGGCCTCACCGACGCCGTCGAGTTCGTGTCGGGCGTCACGACCGAGCGCATCGTCGAGCTCTACGCCGAGGCCGAGGTGGCGTGCGTGCCGTCGTTGTACGAGGGCTTCTCGCTGCCCGCGGTGGAAGCCATGGCGTGCGGCGTGCCGGTCGTCGCCACCACCGGTGGCGCGGTGCCGGAGGTGGTCGGCCGCGACGAGGAGACGGGGCTCCTGGTGCCGCCCGGCGATCCGTCGGCCCTGGCCGCGGCGATCCTGCGGGCGCTGGGCGACGCCGACCTGCGAGCCCGCATCGGGGCCGCAGGCCGAGAGCGGGCACTGGCCAACTTCACCTGGCGCCAGACCGCGCTCGGGACCGTCGAGCAGTGGCGGATCCTCCTGGAGGACCGCGCCCGCGCCACCCACGACGCCGGGGTGCGCTGACCGTGCTGACCGTCGACTTCGACCGCCTCGGCGTGCGCGACGGCGCGCGCATCCTCGACATGGGCTGCGGCGGCGGGCGCCACGCCTACGAGGCCTGGCGTCGCGGCGCCACCGTCGTCGCCCTCGACCTCGACGAGCAGGAGCTCAAGGGCGTCAGCTACGTCGTCGACCAGATGCTCGACGCCGGCGAGCTGCCCCACGGCCGGGTGGGCGGTCCGGTGAAGGGCAGCGCGCTGTCGCTGCCGTTCGCCGACGCCACGTTCGACTGCATCATCACCTCCGAGGTGCTCGAGCACATCTGGGACGACCGCGGCGCGATCCGCGAGCTGGTCCGGGTGCTGCGCCCCGGCGGCCGGCTGGCCGCCACCGTGCCGACCCGCTGGCCCGAGCGCGTGAGCTGGGCCATCAGCCCGCAGTACCACGACCGCCCCGGCGGCCACGTGCGCATCTACCGCCAGCACGAGCTCGAGCTGCGCCTCGAGGAGGCCGGGCTGCTGATGCGGGGCTCGCACCACGCGCACGCGCTCCACTCGCCGTACTGGTGGCTGAAGTGCGCGTGCGGCGTCGACAACGTCGACGCGCTGCCCGTGCGCAGGTACCACGACCTCCTCGTGCACCAGATCGTCAACCAGCCCCGCTGGCTCAACCGCGTGGAGAGGGCCCTCAACCCGGTGATGGGCAAGAGCCTCGTGGTGTACACGGAGAAGGCCTGATGCGTCGCCCCCTCCCCGAGGTCCCCGGGGTGATGAGCGCCGAGGACGTCGCCGAGACCGTCGACGCCATCGCCGCCATCCAGGAGCCCGACGGCAACATCCCGTGGACCCCGGGCCACCACACCGACCCGTGGAACATGGTCGAGGCCGCCATGGCCCTCGACGTCGGCGGCCGCCACGAAGAGGCCGAGCGGGCCTACGAGTGGCTCGAGACGATGCAGCGCCCCGACGGGTGCTGGCACGCCTACACCGTCGGCCGCGAGGTGAAGGACCCGACGCTCGACACCAACGTCACCGGCTACATCGCCAACGGCGTGTGGCACCACTACCTCTCCACCGGCGACACCGGCTTCCTCGACCACTTCTGGGACGTCGTGGAGCCGGCGATCGACTACGTCCTGTCGCACCAGACCGGGTCGGGCGAGATCGCGTGGCGGGGAGACGACCCCGGCGACGGCGCGCTGCTGACCGGGTCGTCGAGCCTGTACGCGAGCCTGAAGTGCGCCATCGCGGTCGCCGAGCGGCTCGGCCGGGAGCGGCCCGACTGGGAGCTCTCACTCGGCAGCCTCGCCATCGCCGTCGCCCACCGGCCCCACGTGTTCCTCGACAAGGACCGCTGGGCGATGGACTGGTACTACCCGATCCTCGGCGGGGTCCTGCGGGGCCAGCCGGCGCAGATGCGGGTGGCGGCCGGCTGGGCGCGCTTCGTGGTGGAGGGCCGCGGCGTGCGCTGCGTGTCCGACCGCCCGTGGGTCACCGCGGCCGAGACCTGCGAGTTCGTGATGGCCCTCGACGCCATCGGCGCCGACGAGCACGCCCGCCAGCTGTTCACGTGGGTGCAGTTCCTGCGGGCCGAGGGCGGGGGCTACTGGACGGGCGCCAACTTCGACGACGAGGCGTTCCACCTCGACGGCCAGCTGTACCCCGTGGAGCAGCCCACCTGGAACTCGGCCGCGGTCGTGCTCGCCGCCAACGCGCTCGGCGGCATCGGCCCGACCGCCGGGCTGTTCCGCGGCGAGGGGCTCCCGGTCGGCCTGACGTCGACCGAGCTGATCGAGGCCGGTGAGGCGATCGAGGCCGAGCGCGCCAAGCGCGACCCGCGCTGAGCCCGACCGTGGACGCCCATCTGCTCGACGCCGCGCGCGCCGCCGAGGGGTTCATGCCCGACGACGAGGGCCTCGCCCTCCATGCCGCCGGCGTCGAGGCGGCCGCCGTCGGTCCACTGCTCGAGATCGGCACGTACTGCGGGAAGTCGGCCATCTACCTCGGCGCGGCCGCCCGAACCGGCGGCACCGTCGTCTTCACGGTTGATCACCACCGCGGCTCGGAGGAGAACCAGGCCGGCTGGGAGCACCACGACACCCGCCTGGTCGACCCCCGCACCGGCCGGATGGACACGCTGCCCTTCTTCCGCCGCACGATCGAAGCCGCCGGCCTCGAGGACGTCGTCGTCGCGGTCGTCGCCGACTCGCCGACGCTCGCTCGCTACTGGGCCACGCCGCTCGGACTGTGCTTCATCGACGGCGGCCACGCGTACGACGTCGCCCGGGCCGACTACGAGGCCTGGTCCCCGTTCGTCGCCCCCGGGGGCCTGCTCGTGTTCCACGACGTGTTCGAGGACCCCGAAGCCGGGGGCCAGGCACCGTTCCTCGTCTGGCAGGGCGCCGTCGACTCCGGCCGGTTCACCCCGGTGTCCGCCACCGGCAGCCTGCGCGTCCTGCGCCGGGTCTGAGCGCCGGCGCCGCCCGGTCGGGAGCCGGCGGGCGCGCCGCCGAACCCGCAATCAGGAGGGACTAGGGCACGAACTGGCCCGTCCCGCAGGTGACCCCGCCGTCGACGGGGAGCAGCACGCCCGTGATGAACGACGCGTCGTCGGAGAGGAGGAACGCGTGGGCCGCGGCGACCTCCTCGGGGCGACCCCAGCGCTTGAGCGGCAGGTGCACCCGCATCCCCTCGTACATCTCGGGGCGGCCCTGCTCGAGCGGGGTGGTCATGCCGGTGCCGGCGATCGGTCCGGGACAGACCCCGTTGACCCGGATCCCCTCCGGCCCGAGGTCGAATGCCGCCGTGCGCACGAGGTTGACCGCGCCCCCCTTCGACGTGTTGTAGGCCCACATCGCGGGGTCGGCGAAGAGCCCCGACACCGAGCAGGTGACGGTGATCGCGCCGCGCGTGTCGCGCAGCGCGGGGACGGCCGCCTGCATCCCGAGCACGACGGCGCGCACGTTGACGGCCCACATGCGGTCGAGCTCGGCGACCGGCGTCTCGGCGAGGCGCCCCTGCCCGGCCACCCCGGCGTTGAGCACCACGCCGTCGAGGCGCCCGCACCCGTCGACGGCAGCCGCCACCATCTCGGTGTTCCCGGCCTCGTCGGTCAGATCGGCGACGAGGGGGGTGATCGTCGGGTGCGCCGCCGCGACGGCTGCCACCGTCTCGACGAGATCGACCGCCAGGACGGACCATCCGTCGTCGGCGAGGCGCCGGGCCGTCGCGGCCCCGATGCCCGATGCCGCGCCGGTCACGATGGCGCTCCTGGTCTCCCCCACTGCCGGCCTCCGCGGTCGTCGCCGGTCGCCCGGCCGGCGGAACCGTACCGCTCCGTCCCACCCGCGTGCCCGGGCCGGAAAAGGGACCGAGGACCCTCGGCCCGGCGGGGCCTCGGGGGCTAGGGTCCTGGCCGTGGAACACGAGCAGCAGGCCCCCGACCGCAACCTCGCCATGGATCTCGCCCGGGTCACCGAAGCCGCCGCCCTCGCGGCCGGCCGGTGGCTCGGTCGCGGCGACAAGAACGCCGCCGACGGCGCGGCGGTCGACGCCATGCGCCTGGTCCTCAACACCGTCGCGATGGACGGCGTCGTCGTCATCGGAGAGGGCGAGAAGGACGAGGCGCCCATGCTCTTCAACGGCGAGGAGATCGGCGCCGGCGGCCCGGCCTGCGACATCGCCGTCGACCCGATCGACGGCACCACGCTCACCTCGCTCGGTCGCAACGGCGCCATCGCCGTGATCTCGGTCGCCGAGCGGGGCACGATGTTCGACCCCGGCCCCTGCGTCTACATGGAGAAGATCGCGGTCGGGCCGGAGGCCGCCGACGTGGTCGATCTCGACGCCAGCGTGACCGCCAACCTCGAGGCCGTGGCCAAGGCCAAGGGCGAGGAGGTCCGCGACGTGACCGCCGTGGTCCTCGACCGCGACCGCCACGCCGACATCGTGCGCGAGTGCCGTGAGGCCGGCGCCCGGGTGAAGCTCATCCCCGACGGCGACGTCGCCGGCGCGATCGCCACCGCCTGGCCCGGCTCCGGGAGCGACATCCTCTTCGGCGTCGGCGGCACTCCTGAGGGAGTGATCGCCGCCTGCGCGCTCAAGGCGCTCGGCGGCACGATCCTCGGTCGGCTCTTCGCCCGCAACGACGAGGAGCGGCGGGCCGCCCTCGACGGCGGCTACGACCTCGACCGGGTCCTCACCACCGACGACCTCGTCTCGAGCGACGACGTGTTCTTCGCCGCCACGGGGATCTCCGACGGTGAGCTGGTGAAGGGCGTGCGCTACTTCGCCGACGGCGCCTACACCCAGACGGTGGTCATGCGCTCGAAGTCGGGGACGATCCGCACCATCGACGCGACCCACCGCTGGGGCAAGCTCAACCGCTACGCCGCCCTGAAGTACTGAGCCACGCGGGCAGCGAAGTCGTCCCGACCGCCTCGAGCTGCGCGGCGAGGCGGTCGTTGGCGTCGCGATACCGCTCGCGCAACGCCGCCCGCTCGGCCTCGGTGACCTCGACCGGGAGGGGACGGCCGTTCAGCTTGAGGTAGGCACCCCGGAGTCGGCGCTTGAGGCCGTGGTGGCGACGCAGGAACGGCTCGAAGCGGTCGTTGACACCGAGGGCCACCCGCTGGAGCGCGGGGTTGCGGAACCCGGTGGTGCGGTTCTCGGAGCTCAGGCCGTCGGCCGGCAGCCGCGCCGGGTCGACGCCCAGGAAGGTCGCGGCGCGCGCGATCGTCTCCGCCGGGCGCGCGACCAGGTCGTCGAAGAACAGGATCTGGACGCCGTCGCCGAACTCGTCGGTCCAGTCGGGGAGGTAGTCGGCGTAGGCCCCGCCCCGGGCGCCGAACCACACCTCGTTGGCGGGGTGCCTGAAGTCGGCGTCGGACAGGGAGTCGGCATGGACCAGGTACTCGGACAGCGTCATCGTCGCGGGGATCCGCAGGCGCATCTGCTGATAGGTGAAGTAGGAGACGAGCCGCGCGACCGGGTCGCGCAGCACCACCAGCACCTTGGCGTCGCCACAGACCGAGCGGACGGCCCCGACGAGCTCGGGTCCGCCGGAGAAGTACGAGGGGGTGGCCTCGAGCCGGACCGGGGCGTCGCCGGCGTCGGTCCAGTAGGTCTCGTAGACCGCCCGCGGGTCGAGGGGGCGGTCCCACCGGGCGGGCAGGAAGTACCGGGTCTCCTTGACCGAGGCGGGCGCGATGGCGGGATGGCCGGCCAGGGTCACGAACAGCGATGTCGTGCCCGCCTTGTTCACCCCTGCGATCAGCGCGTTCGCGACCGGACCCGGAGTTGCCGCCACCGAGCCAGCCTACCGACGGCGCCGTTTCGCCGCCGTGCGCGAGCCCACCCCCGGCGCACCGCCGGCGGGATCGTGCAGCGACCTCACCCGCCGGCGCGGGTCGTGGCGGTCGACCGGACGGTGGTCGTGGTGGTCGTGGTGGTCGGGGGCACGCCACCCGTGCGCAGCTGGGGCCAGGCACTCGAGAACGTGGTGTTGTAGTCGTACATCGACCAGCCCACCGCACGGGAGTCGCGGACCGACCGGAGGAACGCGTCGTAGTCCTGCGGGCTCGACTCGGCCGCCAGCCCGCCGATCGGGTGCACCATCGCCCGGCGGTCGTCGACGTTGCGGCGCAGACGGTCGATGCTCTCCTGCGTGTACGCGTACGGGTCGCGGTACTGGCCGTCGCGGAAGGTCCAGTACGCCATCGGCATCCAGACGTCGATGTCCTTCGCCAGACGCTTGTACGGGAACCTGGGCCACAGTGCCGGGTTCACCACCTCGGCCTGGACCGCCGGGTACACCGCGGCGCCCACCGGCTGCTCGTCGCCGACCATCGCCCGGGTCTGCTTGGCGAGCTTGACCACCACGTCGTTGCGCTCGTCGACGTCCTTGATCGTCTGGATCGCCTCGATGTCGAGCGCGAGTGCGTCGAAGCGCTGACCCCGGTAGGTGAAGTCGGCGAGCGCCTCGAGGTGCGCGCGGTCGGCTGCGGGATCGTCGAGCGTCGGGTAGTACCAGGCCACCACGGCCATGCCCTCCCGGTGCGCGCGCCGGAGGAACTCGCCGACGAGCCGGGTGTCGACGATCTTCTCCGGGGATCGCGCGTCGTTCATCGCGGCCTGGAGGTACAGCGTCTCGACCCCGAGCGCGGCCATGTCGCCGACGGTGTCGGGCGTCACCGACACCGTCCCCCCCTCGCCCTGGAACGCGGGCGCGTAGTCGAACGCGTCGACCCACGCCCCCAGCCCCACGAACGGGCCCGGGTCCCGTCGCGCCGTGGTGCCGGCCGATCCGGGGGCAGCCACACCGACCGCCGACGCGAGGACGGCGAGCACGGACGCGACGAGACCGGCGAGCAGGCGCCGGGGGGAGCGGAGCACCGGGTGAGGCTACCGGTGGACGTTCGCGGCCGGACCGCGGCTGCGACGGCTCAGTGGTGCGCGGTGCCGCCGGTGCCGGCCGCGCCGGCGACCTGCAGGCGGACCTGGGCCCGGGCCAGAGCCGCCTTCGCCCCGGCGTCGGCCTCGTCGGCCTTCAGGGCCTCACGGGCCCCGGCTTCGGCGGCCTGGGCGCGCTCCACGTCGATCTGCTCGGGCAGCTCGGCGACGTCGCTGAGGACGATCACCCGGTCGTTGCTCACGTTGACGAACCCGCCGTGCACGGCTGCGGCCTGCTCGCCGTCCTGGGGGAGCAGCACCCGGACCGCCGCCACACCCAGCGCACCGATGTAGGGCGCGTGCCCCGGGAGGAACGCGATGTCGCCCGACTCGGCGCGCGCGACGACCATGTCGCCTTCGCCCGAGTAGAGCACCCGCTCGGGGGACACGATCTCCACGTGGAGCGGCACGACTGCGACCTCAGCCTTCCTGGAGCTGCTTGGCCTTGGCGAGCACGCTCTCCACGCCACCGACGTTGAAGAAGGCCTGCTCGGGAACGTCGTCGAGCTCGCCGTTGCACAGTGCCTCGAACGACTCCACCGTCTCCTGGATCGGCACGTAGATGCCGGGCAGGCCGGTGAAGACCTCGCCCACGAAGAACGGCTGCGACAGGAACCGCTGGATCTTGCGGGCCCGGGCGACGATGACCTTGTCCTCTTCGGAGAGCTCGTCCAGACCCAGGATGGCGATGATGTCCTGGAGCTCCTTGTACCGCTGCAGGATCTCCTGGGTGCGCCGGGCCACCGCGTAGTGGCGGTCCCCCACGATCTCGGGCGCGAGGATGTTCGACGTCGACGCGAGCGGGTCCACGGCCGGGTAGATGCCGAGCGCCGCGATCTGCCGGGAGAGCTCGGTGGTCGCGTCGAGGTGGGTGAACGTGGTGAACGGCGCCGGGTCGGTGTAGTCGTCGGCGGGCACGTACACGGCCTGCATCGAGGTGATCGACCGGCCCTTGGTGGAGGTGATCCGCTCCTGGAGCTCGCCCATCTCGTCGGCGAGGGTGGGCTGGTAACCCACGGCGGAGGGCATGCGGCCGAGGAGCGTCGACACCTCGGATCCCGCCTGCACGAACCGGAAGATGTTGTCGACGAACAGGAGCACGTCCTGCCCCTTCACGTCGCGGAAGTACTCCGCGACCGTGAGCGCGCTCAGCGCGACCCGGAGGCGCACGCCCGGCGGCTCGTCCATCTGGCCGTAGACGAGCGCGGTCTTCTCGATGACGCCCGACTCGGTCATCTCCAGCCAGAGGTCGGTGCCCTCACGGGTGCGCTCCCCCACGCCGGCGAACACCGACACACCACCGTGCTGGGTGGCCACCCGCTGGATCATCTCCTGGATGAGCACGGTCTTGCCCACGCCCGCGCCGCCGAAGAGGCCGATCTTCCCGCCCTGCACGTACGGCTCGAGGAGGTCGATCACCTTGATGCCGGTCTCGAACATCTGGGCCTTGGGCTCGAGCTCGGAGAACGGCGGAGCCTCGCGGTGGATCTCCCAGCGGTCGTCGATGCCGGTGAGCTCGTCCTCGGTGATGTCGAGCGGCTGGCCGATGACGTTGAACACGTGGCCCAGCACGCCGTCGCCGACCGGCATCGTGATGCCCCGGCCGGTGTTGCGCACCGCGGTGCCGCGGCGCAGGCCGTCGGTCGGCTTCATGCAGATGGCCCGGCAGCGACCCTCGCCGATCTGCTGGGCGACCTCGGCCACGATGGTGATCGTGTTCCCCTCGAGCTCGGCGTCCATCTCGAGTGCGGTGTTGATCTCGGGCAGGGCGTCGTGGGGGAACTCCACGTCGACGACCGGTCCGGCGATCGCGACGACGCGACCTTCCTTCAGGCGGGAGCTCGGGTCGGCGGTGACGGTCATGGGAACTCCTGGGTCGTCGGGGGTCAGGCTGCGTGCTGGGGAGGCTCGGACGACGTGTGCAACGAGTCGCCCTGGCGGAGCGCCTCGGCGCCGCCGACCACCTCCATGATCTCCGTGGTGATGGCGTCCTGGCGGGCGCGGTTCATCACGCGGGTGAGGTTGATGATGAGGTCTTCCGCGTTGTCGGTGGCCGACTTCATGGCCCGCTGGCGGGCTGCGTGCTCCGACGCCGCCGCATTGAGCAGCGCGGCGTACACCCGCGCCTCCGCGTAGCGCGGGAGGAGCTGCTCGAGGATGGCGGCGGGGCTGGGCTCGAACTCGTAGTCGGGGGCCACCCCCTCCGGCCGCTCCGCGTGTACGAAGGTCTCCTGGTCGAGCGGGATGAGCGGTCGGACCACGACCTCCTGGGAGCCGGCCGACACGAAGCGCGTGTAGACGAGCTGCACCAGGTCGACCTCTTCCGCGAGGAACGCGGCCTCCGCGGCGGCGGCCACCGCACGCGCGTCCTCGTACGAGGGCTGGTCGCTGAAGCCGGTGTGCGCCGAGTCGATCCGGTAGCTGCGGTAGCGGAAGTAGCTCTCGACCTTCCGGCCCACGACGTGGAGCTGGTAGTCGCGGCCGAGCGCCTTGTGCTCGCGCATCGAGCCCTCCGCCGCGCGGATGACCGACGAGTTGTAGCCGCCGCACAGACCGCGGTCGGCGGCGATCACCACGTGGGCCACCGACCGGATCTCGGGACGCGGCACCAGGAACGGGCTGCTCGACGCAGTGCCGCCGGCCGCGGCCAGGTCGCGCACCACCTGGGTGATCTGGTCGGCGTAGGGCGCGGCCGCGTGCACTCGGGCCTGGGCGCGCACGATGCGGCTCGCCGCGATGAGCTCCATCGCCCGAGTGATCTTCTTCGTCGAGTTGATGCTGCGGATCCGCCGCCGGAGGATCCGTTCCTGACCAGAGGCCATGTGCGGTCTGCTCGCCTCGTCTGCTGACTCGTGGGTTGGCTATTCGGTCTCGAGGGTCTCCGCAGAGATCGCCTCGCCGGGCGCCTCGGCGTCGGTGGCACCGGGGTCGGCCGCGGCCGCGGGGCCGCCGTCCTCCCCGCCGTGCATCTCGACGAAGTGCCGCTTGAACTCCGCCACCACGCTCTCGAGCGCACCGCCCTCGGGCAGCGCGCCCGTGTCGCGGATCTCGGCCAGGAGCCCGGAGTGACGGCCCCGGAACCACTCGAGCAGCTCCTGCTCGAACTGGCGGACCTGCGCGGTGTCGATGTCGTCGAGCACGCCGGCCGTGCCGACGTAGATGGACACGACCTGCTCCTCCACCGGCATCGGTGAGTTGAGGGGCTGCTTGAGCAGCTCGACGAGCCGCTCGCCGCGGTCGAGCTGCGCACGCGACACGGCGTCGAGCTCCGAGCCGAACGTGGCGAACGCCTCGAGCTCGCGGAACTGGGCCAGGTCGAGCTTGAGCGTTCCCGACACGCTCTTCATCGCCTTGATCTGCGCGGCGCCGCCGACGCGCGACACCGAGATGCCCACGTCGACGGCCGGGCGCACGCCCGACTTGAAGAGGTCGTCCTGGAGGTAGATCTGACCATCGGTGATGGAGATCACGTTGGTCGGGATGTACGCCGACACGTCGCCGGCCTTGGTCTCGATGATCGGCAGGGCCGTCAGCGAGCCGGCGCCGAGGTCGTCGCTCAGCTTCGCCGCCCGCTCGAGCAGACGGCTGTGGAGGTAGAAGACGTCGCCGGGGTAGGCCTCACGACCGGGCGGGCGGCGCAGGAGCAGCGCCATCTGGCGGTAGGCCTCGGCCTGCTTCGACAGGTCGTCGTAGACCACCAGGGCGTGCTCGCCGTTGTCCATCCAGTGCTGACCGATGGCGCAGCCGGCGTACGGAGCGAGGTACTTGAACACCGCCTCGTCGGCCGCGGGCGCGTTGACCACGACCGTGTACTCCATGGCGCCGTGCTCTTCCAGGGTGGCGACGGTCTGCGCGACCGACGAGCCCTTCTGGCCGATCGCCACGTAGATGCACTTCACGCCGAGGCCACGCTGGTTGAGGATCGTGTCGATGGCGATCGTCGACTTGCCGGTCTTGCGGTCGCCGATGATCAGCTCGCGCTGGCCGCGGCCGATCGGCGTCATGGCGTCGACGGCCTTGATGCCGGTCTGGAGCGGCTCGTGCACCGGCTTGCGGCCCACGATGCCGGGCGCCTGGACCTCGAGCCGCCGCAACGTGTCGCTGGCGATCGGGCCCTTGCCGTCGATCGGCAGGCCGAGCGAGTTCACGACCCGGCCGATCAGCGCGTCGCCGACCGGGATGGAGAGGATGCGACCGGTGGCCTTCACGGCCTGGCCCTCCTCGACCTCGTCGGCCTGACCGAGCACCACCGCACCGATGGACCCCTCGTCGAGGTTCAGTGCGAGACCGAGCACGCCGCTCTCGAACTCGAGCAGCTCGTTGACCGACGTCTCGGGGAGCCCCGCGACGCGCGCGATCCCGTCACCGACCTCGAGCACCCGGCCGACCCGCGCGAGATCGGTGGACGGGGTGAAGGTCTCGACGTGCTTGCGCAGCGCGGCTGCGATCTCGTCGGCATTGATCGTGAGTTCGGGCATTGTCGTTGTGACCTCTCGAGAGCTGCTAGAGCTGCGCCTTCATCTGGTCGAGTCGGTGACGGACCGACCCGTCGATCACGGTGTCGCCGATGCGAGCCACCAACCCGCCGAGCACGGACGGGTCGACGATCACCTTCACCTCGACCGCCTTGCCGGTGGCCCGACCGAGGGCCTCCGCCAGGCGCGCGATCTGCTCCTCGTCGAGCTCGATGGCCGAGCGGACCTCGGCGACCTCGCGCTCGCGGGAAGCCGCCGCCAGTGCGACGAACCGGTCCACCGTCTCGCCGAGGTCGTTGACCCGCCCGGCGCCGATCAGCATGCCGAGCAGCGCCGCGCTGAGAGGAAGGGCCTTCCCCGCCGTGAGCTCGTCGACCACGGCGAGCCGGCGCTCGAGGGGGAGCTGCGGGTCGGTGAGCGCGACCCGCAACGACTCCGAGCCCTCGAGTGCTCGGGCGAACCGGAAGAGGTCGTCCTCCACGGGCGCGACCCGGTCCTCCGCGCGCGCGATCGCGAGGATCGCCCGCGCGTACGCGTCGACCTTCGACTCTGCCGCGGTCACCGCGTCTCGTTCCCCACGGAGTTGATGTAGGACTCGATCAGGGCGATCTGGGTGTCACGGTCGAGGTTGCGCTCGACCACCTTCTCCGCCAGACCGATCGACAGGTCGGCGACCTGGGCCCGGAGGTCGGACACCGCCCGCTCCTGGGCCAGCCGGATGTCCTCCTGGGCCCGCTCGCGGGTGTCGGCCGCTTCGGCCTCGGCCCGGGCGACCACCTCGCGGCGGATGCGCTCGGCGTCGGCTCGGGCCTCCTCGACGATGACGTTGGCTTCGGATCGAGCGTCACCGATCTGCGCCCGGTACTGCGCCGACTCGGCCTCGGCCTCCTCGCGGGCTCGCGACGCCGACTCGAGATCCTCGCGGATCTTGTCCTCGCGCGCCTTGAGGCCCTTCTTGAGTGCCGGGAACGCGAACTTCATCAGCACGGCGAGCACGATGAGGAACGCGATGCCGCCCCAGATGATCTCGGGGAGCGCGGGCGTCACGAGGCTCTTGGCCTTCTTGCAGTCCTCGAGCGCGTTCTCGAACGCCTCGTAGTCGACCGACTTGCCCTCGGTGTTGTTCTCGATGGCCTTCTCGACGCACTCGAAGACCTCTTTGGGACCCCCGCCGGAGGCGTGCGCGCCGGTGGGCATGGCCATGACCATGCCGACCGCGAGCAGTCCCGCGAGGAGAAGCGTGCGAATTCGCATGTCGGGGACCTCTAGAGGAAGAAGAGAACGAAGCCGATGAGCGCGAGCGCTTCGGCGAAGGCGATACCCAGGAACATGGTCGTGCGGACCTGCCCGGCCATCTCCGGCTGTCGCGCCATCGCCTGGACGGACTGACCGACCAGGTAGCCGATGCCGATGCCCGGGCCGATGGCGGCGAGGCCGTAGCCCACCTTGGCCAGGCCGGCGTCCAGCTCGCCGGTGAGGCCGCCGGTGGCAGCCAGAAGATGCAGTGCGATGCTCACTCGTGTGCTCCTCGTGTTGACAGATGGTTGTGTGGAGAGCTCGTTCCGGTCGACGGGTCGCGACCGGCGATCGGGGTCAGTGCTCGGGGTGTACCGACTCGTTGATGTACACGGCGGTCAGGATCGTGAAGATGTAGGCCTGCAGCACCGCGACCAGCAGCTCGAACGCGGTGAAGGCCACCAGGCCGAGGAACGGCAGGGGCGCGAAGGCGATCTGGAACATGCCGCTGTTGCGCTCGACCGCCAGCTCGTTGGTCATGATGGCGAAGATCGCCAGCAGCACGTGTCCGGCGGTCATGTTGGCGAAGAGTCGCACCGCCAGCGTGAGCGGCCGGAGCAGGTACTTCGAGAAGAACTCGATCGGGATGACGAGGAACTTCAGCGCGAACGGCACGCCCGAGGGGTTGATGTTCGAGAAGAAGTACTTCGGCCCCTGCTTGACGAACCCGGTCACGATGAACGTGAACCACGACACCATCGCGAGGAACAGCGGGATCGCGAGCCGCGACGTGGCCGGGAACTGGACGAACGGGACCACCGACCAGATGTTGATGAAGAAGATCCAGAAGAAGAGGGTCGCGAAGAACGGCGTCCACTTCTTGCCCTCCTCGCCCATCGCCGCGAGGCTCACGTTGTCCTCGATGGCGAGGTAGCCCGCCTCCGCGACGTTCTGGATCCCGACCGGGACCAGCTTGCGACGCGTCCCGCCGATCCAGAACAGCGCGATGCAGATCACGGTCGAGACCAAGGCCATGATGCCGACCTTGTTGAGCTCGTACCAGGTGTGGGGGCCGACGACGCCCTTCCACTCGAAGAGCTCGTTGACGTTGGGCAGCAGTTCCCCTAGGACCAACGCGGGTTACTCCTCGTGGTGTCCCGGCTTGGGCTTGAGGCCGGGGTAGGCGAGCGTGAGGCTGACCGAGCGCAGCTCCCAGAAGAGGAGCACGAAGTACGACCCGATCAGGGTGAAGCAGAAGACCGGCCAGTCGACGATGTCGAGGGCCTTGATGCCGGCGCCGAGGATCGTGATGATCAGGAGCCGGACGAGAAAGCTCATGAGCGCGACACCCGTGAGCGCGTGCGGGGCGTTGCGGGCCGTCCAGCCGAGGATCCAGGCGGCGGCCAGGAAGTTGACGATCACGATGCCGAGCGCGAGGACCGCACCGAGCGCGGCCTCGGGGCCGCGCCACACGCCGAGGCCGATCACGACGATCGGCGCCACGATGAGGCCCTTCTTGGCCAGGTCGTGGGCGATGGTCGACTCGATCCGCTCGGTCGAGGGCTGCGGGACCGCGAACTCCATGGGGCTCACGGCGCCGCCTCACCGGCCCGCTCGGCCCGGCGGGTCCACGGCTTGCCTGCGTCCTGCTCGGCCATCCGGGCCTGGTAGCGGTAGTAGGCCGACAGGAACGCGCCGATCACGCCCATCGTCGCGAGCGCGGCCGCGAACACCCAGCCGGTGCCGAGCCGGTTGTCGAGCCACACCCCGAACAACCCCATGATCAGGGGGGTCACGACCATCGCGAGGGCATGGCTCAGCGCGTCGTTCTGACTGCTGGGCACGGCGAAGCGCTCGCGACGATCGGACAACTTGGGGACCCCACTCCGGTGCGCCCTCGGGGGGCGTCGATGCGCCACGGACGGGCGCGTTCGGACGTCGGGAAACGTAGACGGTGCCGCCGGGCGCGCGCCAAGCGGGGAGGCGAGGATGTGACGGAAATCGCCCCTTCGCCGGAGGGGCCCGGCGTCACCCGTCGCCGGCCGCCCGCCGACGCGATTCGAGGTCCACGACCTCGGCCGACGGACCCTCGGCGTCCTCCTCTCCGACGGTCCGCTGCTCGGTCGGGTCGTCCTCCCGGGCGGCCCGCCGGGTCTCCACCACACCGGGATGGAAGTAGCTGTAGAGCAGGAGCGCGAGCGCGCCGAGCGCGATCGGCACCAGCGAGTTGCCCCGGTTGGTGTAGGTGGGGACCAGGGCCGCGGCCGACAGGAGCGCCGTCCAGAGCCAGAGGATCGCCACCGAGCGCCGCGGACCATGACCGAGGCGCATCAGCCGGTGGTGGAGGTGCTCGCGGTCGGCCGTGGAGAACGACTGGCGCCGCACCAGGCGCCGGATGAACGAGAAGGCGGTGTCGGCGATCGGGACGCCGAGGATGAGGATCGGGATCACGAGCGGGGCGAAGAAGAAGTAGGTCTGGCCGCTGAACTGGTCGGCGGTCCGGCCCCCGACCGTGATGGTCGTGACCGCGAGCATGAGCCCGAGGAGCATGGATCCGGCGTCGCCCATGAAGATCCGGGCCGGGTTCACGTTGTGGGGCAGGAAGCCCGCGGAGATCCCCACGACGATGATCGCCACGAGCGGCCCGATGTTGGAGCCCTCGAGCAGGCCGGCCTTGAACAGCCGGTCGGCGTAGAGGAACAGGGCGGCGCCCGCGATCAGCGAGATGCCGGCGGCGAGGCCGTCGAGCCCGTCGATGAGGTTCATCGCGTTGGCGAGGATGACGACGCCGATCACGGTCAGCAGCGACGCGAGGTCGGGCGAGAGGACGATGTACTCGTAGCTCGCGAACGGCACCCGGAAGTACAGCATCGTCACGCCGAACATCGACAGGAGGCTCCCCGAGAGCACCTGACCGGCGATCTTGGCCGGCGGCGACACCTCGCGGACGTCGTCGACCGCGCCCACCGCGAACATCACGCCCGCCGCGAGCAGGATCCCGAGCGGCTCCGAGGAACCCGAGAACATCTCCTGGAACTGCTCCAGGCGCGAGCCCACGAGCATGGCGGCGAGCAGCCCGAGGAACATGCCCGCACCGCCCATCGAGGGGGTGGGTTCGGCGTGCACCGAGCGGGCCCCGGGCATGGCCATCGCCCCGATCCGGGGCGCGAGCCACCGCATCAGGTAGGTGGCGAGGAACGTGACGACCGCGGCGGTGCCCCCGACGATCAGGTAGCCGCGCACGGATCAGACCCGGTTCCCGGCGCCCGGGCTCAGTGGTCGAGGTCCGGGTACGGGACGAACTTGCTGCACAGTGCCGCGGCGGCGTCGCGCACCTCGTCGATCACGCCGGCGTCGTCGGGGGCCCGCAGCACCCGGGCGATCAGCCCGGCGATCTCGGCCATCTGGTCCTCGGTCATCCCGGCGGTCGTGACCGCCGCGGTGCCGAGCCGCAGGCCGGAGGTCACGAACGGCTTCTCCGGGTCGTTGGGGATGGCGTTCTTGTTGGTGGTGATCCCGGCCGCGTCGAGCGCCTCCTGGGCCACCTTCCCCGTCACGCCGAACGGCCGCAGATCGACGAGCATGAGGTGGTTGTCGGTCCCGCCGGACACGATCCGGAAGCCCTCGTCGGCCAGGCCGTCGGCGAGCGCCCGGGCGTTGACGACGATCTGCGCGGCGTAGTCGCGGAACTCGGGCTGGGCCGCCATCCGGAACGCCACCGCCTTCGCCGCGATCACGTGCATCAGCGGCCCGCCCTGCAGCCCGGGGAAGACCGCCTTGTCGATCGCCGCCGCGTATTGCTCGCGGCACAGGATCGTGCCCGCCCGCGGCCCCCGCAGCGTCTTGTGGGTGGTGAAGGTGACGATGTCGGCGTGGGGCACCGGCGAGGGGTGGGCGCCGCCCGCGATGAGGCCGGCGATGTGGGCGGCGTCGACCATCAGCAGCGCGCCCACCTCGTCGGCGATCTCGCGGAACGCCGCGAAGTCGATCGTGCGCGGATACGCGGTGGCCCCGGCGACGATCAGTCGCGGCCGCTCGGCCCCGGCCAGCGCCCGGATGACGTCGTAGTCGAGGCACTCGGTCTCGTCGTCGACGCCGTAGGCCACGAACTCGTAGAGGCGCCCGCTGAAGTTGACCGGCGAGCCGTGAGTGAGATGACCGCCCTGGTCGAGGCGCATGCCCATGACCTTGTCGCCGGGCTCGAGCAGCGCAAGGTAGGCCGCCATGTTCGCGTTGGCGCCCGAGTGCGGCTGCACGTTGGCGTGGTCGGCGCCGAACAGCTCGCACACGCGGCGCCGCGCGAGGTCCTCGGCCTCGTCGACCACGACGTTGCCGCCGTAGTAGCGCTTGCCCGGGTAGCCCTCGGAGTACTTGTTGGTGAGCACCGAGCCCTGGGCGGCGAGCACGGCGGGCGAGGTGAAGTTCTCCGACGCGATCAGCTGGATCGTCGTGTTCTGACGGTCGACCTCACGCTGGATCACATCGGCGATCTGCGGGTCGACGGCCGAGAGTGCGGCGAGCGGATCGGTCACGGGTCCTCCTCCAGCCGGAAAGGGAGAGTGTACCGAGGACCCCGCGCCGGCCTCCCGTTGCTCCCTCCCCCGCCCCGCCGGCCCCGGTACCCTCCGCGGTCGTGTCCGGCGGCCTCGGCGACGTTCCCCGCTCTCCCGACGATCCCCTGCCGAAGGTCACGCCGTACCTCCTGCGCCGGGCCGGCGACATGTGCCCGCGGCGGCTGGCGCTCGACTTCGCCGCCGAGGTGGGCAACCGCGACCCCGTGAACCGGGCCCGGGTGCGCGAGGCGTTCCTCGACGCCGCCCGCACGGCGCACACCACGCATCCCCGCGTGGCCGACGCCCGATGGCCGGACGCCCCGCCGTGGCTCACGCCCGAGGAGGCGGCGGTCCTCGACCAGGCCGTCCACTGGTACCACACGCTGTTCGGTGCGCGGACGGCGACGCTCCACCACCACGACCTCACCCGACCGAGCGCGGTGGCGGGCACCGACGTGCGCATCGGCGGCTGGGTCGACCTGACCGTGCTCGACGCCGACGGGCGCCCCGAGCTGCGCCAGCTCGAGCTGTGGGGTCGCCCGGCTCCCGACGACGTGACCGCCGACTGGACCGTCCGGTGCGCGGTGGTCCGCCTGGCCGACTGGCTGGGTGCAGGGCCGGTGCGGGTGTCGTGGACCGACCTCCTCCATGGCATCCGGGTCGAGCAGGAGCTCGACGGGGAGGCACTGGTCGACGCCGCCCGCCGGGAGGTCGACGCGCGGATCGCGGTCCTCACCGCCCGCGCCGACGAGGACCGACCCGAGCACGGGGCCGACTGCGGGTCGTGCGCGTTCCACAAGGGCTGCGCCGAGTTCCCCCGGGCCATGCGGGTGGGGACGATGAAGCGCGACACGCTCGTCCCCGGCGTCGTGGCCGTGACCCCGAGCGCCATCGAGGCGTGGCACCGGTGCCGGCGCCTGTGGCGCGACCAGTACCTGCTCCAGGTGCCGCCGTCCGACGACAGCGCGCCGGGCGTGCACGGTCAGCAGGTGCACGACCTCCTCCGCCTGCTGCACCAGCGCGGCCCGTGCGACGACCCCGCCCGCATCGACGACATCGTGGCCGCCCACGGTGCGGGACCCCGGGTGCACGCCGAGCTGACCGACCACGCGCGCCGCTGCCCGCTGGGTGCGCGGTCCTACGGCCACGAGATCACCCGGGTCCGCCTCCACTCGCGGCTCCCGAGCTTCGTCGCGTCGGCCCGCATCGACGCGGCCTGGATCCACGACGGCCTGCTCGACGTGCGCGACTACAAGACCGGCGGCGCGTCCACCGAGCGGGTCGCCGACGACCGGCGGGCCCGGCTCCAGGCCTGGGTGATGGCCCCGGTCGCCGAGGCGCTCGGTCTCCGACTGCGGATCCGCTACGAGCAGCTGGCGTCGGAGATCGACGACGACCCCGAGGAGTGGGAGCCCGACGCCGACGACCTCGACGCCGTGTTCGGCGAGCTCGTGGCCATGGTCGACGCGGTGCGCAGCACCGACGACTGGACCGGCGTGGCCGATCGGGTGGTGTGCGGATACTGCCGGTACCGTTCGATCTGCCCCGACTCGGCGGCTCCCGGTGCGCCCGGATGGCCGCGGGTCGATGCCGACCCCGACGGCCCGGAAGCCGGTGACCCGTGAGCGCTCCCGAAGGATTCCCCGGAACCACCAAGCTGTTCGTGCGCGGGGCGCTGCGCCGGTGCCCGCGCTGTGGCTCTGGGCACCTCTTCGAGCACTACTTCACCATCAAGGAGGACTGCCCCCGGTGCGGCCTCCACTTCGAGCGGGAGCACGGCTACTGGGTCGGGGCGCTCGCCTGGAACATCGCCATCGTGATGGCGCTGTTCATCGTCACCTTCGTGGTGATCATGGTGCTCACGGTGCCCGACGTCCCCGTCGGCCTCAGCCTGCTGATCCTCGTGCCGATCATGCTCATCGGCCCGATCGTCTTCTACCCGTTCTCGAAGACCCTCTGGATGGCCCTCGACTACGGCTTCCTCCAACGCATCTCCGACTCGACTTGATGGCCTCGCTCGACTTGTCGGCGTCGCTCGCTGCGGCGGGCCGATCGGCACCGTCGCCTGACCGGCACGCCGGACGCGCAGGAGTGAAGGCCCGCCGCGGGCGCTCGCTCCGCGGCTCCCGTCGCTGCGCTCCGTGCGCGGCTAGGAGGAGAGGTCGATGCGGAGGGTGAGGACGCCGTCGGTGAAGTCCCAGGTCGCGTCGCCGACGATGGCGAAGTCCATGAAGTCGGTCTCGGCCTGGGCGACGAAGGCCTGGCGTTGGGGTCCGGCCACCGGTGGCAGCGGACGCTCCTTCACGGCGGCGGCCCGGTCGCGGAACCGCTTCAGCATCGCGTCGACGTCGAGGGCATCGGCCATCCCCTCACGATAGGCCCGCCGGAGGCCCCTCGGACCGCTTCCGTCCGCGTCACACGCCCGTCACATTTCGGCAACCGGCCCGACACGACCGGCGGATGGGATCACGGCGTGGAACACCCGACGGCGCCGACCGACGACGACGCGACGCGGCAGCGTTCGCCCGTCCAGCAGTACATCGACCGCCTGCACCTGGCCCACTGCCGCCTCGACGGCGGCGACGTGGCCACCTACATCCCGGAGCTCGGCAAGGCCGACCCCGACTGGTTCGCCATCGCCATCGCCACGATGGACGGGCAGGTCTACGCGGCGGGCGACACCGACGTGCAGTTCACGATCCAGTCCATCTCGAAGCCGTTCGTCTACGGGATGGCCCTCGACGACCGGGGGGCCGACTTCGTGCTCGAGCGGGTCGGCGTGGAGCCGACCGGCGACCCGTTCAACTCGATCACCGTCGACGAGGAGTCGAACCGGCCCTTCAACCCGATGGTCAACGCTGGCGCGATCGCCACCACCGGCCTCCTGCGCGGGGGGACGGCCGAGGCGCAGTGGCAGCGCATCGCGTCGGGCTTCGCCGCGTTCACCGGGAGCCCGATGACGGTCGACGAGGGCGTCTTCGGCTCCGAGAACGTCACCGGCGACCGCAACCGCGCCATCGCCTATCTCATGCGCAACTTCGGCATGATCGACGGTGACGTCGACGAGGTGCTCGAGCTCTACTTCCGTCAGTGCTCGCTGCTCGTGACCGCGACCGACCTCGCCGTCGCGGCGGCGACGCTCGCGGCCGGAGGTCGCAACCCCGTGACCGGACAGCGGGCGATCAAGGAGCAGCACGTCGCGAACGTGCTCTCGGTGATGCAGACCTGCGGCATGTACGACTTCGCCGGGTCGTGGACCTACGACGTCGGCCTCCCCGCGAAGAGCGGGGTGTCGGGAGGGGTCATCGCCGTGCTCCCCGGTCAGCTCGGGATCGCGGTGTTCTCGCCGCCGCTCGACAAGCGGGGCAACAGCGTCCGGGGCATCGAGGTCTGCCGCCGCATCGTCCGCGACTTCGACCTGCATCCGCTCCGCACGCACGAGGCGGCCCAGACCGACGTGATCAGCCGGCGGTACGACGGCAGGTCGGTGCGCTCGACCCGCACCCTGACGCTGTCGGAGTGCGACACGATCGAGCAGCAGGCGCACCGGCTCGAGGTGTTCGAGCTCCACGGGCGGCTCGTGTTCGCCGACGCCGAGCAGATGCTGCGGGCGGTGCTCGCCGTCGCGCCGGCGGTCGACACGATCATCCTCGAGGGGCACCGCCTCGCCGGCATCGACCCGCCCGCGGTCCCCCTGATCCACGGGCTCGCCCGCTCGTTGGCCGCGTCCGGCCAGACCCTCGTGCTCGCGAGCTTCCCGCCGACCGACGACGCCGGGAAGGCCCTCGTCTTCGACGCCGAGCGGTACCCCGACCTCGACGTCGCGCTCGAGTCATGGGAGGACCGCATGCTCGCCGAGGTGCTCGGCCCCCGCGACCAGGTCACCGTGCCCCTGAGCGAGCAGGAGCTGCTCCGGGGGCTCTCGGCCGAGGCCATCGCGGCGGTCGAGGGCGCGTGCACCATCGGGCAGCTCGACACCGGCGCCGCGCTCGCCCGCGAGGGCCAGGACGCCGACTCGGTGTTCTTCCTCCTCTCGGGTCGGGTCAGCGTGTGGCTGCGCCTCCCCGAGCAGCGCCACGGTCGGCGCCTCGCGTCGTTCGGGGCCGGCGTGGCCGTGGGCGAGATGGCGCTGCTCGAGTCGTCGACCCGGTCGGCCGACCTCGTGCTGGAGGCGCCCTCCACGGTCGCCGAGCTGCGGGTCGACGAGCTCGACGCGCTGGAGCGCGAGCACCCCGGCCTCAAGGCGACCGTCTACGCCAACCTCGCGCAGACGCTGTCGGACCGACTCCGGCGGGCCAACGGGCGCATCCGTGCGCTCGAGCAGTAGCCCCGGGCGCTAGGGCCGACGGGCGACCAAGGCACGCGGCCGGCCAGTCAGATCCGGCCGCACGTCGACGGCGACGAACCCGACCTCGCGCGCGCGCGTCACCGCCGCCTCGGCCTGGTGCGGGGCCAGCTCCAGCACGAGGGCGCCCCCCGGCTCGAGCCACTCCCCCGCGTGGGCGATCAGGTGCTCGAGGTCCTCGAGGCCCGAGTCGCCACTCACCAGGGCGCCGTAGGGCTCGTGGTCGCGCACGTCGGCGGGCAACGCCGGGTGCTCGGCCGCCGTGACGTAGGGCGGGTTGCTCACCACCAGCCGCAGGCCGCCCCGCAGCTCGATCGGCAGCGCGTCGAACCAACGGCCGCGGACCAGGCGCACGCGCGTCGCCGCCGTGCCGATGCTCGACAGGTTGGCCCGGGCCACGGCGAGGGCGTCGTCGCTCACGTCGGTGGCCCACACCGCGGCGTCGGGGAGCTCGGCCGCGAGCGCCAGCGCGATCGCGCCCGACCCGGTCCCGAGGTCGGCGACCGCGAACTCGGTGATCCCGGCGGCCCACGGGTCGGTGCGGCCCAGCCGCGCCCCGCGGGCGACGAGCTCGTCGATCGCGACCTGCACGACCACCTCGGTCTCGGGTCGGGGGATCAGCACCCGGCGGTCGACCATGACGTCGATCCCCCGGAACTGCCAGCTCCCGAGCACGTACTGGAGGGGCTCCCCGGCCCGGCGCCGCTCGACCATCGCCTCGATGCGGTGGCGGGCCAGCGCCGGTGCGGGCTCGTCGTCCTCGACCAGGATCTCAGCGTCGTCGAGCCCTGAGGCTTCCAGGACGATCCACCGGGCCTCGGCTGGCGCGGCGTCGCCCACCACGTCGACGAGCCGCTCGGTCACCTCGACCCGCAGCTCCCGCCAGGTACGCGCGTCGGGGTCGTTACGCGGGCTCATCACCGAGCTGGCGGCGGCGCTCGTCGGCGGCGAGCGCGTCGACGATCTCGTCGAGCTGCTCGCCGCCGGTGAGGATCTGCTCGAGGGCGTGCAGGGTCACGCCCACCCGGTGGTCGGTGACCCGGTTCTCCTTGTAGTTGTAGGTCCGGATCTTCTCCGAGCGGCCGCCACTCTTGACCTGACTGCGGCGGGCCGAGGCCAGCTCGGCCTCCTGGCGCTCGCGCTCCACCTGGAGCAGCCGCGAGCGCAGGATCCGCAGGGCCTTGTCCTTGTTCTGGAGCTGGCTCTTCTCGTCCTGACAGGTGACCACCAACCCGGTGGGCTTGTGGGTGATCCGCACCGCCGAGTCGGTCGTGTTGACCGACTGGCCTCCCGGCCCGCTCGACCGGTACACGTCGATCTCGAGGTCGTTGGGGTCGACCTCGACGTCGACCTCCTCGGCCTCGGGGAGGACGGCGACCGTGGCCGCGCTGGTGTGGATCCGCCCCTGGCTCTCGGTCGCCGGCACCCGCTGCACCCGGTGCGGCCCGGCCTCGTACTTGAGCCGCGCCCACGCGTCGTCGCCCTTCACCACGAGCGCGACCTCGCGGAACCCGCCCATGTCCGACGGCTGGCTCGACAGCGTCTCGACCTTCCACCCGTGGCGGCGGGCGTACGCGTCGTACATCCGGAAGAGGTCGCCGGCCCAGAGGTTGGCCTCCTCGCCGCCCTCGGCGCCCCGGATCTCGACGATCACGTTCTTGCCGTCGTCGGGGTCGCGGGGGACGAGCAGCTCGCGGATCTCGGCCTCGAGGCCGGCGAGGGTGGCCTCCTTCTCGGCGATCTCGGCCCGCAGGTAGTCGCGCATCTCGGCGTCGGCCTCCACGTCGAGCAGGTCGCGTGCGTCACGCACGTCGGCTTCGGCCGCGCGGTAGCGCAGGTACGCGTCGACGATCGGCTTGAGCTCGGCGTGGCGCCGTCCGGCATCGCGGGACGCGCGCTGGTCACCCGACGCATAGACGTCGGGGAGGCGGGCCTCGAGCTCATCGAGCTCGGACACCAGCTCGTCGAGCTGCTCGAACACGACGGCCCACGGTACCGGTCCCCTTCGCTCGCCTTCTTGCGTCACCAGGGTCGTGGCGTCGGGGGCAGGTCCCGGGTGACGCGAGGACGGGGCGGGGAGGACCGATCAGGTCGTGAAGACGGGTTGGGGGGTGAATCCCTTCCCCAGGATCGGCTCCGGGTCGGCGTCGAGCCAGCCGAGGGCGGTTGCGTAGAGCTGGCGGAAGTCGACCGCGAACGGCAGGTTGCCGCGGGAGTCGAGCGTGGAGAGGGTGGTCGGCGCGCCGTAGCGCCCGCCGGTCACCCGGGCGCCGATCACGAAGTGCGTCCCCGCGTTGCCGTGGTCGGTGCCGCTGCCGTTCTCCTGGGCCCGGCGGCCGAACTCCGACAGGGTCACGACGATCACGTCGTCGGCGCGCCCCGCGGCCTCGACGGTCGTGAGGAACCGACCGAGGCCCGTGTCGAGGTCGGTCATCAGCGCGTCGCGCCGTGCGGCCGACCCCTGGTGCGTGTCGTAGTCGCCCAGGCGTGTCAGGTAGACGACGCGCGGGGGCGAGGGGGCGGTCACCAGTCGGGCGGCGACGGCGAACGCGTCGGTCGCGGAGCCGTCGGACACGTCGGCCGCGTCCGCCCGAGGATCGAGGGCTGCATCGTCGCCCGTGGCATCGGCCCTCAGCGCCCGGTCCAGGTCGGCCCGGGCGTCGTCGGTCAGCGCGATCGCCTGGCGCACCTTTCCCTCGAGCGTGCGGCGGCTCGAGCGGGCGCTGCCCATGCGGGCCCACGTGTCGAGCAGGTCGTCGGTGTCGGCCAGCCAGGCCGGCGCGCGGGGGGCGAGCCCGCTCGTGTCGCTGATGCTCGTCGCGAACGAGCGCTCCCCCACCAGGGCCGGCGACGGCCCCGGCCCCACCACCACCCCGGCCAGCGGATCGTCGTAGCCGACGGCGCGATCGAGGTAGCGGCCCAGCCAACCGGTCGCGCCCGGTGATCCGGGCTCGGCCGACCACCAGTTGGCGAGCGAGGCGAAGTGGGAGAGGTCGTTGTCGGGGTAGCCGACGCCCTCGATGACCGCGACCTGGCCGGCCCGGTAGCGCTCGGCGAGGGCGACCAGTCCGGGGTGCAGCCCGACGGCACCGTCGAGGTCGATGGGGGCGTCGACGGCGAGGGTTGGCCGCAGGCGGCGGTACTGGGGGTCGGTGTAGGGGACCAGGGTGTCGATCGCATCGTTGCCGCCGGCGAGCTCGACGAACACGACCGTCCGACCCTTCGCGGCCTTGCCCGCCGTCGCGGTCGCGGTCGCGGCCCCGGCCGCGAGCGGCCGACCCCACACCGACAGGGCGTGTCCCGCCACGAGCGCGCCCGCCACCACACCCGCGCCGGAGAGGAAGCGCCGCCGGCTGTGCTCCACCTCGTCGAAGTGCCGCGTCACCGCCATGGAGCCCCCCTCACATCACCGAGTACTCGGGCGCCGTCACCGCGAGCGCGAGACGGCGGGCGGGGTCCGGCTCGTCGCGCAGCACCGTGCGGGTGCGGTCGCTCACGTCGACCAGCGCGAGGCGGTCGAGGAGCCCGTCGACCGTGGCCGGCACCGTCGGGGCCGTCGGGTAGACCGACAGCAGGTCGAACGCGTGCACCATCTGGTGCGGGCCGAGGAGCGCGCTGCCGTCGGGGAACCCGGCGACGTTGGGCGGGACGAAGGGGACGTAGCCGAGGGTCCGCAGCGCGTTGCCCGCCCCCGGGCTCTGCCCCCGCGGGCCCACCCGCCCCACCACGGTCCCGGTGGGCGGCACGGCCTGGATCAGACCGACGAGCTTCTCCAGCGGCGAGCGGGCCCGGACGTTGCGGGCCTCGGCCGCGAGGAAACCCCCGTCGGCGACGATCGCCTCGACGAGCGGGACCACCTCGTAGTCGGCATCGCGGAGCACCTTGCCCAGGCGCCGCACCGTCTTGTCCGACGGGCGGGTGCCGACCAGGGTCCCGTAGAGCTTCGCGGCGATCCGCTCGGACGTCGCGTCCCGGGCGAGGAGGACGTCGAGCGCCCCGTCCATGTCGAGGGCGCCGGTGGTGCCGAGGAGCGTCTTGGTCCCGGCGTCGAACCGGCTCGGCACGAACGCCGAGGTCCACGCCGGGTTGCTCAGCAGCCGCGCCACGGGTCGACCGGGGATGTTGACGACCCAGCCGGTGAACGCCCGCGACGCCTCGACGACGTCCTGCTCGGTGTAGTGACCGTGACCGAGCGTGAACAGCTCCATCACCTCACGACCGAAGTTCTCGTTGCGCTCGCGTGCGGTGTTGGTGATCCCGTCGAGGTACAGCAACATCGCCGGGTCGCGACTGATCTCCTTGAGCATCGTGGCGAAGCTCCCCGTCGCGTTCCGTCGCAGTGTCAGGTGCTGCTGCCACATCAGGTACGGGTAGCGCACCTTCTGGAGCCCGGTGGCGAAGTGGTCGTGCCAGAACCAGACCAGGCGCTCCTCGATCAGGCGCGGGCTCTGCTGCATCTGGTCGACCCACCAAGCGATCGGGGTCCCGATCTGCCCGGCCTGGCGTGCGGCCTCGTCGTCGACCGGCGGCGCGATCGCGGGAGGCGTCGCCGCGGGCGTGGCGAGGTCGAGGGCCCGCGCGATCGCGTCGTCGGCGGTCCGGGTGTCGGCGACCAGATCAGGTTGCGGCCCCATCGACAGCCGCCGGTACACGTGGGCGACCTCGGCCCGGCGGCGGGTCCTCGCGGTGCTCATGGCGAGAGGATCGTCCAGCCACATGAAGGAACCGTGAAGGTCCGGTCAGGGTCGCGAGCAGGCGCTCGTCAATCAATCCGGGACGGGGCCGCGCGGGGTGCCGGGTCAGGCGGTGCCGTACGCCGGGCGCGATCCCGGCGCCGGGGCCTGGCTCGGGCGCGTGGCCCGGGCCTCGACCTCGGCGAGCTGCTCGGCGGTGAGCACCGCCCGCAGCGAGGCGACCGCGACCTCGACCTGGTCGAGCGAGGGCTCCCGGGTCGTGAGCTTCTGGAGCAGGAGCCCCGGCTTCATCAGGACCCGCACCCACGCCCACTGCATGTGGCCCGCCGCGAAGCGGATGACCTCGTAGGCGAGGCCCGCGACCACCGGGATCAAGACGATGCGGGAGGCGATCAGCCAGGGCAGCGACGGCCGCCCCACGAACGAGTACACGACGATCGTGACGGCCATCACCGTGAGCAGGAAGTTGGTGCCACACCGGACGTGCTGGGTGGAGAACCGCTGGGCCGACTCGGCAGTCACCTCGACATCGTTCTCGTAGGCCGCGATCGCCTTGTGCTCGGCGCCGTGGTACTGGTACACCCGCTTGATGTCCTTGATCAGGCCGATCAGGAACAGGTAGCCGAGGAAGATCGCGAGCCGGATCCCGCCCTCGAGCAGGTGGAACCAGAAGCCCTCGACGCCGAACGCGTTGGCGACGCCGTTGTTCACGAACGCCGGGATGATGATGAAGATGGCGGTGAAGAACGCCAGCGCGACCCCCATCGTGATCCCCATCGCACGGGAGGAGATCCGCTCCTCCTCGGGGATCTGACGGTCGGCCGACCAGGCGAGCGCCTTGAACCCGAGCGACATCGACTCGCCCAGCCCCATGATCCCGCGCATGATCGGGACCTTCGCCCACTTCTCGGCCCAGGTGGGCGCGTCGTGGGTGACGACCTCGATCTCGCCTTCGGGGGTGCGCACCGCGACCGCCCAGGTGCGGGGGCCGCGCATCATCACCCCTTCCATGACGGCCTGGCCGCCCAGGTAGCGGGGCTGGGAGCCGGAGGGCATGACGCCTACTGCTTCGCCGCGCCCTGCGACTTGGCGTACCGGCGGTTGAAGCGATCGACCCGGCCACCGGTGTCAACCAGTTTCTGCTTGCCGGTGTAGAAGGGGTGGCACTCCGAGCAGAGCTCGACGCGCAGCTCCGAGACCGTGGACCGGGTCTCGAACACGTTGCCGCACGAGCAGCGCACCGTGCAGGTGTCGTAGTGGGGGTGGGTGTCGGTCTTCATGATCTTCCCAGTCTACGGGTCGGGAGACGGTCGCGGTCCCGGCGGGGCTCAGCCGCCCGGGGCCGGGGCCTTGGCCATCTCGGTGAGGAACTCGTCATTCGTCTTGGTGGTCTTGAGCTTGTCGATGAGGAGCTCGAGGCCGGCGCCGTCCTCTAGGGCGTTGAGGACCCGGCGCAGCTTCCAGATCTGGTTGAGCTGACCCGGGGTGAACAGCAGCTCCTCGTGCCGGGTGCTCGACGCCTGCACGTCGATCGCCGGGTAGATCCGCCGCTCGGCGAGGCGCCGGTCGAGCCGCAGCTCCATGTTGCCGGTGCCCTTGAACTCCTCGAAGATCACGTCGTCCATCTTCGAGCCGGTCTCCACGAGCGCGGTCGCCAGGATGGTGAGCGAGCCGCCCTCCTCCAGGTTGCGGGCGGCGCCGAAGAACCGCTTCGGCGGGTACAGCGCGGTGGAGTCGACCCCGCCCGAGAGGATCCGCCCCGACGCGGGCGCCGCGAGGTTGTAGGCCCGGGCGAGGCGGGTGATGCCGTCGAGCACGACCACGACGTCCCTGCCCATCTCCACCAGCCGCTTCGCCCGCTCGATGGTGAGCTCGGCCACCTGGGTGTGCTCCTCGGACGGCCGGTCGAAGGTGCTCGCGATCACCTCGCCGCGCTGCACGTGGCGGCGCATGTCGGTGACCTCCTCGGGGCGTTCGTCGACGAGCAGCACCATCAGGTGCACGCCCGGGTCGTTGTGCTCGATCGAATGCACGATGTGCTTGAGGATCGTGGTCTTGCCCGCCTTGGGCGGCGACACCACGAGGCCCCGCTGGCCCTTCCCGATGGGGGCCACGAGGTCGACGATCCTCCCGGTGATCGCGCCGGGGTTCCCGGGCTGCTCAAGGCGGAGCTTCTCGTCGGGGAACAGCGGGGTGAGGTCCTCGAACCGGGGCCGCTGGCGGGCCTCGTCGGTGGAGAGCCCGTTGACGGTGTCGACCCGCAGCAGCGCCGGGTACTTCTCGTTGCTGGCCTGCGGGCGCGAGGCGCCCTCGAGGTAGTCGCCCTTGCGCAGCGCGAAGCGCCGCACCTGCGACGCCGAGACGTACACGTCGCTGGCGCCGGCCAGGTAGCCGGTGGTGCGCAGGAAGCCGTAGCCCTCGTCGCGCAGCTCGAGCAGACCCTTCACGTCGACCGGCTCACCCGACGGCTCCATGCCCGGGCGGACGTCGCCCTCGAACCCGCCCCGGTTGCGGCCCCGACCCCGGCGGCGGCGGCGGGATCCGCCCTCGCCGAACGCGGCCTGCTGGTCGTCGTCGTGGTCGAAGGCGCCCATGTCGGGCCCGTCACCGCCCCCGGCCTCGGCCGGGGTGGGGACGACCTCGCGGTCGCGGTGGTCGCGCTCGACCGCACCGGGCCCCGG
>VGCA01000012.1 GCA_016870245.1 Actinomycetota bacterium | reverse complement strand
GGGCGGTCGCGTCCGGGGCCACGGTCGCGGTCGCCGCCGCCGACGTCACCGACGCCGCCGCGCTCGGGGCGGCCGTCGACGGCCTCGCCGCCTCGGTGGCGCCGGTCGACGTGCTGGTGACCAGCGCGGGCTACGCCCACCCCGGCCGGTTCGTCGACCTGGACGCCGCGGTGTTCCGCGACCAGATGGAGGTCGACTACTTCGGCACGCTGCACGCGGTCCGTGCGGTGGTGCCGGCGATGGTCGAGCGCCGGCGCGGCCATCTCGTGCTGGTGTCGTCGACGGTCGCGTTCGTCGGGATCTACGGCTACAGCGCCTACGCGCCGGCGAAGCACGCGGTCCGCGGCCTGGCCGAGACCCTGCGCCCCGAGCTCAAGCCGTACGGCGTCACCGTCGCCTGCGCGTACCCGCCCGACACCGAGACCCCCGGCTTCGACCGCGAGAACGCGCACAAGCCCGACGTGACGCGGCGGATCTCGGGCGGGATCGCCCCGCGCCCGGCGGCGGCGGTGGCGAAGGCGATCGCCACGGGCATCGAGCGGGACCGTCTCGTGATCACGGCCGACCCGACCACGGCTGCGCTGGCCCGCACCGCCGGCCTGCTCCGCCCGGTGCTGCACCCGTACCTGGATCGCCACCTCCCGACCGACTGACCTCGCCGGCGACGCAGGCCGCGGCGCTGCGGGCGGATCAGGTCCGTCGGGGGTCCGCGCACTACCGTTCCCGCCGGATCCGAGGAGGTCTGCGATGAGCGAGGCAACCGGGGTGCCCACCCGCACCGAGAGCGACAGCATGGGGCCGATCGAGGTCGAGCACCACCGCTACTGGGGCGCGCAGACCCAGCGGTCGCTGCACCACTTCTCCATCGGCGACGACCAGATGCCCGACGCGGTCATCCGGGGCATGGCCATCCTGAAGAAGGCCGCGGCCCTGGTCAACCGCGACCTCGGGAAGCTCACCGACGAGCAGTGCGACCTGATCGTGCGCGCGGCCGACGAGATCCTCGACGGCGAGCACGTCGACGAGTTCCCGCTGTTCGTGTGGCAGACGGGCTCGGGCACGCAGACGAACATGAACGTCAACGAGGTCATCTCCAACCGGGCGATCGAGCTGGCGGGCGGGGAGCGGGGCTCGAAGACGCCGATCCACCCCAACGACCACGTGAACCGCTCGCAGTCGTCGAACGACACCTTCCCGACGGCGATGCACATCGCCGCCGCCGAAGAGGTCGTGCACGAGCTGGTCCCGGCGGTGCGGGCGCTGCGCAACGCCCTCGCGGAGAAGGCCGAGGAGTTCGCCGACATCGTCAAGATCGGACGCACCCACCTCCAGGATGCCGTACCGCTCACGCTCGGCCAGGAGTTCGGCGGCTACGTGCACCAGCTCGACGACGACCTGCGTCGCATCGAGCTGGTGCTGCCGGGCCTCTACGAGCTGGCGATCGGCGGCACGGCGGTCGGCACCGGGATCAACACCCACCCCGAGTTCGCCGATCGCTGCGCGCAGAAGATCGCGGAGCTCACCGGGCTGCCGTTCGTGTCGGCACCCAACAAGTTCGCGGCGCTGGCGGCCCACGATGCCGTCGTGTTCGCGCACGGTGCGATCAAGACCCTCGCAGTGTCGCTGATGAAGATCGCCAACGACGTCCGGTGGCTGGCGTCGGGCCCCCGAGCCGGCCTGGGTGAGCTGATCCTGCCGGAGAACGAGCCCGGCTCGTCGATCATGCCGGGCAAGGTCAACCCCACCCAGAGCGAGGCCTTGACGATGGTCTGCGTGCAGGTGCTGGGCAACGACGCCACGATCGGGATCGCGGGCTCGCAGGGCAACTTCGAGCTCAACGTGTTCAAGCCGGTGATGATCTTCAACTTCCTGCACTCGGTCGACCTGCTCGGCGACGCGTGCGTCAACTTCCGGCAGTTCGCCATCGAGGGTGTGGAGGCCGACCGCGAGAAGATCGCGGAGTACGTCGACAACTCGCTGATGCTGGTGACCGGCCTCAACGAGGCGATCGGCTACGACAACGCGGCCGCCATCGCCAAGCACGCCCACAAGCACGGGCTCAAGGCGAAGGAGTCGGCCGTCGAGCTCGGTCACCTCACCGCCGAGCAGTACGACGAGATCATCAAGCCCGCCGAGATGACGCGCCCCGGCTGACCCCCGCGCTCCCTTCGTGCGGGGTGAAGCAGAAGGTGATGGCCGTCGCGCTGGGTCCGCCTGCCACCATGGAAGGGTGACGGGACGGCCCACCCGGGCTCTCGTGGCGACCGTGGTGGCGGTGCTCCTCCTGGGCGCCGCCGTTCCGGCCGCGTCGGCCCAGGCGACGGCGCCGCGCCGCAGCGCTCCCGGTGAGGTGCTGGAGCACCGGCGGATCCCGGCGCCTCCCGGGGCTCGGGCGTGGCAGGTCGTCTACGCCTCCCGGGACGAAGCCGGCGACGACATCGCGGTCAGCGGATTCGTCGTGGCGCCCGACGGCCCCCCGCCCGCGGGTGGGCGTCCGGTCGTCGCGTGGGCGCACGCCACCGCCGGCCTGGGTGACGGGTGTGCGCCGTCGCGTGGCCCCGCACCGGTCGACACGGTCCCGTGGATCCTCGAGCTCCTCGACGCCGGGTACGTGGTCGCCGCCACCGACTATGCCGGGCTCGGGACCGACGGCATCCACCCGTACCTCGTCGGTGGCAGCGAGGGTCGGTCGGTGCTCGACTCCATCCGGGCGGCGCGGGCACTGCCGACCGGCGCCAACCGGAAGGCGGTGGTGTACGGGCACTCCCAGGGCGGGCACGCCACCTTGTTCGCCGGTGAGCTCGCCGCCCGCTACGCGCCCGAGATCGCGCTTCGAGGGGTGGCGCCCGGCGCCGCGGTCGCCGCGCCCGGTGCGTTCATCGACCACACGATCGACAGGTTCGGCGATGTCGGCTTCCTCGTGATGGGTGCGCTCGGCTACCAGGGCGCGTACCCCGAGATCGCCGCGATGCGCCTCCTGGGCGCGGCCAGCGCCGACCAGGTGCAGGCGCTGAACGGCTGCGCGTTCGACATCATGGCCGCCTTCGAGGATGGGGACCCCCGGGTGGTGTTCGGCACCGATCCGGGCGCCGTGGAGGCGTGGCAGTCCCGGGTCCGGGAGAACGCGGCCGGGCTCCGGAGGTCCGTCCCGGTCATGTACTGGCAGGGGGAGACCGACTGGCTGACCCCGATCGACGAGGCCGACGCCTACGTCGCGCGGGCCTGCCGAAAGGGCACGGTCGTGGACTACCGCGTCTACGCGGGCGCCGATCACGTGAGCGTGCTCGACGCCGCCCACGACGACGTGCTCGACTTCTTCGCGTCGGTGCTGGGCGGACGCCAGGTGCGCAGCGGCTGCGGCGACTGACGCCGAGGTCGCGCCCGGCGGGATCGACGTCTAGATCGACACCGAGGGCGGCCCGCCGAAGGTGAGCGCCTCTCCGGGCTCGAGCGGGAAGTGGCACGCCACGTACTGGCCTGGCGCCACCTCGCGCAGCTCGGGCTCCTCCTGCCCGCACTGCGGCTGGGCCCGCGGGCAGCGGGTGCGGAAGCGGCAGCCGCTGGGCGGCTCCATGGGGGAGGGGATCTCGCCGCCGAGCACCTGCTGGGCGTCGGGGCGGGTGCCCGGGTCGGGGACGGGGATCGCGGCGAGCAGCGCGGCCGAGTACGGGTGCGCCGGCTGCGAGTAGAGCGTGTCGGGCCCGGCGACCTCGCACACCTTGCCGAGGTACATGACCATCACCCGGTCGCTGACGTTCTTCACGACCGCGAGGTCGTGGGCGATGAACACCAGGGTGAGTCCGTAGCGCGCCTTCATGTCCTCGAGCAGGTTCAGGATCTGGGCCTGCACCGACACGTCGAGGGCCGACACCGGCTCGTCGCAGATGATGAGCTTCGGGTCGGTCACCACGGCGCGGGCGATCGAGATGCGCTGGCACTGGCCTCCGGAGAACTCGTGCGGCCGCCGCTCCACGTTGGCCGGGTCGATGCCCACGGCCTCGAGCACCTCGAGCACCTTGGCGTCGCGCGAGTCCTTGTCGCCGATGTTCCAGATGTCGAGGCCCTCGCGCACGATGTCCTTCACCTTGCGGCGGGGGTTCAGCGACGAGATCGGGTCCTGGAAGATCATCTGCAGCCGCGGGCGCATGGCCCGCAGGTCCTCGCCCTTGAGCGAGGTCAGCTCGACGCCGTCGTAGACGACCCGGCCGCCCTTGGGCGGGGGCAGCTGCATGACCGCCCGGCCGGTCGTCGACTTGCCGCAGCCCGACTCGCCGACGATCCCGAGGGTCTCGCCCTCGAGGATGTCGAAGGAGACGTCGGTGACGGCGTTGACCTTCAGGCCGCTGCGACCGACCGGGAACTCGACGAGGAGGTGCTCGACCCGCAGCAGCGAGTCGCCGTCGCCCCGCAGGTGCGCGGTTCCGCTCCCGGCCATCAGGCTGCCCCTCCCGTCACGGCCTGGTCGGCCCGGTTGCGGGCGAGCGCCTCGGCCCCCTCCGGCGTGCCGACCGGGAACCAGCATCGGTACTCGTGTCCGGGCTGGGTGCCGGGCATCAGCGGCGGGTCCTCCTCGAGGCAACGGGGCTGGACGTACGTGCACCGGGGCGCGAACTTGCAGCCCTGCGGTGGGGTGACGAGGTTGGGCGGTCGTCCGGGGATCGTGTTGAGCCGGGTGTGCGACGGGTGCTCGATCTTCGGGATCGAGGAGAGCAGTGCCTCGGTGTAGGGCATCTTCATGTCGGAGAAGAGCACGCTCGTCGGCGCCTTCTCGACGATGCGGCCGGCGTACATCACCGCGATCTCGTCGGCGCGTCCGGCGACCACGCCGAGGTCGTGGGTGATGAGCACGATGGCCATGAACCGCTCGCGCTGCTGGGTGGCCATCAGGTCGAGGACCTGGGCCTGCACGGTGACGTCGAGGGCCGTGGTGGGCTCGTCGGCGAACAGGAGGGCCGGTCCGCACGCCAGCGCAACGGCGATGCAGACCCGTTGACGCATGCCGCCCGACAGCTGGTGGGGGTACTCCTTGAGCCGCTGCTCGGGCTCGGGGATGCGCACCGACCTGAGCAGGTTCTCGCCCAGCTCGTTCGCGTACTTCTTGTCGACGTCGAGGTGCTGGCGGATCGACTCGGTGATCTGCTTGCCGATCTTCATCACCGGGTTCAGTGACGTCATGGGGTCCTGGAAGATCATCGACATCCGGGCGCCCCAGAAGTCGCGCATCTCCTTCGGCGAGAGCTCGGTGATCTCGGTGCCGTCGAAGCGGACCGACCCCTCCCTGATGGTCCCCCGCTTGGGGAGGAGCCCCATGATCGAGCGGGACAGCACGGTCTTGCCCGAACCGGACTCGCCGACGACGCCGAGCGTCTTGCCGCGCGCGAGCGTGAACGACACGCCGTCGACTGCGCGCACGATGCCGCGCGGCGTCTCGAAGTGGGTGCGCAGGTCCTCGACCTGGAGCAGCGGCTCCGAGGGTCCGGCCGTCGAGACGGTGGGTGCAGACGCCGGCTGGGTCATACGGCACTCTCCCGCACGTCGAGCTTCGCCCGGACGACGTCGCCGAGGAAGTTCAGGCTGAGGACGGTGAAGAAGATCAGGATCGCCGGGAGGAACACGATGTGGGGCGACTCCTTGATGCGGCCACGGTCGAGGCCGATGATGTTGCCCCACGACGGGGTCGGCGGGCGCACTCCCACGCCGAGGATGCTCAACGTGCCCTCGGCGACGATGGCGATGGCGATGGCGAGCAGGGCGATCGACATCATCGCCGGCACCACGTTGGGGAGCACCTCGCGGACCATGATCCGCATGGGCTTGGCTCCCTGGGCGCGCGCGGCGAGGACGAACTCGCGCTGGGACCACGTGAGTGCGGAGGCGCGCGTGATCCGGCCGAGCAGGGGCACCGACACGATGCCGATCGCGAGGATCAGGAGCAGCTTCGGATCGACGTTGTCGCCGCCGGAACCCGAGCTCGCCGCACCCTGGAGGAACGCGACGAGGGCGAGTGCGAGCACCACGGCCGGGATCGCGAGGAACACGTTGAACACCGACGTGATGACGGCGTCGATCTTGCCCCCGAAGAAGCCGGCCAGCAACCCGAGGATGCCGCCGAAGACCAGGCCGAACAGGACCGCACCGGTGGCCACGACCAGCGACGACCAGCCGCCGTACGCCATGCGAGCGATCATGTCGCGGCCGTTGCTGTCGCAGCCGAGGAGGTGGCCCGGGGCGGTGCCCTCCTTGGCGAACGGGCCCAGTCGCGCGCACTCACTGAACGACTCGGTGGGGCTCTTCAGCGGCAGGATGCCGAGCTGGGCGAGGACGGAGACGGCGACGATGAACGTGAGCCAGCCGATCGCGAGCCAGGCCCCGAGCCCGAGGCCCTTCCCCCGGCGACGGCCCTCCCCGCCGACCTCCACGGCCGACACGTAGAGCTGGGTCTGGGCGACCGCGAGGCCGGAGTCGAGGGAGTCCTCGGCGTAGCGATCGAGGTCGCGTTGGCCCTCGGGCCCCGGAATGGGGATGTCGTCAGGCGGCGGCGCGGGCACGGCGAATCCTGGGGTCGAGCACGATGTAGAGGAAGTCGACGACGAAGTTGATCATCACGAACAAGAACGCGAGCACGAGGATGTAGCTCTGCAGCTCGACGTACTCGCGTGCGGAGATTGCCACGGCGATCTGGGTTCCGAGGCCGGGGATGCCGAAGATCACCTCGACGACGATGGCGCCGCCGATGAGCGTCCCGATGTTGAGCCCGGCCACGGTGAGCAGCGTCAGGCTCGACGGTCGGAGCGCGTGGCGGAAGAGGATGCGCCGGTTGGGCACACCCTTGGCCTTCGCCATGGTGATGAAGTTCTCCTGCAAGGTCGCGATCATGTCGCTGCGCAGCAGACGCATGTAGATCGCGATCTGTCCGACCGCGAGGGTGATCACGGGCAGGATCATGTAGCGGATGTGGTTGTCCTCCCAGCCGCTGAAGATCATGGACCCGCGATCGGGGTCGAAGAACTGGTCGAGCCATCCGGGTTGGTAGCCGGCGGTGGGGAGCCATTTGAGCCGGGCGCCGACGAAGTACGACAGCACGAGCGCGAGCACGAAGTTGGGGATCGCGAGGAACGCGAACGCGGTGGTGTTGATGGCGCGGTCGGTACGGGTCCCCGAGCGGTACGCGGCCAGCACCCCCAGCGGGATCGCGATCGCCAGCGCGAGGAACTGGGCATAGATGACCAGCTGCAGTGAGATCGGCAGCGACTGGTTGAGCAGATCGCTGACCGGCTGGTTCGTCGCGTACTTGCGGCCGAGCTCGCCCTGCAACAGCCCGGAGGTCCCCTCGCTCTTGAGGACGGGGACCCCCAGGTAGTTGACGTACTGCTGCAGGAACGGCTTGTCGAGCCCGAGGTCCTTGCTGAGCTGGGCCCGTTGCTGATCGGTGCCGAACGGGATGATCGTCTCGGTCGGGTCACCCGGGAGCAGGCGGACGAGGCTGAAGGTGAAGAAGGTGACGAGCAGCAGCACGACCAAGAGCTGCAGGAATCTTCGAGCTATCAGTCGTGCTGCTGCCACCCCAGTCTCCCCCCGAGCCGGTGAGCCCGCTTTCTACTTCTTGCAGAGGGTCTCCACCGGGAAGCGACCGTTGAGGACCAGCGCCTTGCTCTTGTCGGGGAGCGGTGCACCGGCCTGGCCGGTGATCCCCTTGGACGCCAGGCCCCAGATGCTGTACCACGCCGGCACCACGTAGACGCCCTTGCCCATGGCCTCGTTGAAGGTGGTGTACGCCTCGGCGAGCGCGGCCGGGTCGGTCGAGGTGCGCCCGGCGTCGAGGGCGGCCTGCACGTTCGGGTCGTCGAACTTCGAGAAGTTCACCGGCGAGCCCTTCGACCACCACACGTAGTTGGCGACGTCACCGAAGGCGGCGTCGCTGTGGAAGTTGCGCACCAGGGACACCGAGAAGTTGCCGCCGAGCAGCTCGTTGACGAGCGAGCTCTGGTCGACCTGGGTGAGCTTGGCGTTCATCCCGGCCTTGTTGGCCTGCTCCACGAGCAGCTGGCCCTCGGCCCCGTTCTCGGAGTCGTTGGTGGTCAGGAAGGTCACGTCGAAGCTGCCGCCGTTGGCCGCCTTGACCTGCGAGACGAGCTCCTGCGCCTTCTTCAGGTTGAACTTGGGGTAGGTGCTCTTCTTCAGGTACCCGGGCGAGTTGGAGTCCATCGTCTGGGTGGCCAGCGTGAACAGGCCCTTGTTGCGGATGGTGTTGATCTCCTTCGTATTCAACGCGTACGCCAGCGCCTGGCGAGCCGTCGGGTTGTCGAACGGCGGCTTCGAGGCGTTGATCTGGTAGTAGCGGGTCTCGCGGTTGCCCTTCTGGTCGAACACGATGTCGAGACCCGAGCTGTTCTCGATCGAGTCGATCGACTGCGCGCTCGAGGTGTGGATCATGTCGAGCTGACCGCCCTGGAGCTGGGTCTCACGCTGCGGCGAGTCGGGGATCGGCACGAAGGTGATGGAGTTGGCGCAGGGGAGCGCCTTGCCCTTCGCGTCCTTCTCCCAGTAGCTCTCGTTCTTGGTGACGGTGAGAGCCTCGTTGACCTTCCACTCCTTGAGCTTGAACGGCCCGGTGCCGATCAGGTTGGTGGGGCAGGTCTCGGTGTTGGAGAGCTGCGCGGGCGCCGCGATGCCGGCCCGGCCCTGGAGGTAGAGGAAGCCGGGGAACGCCGGCCACGGGGTCTTCGTGGTGACGTTGAGCGTGAGGTCGTCGACCACGGTCACATCACCCATGTTGGAGTACACGAACTGGAACAGGCGTCCCTTCTTCCACGCGTCCATGTTCTGCTTGACCGCCGCCGCGTTGAGCGGGGTGCCGTCGTGGAACGTGATGCCCGGCCGGAGCTTGATCGTCCACTGGTCGAACGTGGCGTTGGGGGTCACCGACTCGGCCAGGTTCGGGACGTACTCGTCCTTGGTGTTGGGCATGGTGAGCGTGTCGTAGACCGCGGCGGCGACCTGGATGCCCGACACGACCAGCTGGGCCGTGGGGATGCAGAAGCCGCCCGTGGTCTCGGCTTCGAGGCCGAAGCGGATGTCGCCCCCCGACTTCTGCGCGCCGGCGGGTCCACCGACCCCGGCGACGAGCGTCGCGCCCAGGACTGCCGCGGTCGCGACGACCGCTGCCCACCGGGTGCCACGGCGAAGGTGCCGGTGCTGGCCCACGATTCCCCCCGATCTCTCCCGGCTCCGCCGGGTGTGTCGGCCGGACCAGGTCCGGCGCTGCTGGTGCTCTGACGGGCGACGCCTCCCCGTGACCACGGTCACGGTGGGCGACAGATTAGGGGCCGCTCGACCTGCGTCAAGCCGCCCGCTTCCCCGGAGGCTACTCCGCGGTAACCGGGTCGTCCCGTCGCGGCCGGTGCGGGGTCCGCCGCTACGGTCGTCGGGTGGGCACCGACCGACCCGCCGAGGGCGGCTTCCTGCGGGTGACGGGGAGCTGTCGGATCCCGCTCGACGAGCTCGAGTGGCGGGTCAGCCGCTCGGGCGGGCCCGGGGGCCAGCACGCCAACACCTCCGACACGCGGGTGGAGGTCCGCTTCTCGGTGGCCGACTCCGCCGCCCTCGGGCCCCGCCAGCGGGAGCGGCTGCTCGAGCGGTGCGGTCCCGTGGTGCGGGCGGTGGCCGCCGACTCGCGCTCGCAAGCCCGCAACCGGGTCCTGGCCCTGGAGCGGCTGCGGACCCGGATCGCCGACGGCCTGGCGGTGGAGGCCCCGCGCCGGCCCACCCGCCCATCGCGGGGTGCCAAGGAGCAGCGGCTCCGGGACAAGCGCCGGCGGTCGGAGCACAAGCAGGCGCGCCGCCCACCCCGCGCCGACGACTGAGCCCCGGTCGGGCGCGGCCGGCCGGTCGGCCGGTTGCCGTCGAACGGTCGCGGTCGGGTCCATCGCGATCGGCCGGCTCGATCGAACCCACGCGGTCCATCGCCACCACCGGTGTCCGATTCGTCGGGTTCAGCGGGGGCGGGCGGGTGCACCTGGGCCCTGTGGCCCGGAGGTTGGGGCTTTGGTCCCGGAGCTTCGGGGGATCGGCACGGCGAGGCTCTGGGACACCACCCGAGGAGGAGGACTGCCCGATGGGCCCACGCATCGACGACGAACAGGGGTTCGGACTCACCACCGTGCTCTTCACGCTGATCGCCGTGGTGTGTGCGTTCGCGGCCCTCGCCGTCGCGGCCGCCGCGATGAGCAGCTCCAACGACGCCAAGGACGCCGCGAAGGCGGCGTCGGCCACGGCGGTCTCGCTGACCGAGTTCCGGATCAACCCCGCCGACCTCGCTCCGGCGAACGGTCTCCTCAAGGTCGCCAACGACGGCTCGGTGGTCCACAACCTCGCCGTCAAGGGGGAGGACCTCACCACCCCCGACCTCAAGGGCGGCGAGTCGGCCACGCTCGACGTCAGTGGGCTCGACCACGGCACCTACGCGGTGTTCTGCTCGATCCCCGGTCACGCCGAGGCGGGCATGAAGGGCGTGCTCACCGTCGGGGCCACCGGTGGCCATGGCGCCATGACGGCGGGCACCGCGTCGGAGGACGCGCTGCTGAAGACCAGCGACGCCGACGACGAGCGCATGAAGGAGCCGGTCACCGCGTTCGTGGGCCAGCTCACCGACGGCCCGAACACCGAGGGCATCGGCAACCCTCCCATGGAGCCGAAGATCCTCGCCGACGGGACGAAGCAGTTCGATCTGGTTGCCCGCATCATCGACTGGGAGGTCGAGCCGGGCAAGACGGTGCGGGCGTGGGCGTACGGACCGGCCGATGGCGAGCCGAGTGTGCCCGGACCGCTGATCAAGGTGAGCTCGGGCGACAAGGTTCGGGTGGTCCTCGACAACCAGCTCCCGCAGTCGACCTCCATCCACTTCCACGGCATCGACGTGCCCAACAAGATGGACGGCGTCCCCGACGTCACCCAGGAGCCGATCAAGCCGGGTGAGCGGTTCGCCTACGAGTTCGTGGCCAAGGGCCCCGCGGTGGGCATGTACCACTCCCACCACCACGCCGAGCACCAGGTGCCCGACGGCCTCCTGGGCGCATTCCTCATCGACGACCTGCCGGTGCCGGCGGGGGTGACCGTGAGCCAGCGGATCCCGATGGTGCTCAACGACGCCGGGGTGATCGGCCTCTCGCTCAACGGCAAGTCGTTCCCGGCCACCCTGCCGACCATCGCCAAGCAGGGCGAGTGGGTGTTGATCGACTACTTCAACGAGGGCCTCCAGATCCACCCGATGCACCTGCACGGCCTGCCGCAGCTGGTGATCGCCAAGGACGGCTTCCCCCTCGCCCAGCCCGTCTCCATGGACACGGTGAACGTGGCCCCGGGCGAGCGCTACTCGGTGCTGGTGAACGCGAGCCTGCCCGGGGTGTGGGCGTGGCACTGCCACATCCTCAACCACGCCGAGAGCGACGACGGCATGTTCGGGATGGTGACCACCTTCATCGTCCAGTAACCCGGGCGGCACGCCCGGAGGACGCGCAAGCGAGGGGCGGGCCCCACGGCCCCGCCCCTTGCCGCGTGCGCGGCCCGCGCCTGCGATGCTGCCGGGATGGAGACCGCCGCGGACCTCCTCATGGCGATCGTCGGCGTGGTGCTGGTGGGGGCCGTCCTCGACTCGGCCGTGCGCACCTTCGTGCTCCCGCGCGGCGTGGTGTCGTGGCTCACCCGGGCGGTGTTCCAGGCCGTCTCCCAGGTGTTCCGCGTCTTCACCCGGCCGCTGCGCACCTACGAGGCCCGCGACCGCGCGATGGCGCTCTACGCCCCGCTCGCGCTGGTCGCGCTGGTGCTGGTGTGGATCGTCCTCGTGATCATCGGCTTCGCCCTGCTGTTCCGGGCGTTCGTGTTCCCCGACTGGACCGACGCGTTCGAGATGAGCGGGTCGTCGTTCTTCACGCTCGGCTTCGTGCGGCCGCCGCAGGGCGAGGGCGAGTGGGGCTACGTGCTCGCGTTCCTCGAGGCGGGCACCGGCCTCGCCCTCCTCGCGCTGCTGATCGGCTACCTGCCCACCATCTACGGCGCGTTCTCCCGGCGGGAGCTGGCCGTGGCCCGCCTCGCCACGCGGGCGGGCACGCCCCCGAGCGCGGTCGAGCTCCTCACCCGCTACCACACGGTCGGCTGGACCGACGACCTGCCGTCGCTGTGGGCCGAGTGGGAGAACTGGTTCTCGGAGCTCGGGGAGACCCACACCACCTTCGCGATGCTCGCGTTCTTCCGCTCGCCCAACCCCCACCGGTCGTGGGTGACCTCGGCGGGCGCCGTGCTCGACGCCGCCGCGCTCGCGCAGTCGACGCTCAACGTGCCGTGGTCGCCCCAGGCCGGGATGTGCATCCGGGCCGGCTACCTCGCGCTGCGCGACATCGCCACCCTCTACCGCATCCCGTTCGATGCCGACCCCGCGCCCGACGCGCCGATCAGCATCGACCGCGCCGAGTTCATCGAGGCGTACGAGACGCTCGGCACCGCGGGGGTGCCGCTGCGACCCGACCGGGAGCGCGCGTGGCGCGACTTCTCCGGCTGGCGGGTCAACTACGACAGCGTGCTGCTCGAGCTGGCGTCGATCACCATCGCGCCCTACGCCCCGTGGTCGTCGGACCGGTCGCTCAGTCGGTCGCCGCGGTCGCGGTGGCGTCGCTCGGGTCGCTGACCTCCTCGTCGGGGCTGTCGTCGAGGCCTTGGGCGTCGTCGCGGCTGTCGGCGTCGCTCACCGCCACTCCGGCGACCACCCCGTCGCAGAACTGCCGGATCGCGCCGATCGCCGCCTCGGAGCGCACCGAGTGGAACACCTCGAACGCGTGGGGCGCGCCCGGGAGCTCGAGGTAGACGACCCGCTGCCCGGGGAGCGCGCGCAGCGCGTCGACGAAGGCGCGCGTCTGCGCGACCGGCACGAGGTTGTCGGCCGCCCCCTGGATCACGAAGAACGGCACCAGGCCGGGGGTGACCAGCGCGATCGGCGACCAGTCGCGGAAGCGGGCGGGATCCACCGCCGGCGACTCCCCGAAGACGATCGCCGCGGTGCGCGCGGCCCAGCGGTTGGCCTGCCGGCCGCGGAAGGTGAGCAGCGGGACGAGGTCGGTCGGCGGGTAGAGGGGCACGCTCGCGAGCACGGAGGTGTCGGCCGACTCGAACCCGGGCTGGTAGCGCGGGTCGTCCATCGTGAGCGCGGCGAGTGCGGCGAGGTGGCCACCGGCCGATCCCCCCGTGACGATCACGCGCGACGGGTCGCCGCCGTACTCGGCGATGTGCTCCCGGATCCACGCCAGCGCGAGCTTCACGTCGACGAGCTGCGCGGGGAACTTGTCCCGCGGGGCGAGGCGGTAGTTGATCGCGACGCACACCCAGCCGTCGGCGGCCATCCGGTTCATCAGCGGCCGGCCTTGCTGGCGCTTGCTCCCGATGATCCACCCGCCGCCGTGGATCTGGAGCAGCACCGGCGCGCCGATGCAGCCGCCGCGCGGCCGGTACACGTCGAGGAGGTGGCGCCGCCCGTCGCCCTCGGCGTAGCGCACGTTGCTCGCCACGCGGGCCACGCGCCGGTCCGACAGCCAGAACGGCAGCAGCAGCCGGCGGGTCCGGCCGCGGTCGCGCTCGGGTGGGTCGAGGCCGGCCTCGGCGAGGGCCTGGGCGACGATCGGCCCGCTGCGGGCCGCGAGCACCATCTCCACCACGATGAGCACCGCGCCGACGATGGCGGCGACGAGGCCGATCAACCCCGGCCACTGGTCGGCGCCACCCGCGGCGACCAGCACCACCACGGCCGCGCCGAGGACGAGCAACGTCCAGTGCGCGAGCTCGGCGACGAGCCACTCGGCCATGAAGCCGACCACCAACCCCACCAGCGTGCGGGTGGGGAAGAGGACGTTGACCCCGAGCGCGAGCGTGAACAGCCCGACGACGAGGAGCAGCCAGGTCATCGCGGGGTACTCACGAGCGCCGCTCCTGGTATTGCACGGCCACGGGGGCGAACTTGTCGAACGTCCTCTGGTTCAGCCCCTTCGGGCGCTTGTCGATCCCGAAGGCATCGCGCAGCTGGGCGGTCACCGCCTGGTTGATCGGGGCCCACGCGGGATCGGGGTCGGGTGCCGGGTTGGCGCAGCCGTCGGACGCGAGGCGCTTGAGGCCGTCGGGGACGGGCAACTTGTTGGTCTCCGCGAGGCCGACGAGCCCGCCGGGCCCGCCGATGGGGCAGATCCCGGCCATGCTGGCGTGACCGGCGGCGTCGATCACGACCAGGCGGGTGGGTGCGTTCGCGGCGCCGAAGCCGGCCTGCACGTTGGCGAGCGGCACCACGCTGTCGGCGGCGCCGGTGACGAACATCACCGGGACGTCGGGGAAGGTCACGTACGTGCCGGTCTGCGAGCTGTAGCCGCTCGCCGAGATCGGGATGGCGGTCACCAGACCGGGCTCGGCGCCGTACCGCAGCGCGGTGTTCCCCCCCGCCGACTGACCGGTGATCGCCACTCGGTCCGCCTTGACCCGGTCCTCGAGCGGGCCGCCGGCGCGGTCGCCTTCGGCGCGCACCAGTGCCTCCGTCGCCCGCATCGTCGTGACGTCGTCGACCGCCGGCGGCGCGGGCGTGCCGAGGAAGGTGCCGAGCAGGGTCCCGAGGCTGCGCTCGGTGACGTCGGGCGAGGCGACGACGAAGCCCCACGACGCGAGGTGCGACGCAAGGAAGTGCATCTGCTCGCGGTAGCCGGCGGTGCCGTGCGCCATGAGCACGAGCGGGAACCCGCCCTTCCTCTGGGCCGCGGGAAGGTCGCGAGAGGCGTCGGTCTCCACGACGACGGACGCACCGGCGGGGAGCAGGCCGACGATCGCGGGCGGCACCTTCTGGATCAGGTCGAAGCTGGCGGGGACGGCCCCGGCCGCCGCCTTCTCCTTCACCGGGTACCAGACCTCGACCTTCCGATCGGGGAGGTCGAGCGTGGTCACGCCCGCGGCGTAGGGCCCGGGCTGCGAGTACTTCGGCGCCTTCGCCGCGCCAGCGGGGGTGCCGAGCACGCCCACGAGCGGCACTGCGGCGACGAGCAGCGCGAGCACCGCGCCGGCAGTGCGCCGGGGGGCGGCGGGTCGGCGGCGGGTCAGTCGAACAGCCATGTCTCACGGGTCCCTTCGGGGGCGTTGCGGCGGATGAACCACTCGGTGCCGAATGCGAGCGCGAAGACCTCGTCGGGCATCGAGAGGAAGAACGACGTCTCGCCGATCTGGCTTCCGTGGGCGCGCAGCGCGGCCCGCTTCTGGTCGAGCCGGTCGGAGACGTCGACCCGGGTGGTGATCAGCGCCGAGGGGGTGAAGTGGTCGGCCCACTCCTCCGGGTCGGGAAGGTCTCCGGGGATCTCGACTCCGTGCTCGTCGGCGAGCGCGGCGGAGGCCCGGAGCGCCTCGATGAAGTGCTCGCGGTCGACCGTCGCCTCGTAGACCCGCGGCGTGCCGGCGAGCGCGGCGGCCCGCACGCCCACCCGGTGCACCTGGATGTGGTCGGGGTGGTGGTAGCCGCCGTGGTCGTCGTAGACCGTGAGCACCTCGGCCGACTCCTCCCGGAGGAGGGCGGCGAGACGGGCAGCCGCTTCGTCGACGTCGGCCCGCCAGAACGCGGCCGGGTCGTCGTTGGCGGCATCGCCGGCCATCCCGGAGTCGTGGTAGCCGAGGAAGGCGACCCGGGCGGCGCCCAGGATCTCGGCCGCCGCGACGCACTCGCGGCTGCGGCGGTCGCCCAGGGTCTCGTCGGGCGCGAGCACGCCGTCGTCGACCTCGCCGAGCTCGCCGCGGGTTGCGAAGACGAGCACGACGCGGTGGCCTTCGGACGCGGCACGCGCGATCGAGCCGCCGGTCTGGATCGCTTCGTCGTCGGGGTGGGCGTGGAAGCACACGAGGGTTCCGGCCATCCCCCCATGATTGCGTGCCGGAACGCACATTTCAGACCTGACGTGTGCGTCATCGGAACTTTGGTTAGAGTGCGGCCGATCGTACGAACGTCTGAGGGGGAGTTCGATGCGCAAGTCACGCGGTTTCGTGGTCCTGTCGGCCTTGGCCGTCGCGGTGGCGATGGCCGGCGTGGCCGCCCCGGCTGGCGCGCAGTCCTCGTCGGGCTCCGTGCCCGGTGTCGACAACAAGACGATCCGGGTCGGAGCCGTCGTCGGCAAGACCAACCCCACCGGCGCGCCGTACGCCGACGTCGCCGTGGGCGCGCAGGCCTACTTCGACAGCCTGAACAAGAAGGGCGGCGTCGACGGGCGGAAGTTCGAGATGGTCGCCGTCCTCGACGACCAGACCCGCGACTCGAAGAACCTCCTCGCCGCGCGTTCGCTGGTGGAGGAGAAGGACGTCTTCGCCGTCATCATGTCGACGCAGACCTTCGCGAGCGCCAAGTACCTCGCCGACAAGGGCGTGCCGACGTTCGGATGGAACATCCAGGACGACTGGTCGACCGGGCCCAACCTCTTCGGCGACAAGGGCTCGTGGCTCTGCTTCGGTGTCGGCTGCTTCAACCTCGCGCCCGTGTACATCGCGCAGCAGGAAGGCGCGGACGCGGCGGCAACGCTCGCGTACGGCTCCTCGCCGCAGTCGTCCGACTGCTCGAAGTCGCTGGAGGCCTCCTTCGCCCGCTGGGGCCCGCCCCCGGCCGTCTCTGACCGCAGCCTGTCGTTCGGCTTCTCCGCCAACGACATCTCCGCCGCCGTGCAGGCCATGAAGGAGAAGGGCGTCGACTTCGTCGGTCCGTGCATGGACCTCAACGGGGCGGTCAACTTCCAGCGCGCGCTCATCCAGGCCGGACTCAACGATGTGAAGTGGTACGCACCCGAGGGCTACCGCGAGGCGGTGCTCGAGGACCTCGGCGACGAGCTGGGGAACTTCACCTTCGCCATGAGCTTCCTTCCCTTCGACCAGGCCAAGTACTCCCCGGAGATGCAGCGCTTCCTCAAGGAGATGAAGAAGCGCAAGCTCGCGCCGAACGAGCACCTGCTCGTGGGCTGGCAGAACGCCATGCTGATGCACGAGGGCATCAAGAAGGCGGGCAAGGGCTTCACGCAGGCCTCGGTGGTCGACACGATCAACGGGATCACCGACTGGACGGCCAACGGCACTCGCTCACGCATCGACTGGACGACGGCACACGGCCCGACCCCGGCGAACAGCGTGGGCTGCACGGCGTTCGTCCAGGTCGAGGACGGCAAGTTCAAGTCGGTCTACGGGCAGCCCGGCAAGCCCTTCGTCTGCTTCCCCGAGAACCCCTACGCGGCGACCCTCACATCGCCGAAGTTCATCGGGCCCGGCGAGCCGGAGCCGACCTTCTGACGGGCGAGCCCCCAGGCCGGAGCGACGAGATCGGGTAGGCAGCCCACGTGGCGTTCAACGACTGGGTCCAGTACTTCATCGAGGGCTTCCCCGTCGGGTGCATCTACGGATTGGTCGCGATCGGTCTCGTCCTGACCTACAAGACCTCCGGAGTCTTCAACCTGGCCTTCGGCGCGCAGGCGTTCATGTCGGCCGCGATCATGTACGAGCTGACGGAGGGGGGCTGGCCCACCTGGCTGGCCTTCGTGATGTCGGTCTTCGTCGTCGCCCCGCTCTTCGGGCTGCTCCTCGACCGGGCGCTGTTCCGGTACATGCGCAACGCCAACTGGGTGGTGAAGCTCGTCTCGTCGCTGGGTCTGTTCGTGGCGCTGCCCGAGATCATCAAGGCAGTGGTCAGTGGCGTGCAGCCCCAGTTCAACGCCCCGAGCGTCGCCGACCTGGTCGGGATGTCCGAGCTCGCCGGTGACGACCAGGTGTTCCGCTTCGGCGACTACGTGGTCTCACCCGACCGGATGACGGTCGTGATCATCACGATCACCGCCGTGGTCCTGCTCGGCATCCTGTTCCGGTACACGGCGCTCGGCCTCCAGATGCGGGCCATCGTCGAGAGCTTCCGCATGGTGGAGCTCGCCGGGGTCAACAGCGAACGGGTGAGCATGGCGGCGTGGATGCTGTCGAGCTTCCTGGCCGGGCTCGCGGGCGTGCTCATCGCGCCCGACCTGTCGATCGACTCGATCCCGTACACGTTGCTGCTGGTCGCCGCGGTGTCCGCCGCGGCGTTCGGCCGGCTCACCAGCATCCCGTTGGCGCTCCTCGGTGCCGCGATCCTCGGGGTGGGCCAGCGGGCGATCATCGGGTTCAGCTACGAGTACGAGTGGCCGCAGAACATTCAGACCGGGGTTCGTCCGGCGCTGCCGTTCCTGGCGCTGTTCCTGTTGCTGATCTTCCTCCCGGCGTTCAAGGGGCGGCGCGACATCACCGATCCGTTGTCGGGGGTGGACCCGCCGCCGCCGGCGATGGCGCACCAGTACAAGGACCGTTCGCTCGCGAAGACGTCGCGGATCGCGTTCTACGTGTTCATCGCGGTGTTCCTGCTCGTGGCGACGTTCGCCATGACCGACGTGTGGGTGTTCCGTTTCACCGATGCGTTCACCCTCGCGATCGCGTTCCTCTCCATCACTGTGTTCACGGGGCTCGGGGGGCAGGTGTCGCTCGGCCAGGCGGCGTTCGCCGGCATCGGCGGCTACACGACGGCGAACCTGGCGGCGGAGAACGGCTGGCCGGTGCTCCTGGCCCTGGTCGTCGGCGTCGTGTTCGCCGTCATCGTCGGCGTCCTGCTCGCGATCCCCGGGCTGCGCCTCGGCGGGATCTTCCTGACCCTCGCAACGCTCGCGTTCGGGCTGATGGCCCAGAACATCGTGTTCAGCAACGGGTCGGTGGCCGGTGGTCCCCAGGGCCTCGATGTGCCCCGGCCGGACTTCCTCACCGGGAGCGGCTGGCTCGATCCCGACCAGCGGTATCTCCTGTTCGTGTTCGCCTGCTTCGCCGTCGTGGGCTTCCTCGTCATCTTCGTCCGGAGTGGCACGACCGGCCGCTACTTCACCGCGCTGCGGGGCAGCGAGACCGCGGCCGCCTCCATCGGCATCAACGGCACCCGCCAGCGGATCCTGCTCTTCGCGCTGTCGGCCGGCATCGCGGGGCTCGCGGGCGGGATCTTCGCCATGAACTCGAGCGTCGTGCGCTTCGACACCCAGGAGTACCAGGCGCTGTTCGGCGCCGCATGGGTGGTGCTGGTCGTCTCGCTCGGCGCACGCACGGTCGACGGCGCCGTGAACGCGGCCATCAGCTTCGTGCTGTTCCAGTGGCTGCTCTCGGACTACTTCGGGATGGAGGCGAGCATCGCCCTCATCGGTTTCGGCTTCGGAGCCATCACGTACGCCCGCCACCCCGAGGGGATGGTGGAGTTCCGCACGCGGATGAGCATCCTCGCCCGTCGCAAGTCGGTCCTGCTCAAGGCCAAGGCGGCCGAGCTCACGGAGAAGCCCCGGGGGTACGTGCCCACCCAGCGCGCGACGCTCCCGGCGCTGGTGCCGATGCTCGTGCTGTTCGCCGCGCTCATCGTCCGCAAGATCATCGGGGCCGAGGGTGGTCTTCCGGTCTGGCTGCTGGTCGTCTGCGGCGGGATCAGCGTCTTGTACGCGCTCTTCTTCATGGTGCGCACCCAGTCGTTCCTGGTGGGCAAGGGCGGCTACGCGTGGGGGTGGTGGATCATGGCCGGCGGCGCCGTGGCCGGCGTGCTCCTGGGCTGGGTCCTCACCTCGGTGGAGGTCCGCACCCCGGCGTTCGACGATCCCGGCATCGCCATCGACGTGGCGCCCTGGATCGGGATGGTGGTCGGGCTCGTCTGCGGGTTCGCCATCGCCGCGTTCTTCGTGCTGCCGGTGCAGATCGAGCGGGTCGCGCGGCTCGAGGACTTCCGCAGGCCACCGATCACGTGGCGCGAGGGGCGGGCCCCCACGATCTGGATCGCGCTCGGCACGTTCCTCTGCTACTGGGCGTCGAAGGGGTGGAGCCCCAACGAGTTCGAGATCATCGATGGTCTCCCCGGCCGCAACCAGCCGCTCTACTTCCTCGGCTTGATCGCCGTGATCGTGTGGGTGTCGTGGATCGGTCAGGTCCAGGGTGGGGTGAACGAGCTGGTCATGGGTGAGGTCGATGTCGCTCCGGGCGTCCCCGTCGCCGAGGACGACCTGCCCGAGGAGCTGCCGTCCCTCGCGGAGCTGGCGCCCACGGGAGGGGCTGAATGACCACGGTGGAGGACCTGACCCCCCGGCCCCGGCCGCCGGTCGAGGGCGCGCTGCTCGACGCCCGGGGCGTCACCAAGCGCTTCGCGGGCATCACCGCGCTGCACGCGGTCGACCTGAGCGTTGCCCCCGGCGAGTTCGTCGGCCTGATCGGCCCCAACGGCGCCGGGAAGACGACCTTCTTCAACTGCCTCCTCGGCATCCTGCGCCCCGAGGAGGGCACCGTGGTGTTCGACGGGCGCGACGTCACCGGGCTGCCCATCTTCAAGCGGGCTCGCTTGGGCTTCGGCCGCACCTTCCAGCGGCTCGAGCTGTTCGCGGGCATGTCCGTGCGGGACCACTTCATCGTCGCCGACCGCGCCCACCGAGACGACGGGCGGCTCTGGAAGGACCTCCTCAACCGGTCGAAGCCCACCAGGGACGAACGGGCCCGGGCCGACGCCATGGTCGACCTGCTGCGGCTCGGCAACGAGGCCGACCAGCCGGCCGAGATGCTGAGCCTCGGTCGGGGTCGGCTGGTCGAGCTGGGCCGGGCGCTGATGACGCGTCCGAAGCTGCTGCTCCTCGACGAGCCGTCGTCGGGCCTCGACGTGCGCGAGACCGCGGCGTTCTCGGCCCGGCTGGCCAAGGTGCAGGAGGAGCACGAGTTCGCGGTGCTGCTGGTGGAGCACGACGTCGACATGGTGCAGAGCCTGGTGAGCCGGCTCTACGTGCTCGACTTCGGGACCCTGATCGCGTCCGGGCCGACCGACGACGTGTTCAACGACGCCGCGGTGCGGAAGGCCTACCTCGGGAGCAGCGAATGAGCACCGCGACCGAGCCCACGGCCCCGCCCACGGTCGGCCCGCCCGACCTCCTGTTCGAGCTCCGCGACATCCACGCGGGCTACGGGCCGTTCCGGTCGCTCTTCGGCGTGAACATCGCCATCCCGCCGCAGTCGGTGCTCGCCCTGCTCGGGGCCAACGGCTCGGGCAAGACCACGGTCGTGCGGGTGGCGTCGGGGCTGATCCGGCCTACCGCCGGCCAGCTCCTGTGGGAAGGCGAGGACGTCACCGGCCGCCGGCCGTACAAGCTCGCCCAGATGGGGATCGTGCACGCCCCCGAAGGCCGGTCGGTGTTCGCCTCGCTCACGGTCGAGGAGAACCTGGTCCTCACCTTCCGCGAGGTCTTCGGCCGGCGCGGCACCAAGGGCAAGCTCGAGCAGGCCTACGAGCTGTTCCCCCGGATGGGGGAGCGGCGCCGCCAGCTCGCCGGCACCCTCTCGGGCGGCGAGCAGCGCATGCTCTCCCTGGCCCGGGTGCTCGTGCGGGGTCCGCAGCTCCTCATCACCGACGAGCTGTCGCTCGGGCTCGCGCCCGTCATCATCGACGAGGTCTACGAGACCCTGGGCACCATCCGCGACTCGGGCTGTGCGCTGATGATCGTCGAGCAGCACGTGCACCAGGCCTTGACGCTCGCCGACAACGTCGTCGTGCTGGCCAAGGGCCGGGTGGTCCTGAGCGGCACGAGGGAGGAGCTCGGCGACATCTCCGAGCGGCTGCTCCCCGCCGTCCACGGCGAGATCTGAGCCGCACGCCCGCACGTCCGCACGTCCGCACGCTCGTGCGCTCGTGCGCAGCGGGGTCAGCGGGCGCAGACGCCGGCGTCGGCCAGCGCGGGGTCCTCGAGGATCATCCGGGTGCAAAAGGTGGATGTCGCGACCTTCCACGTCCCGTTCTCCCGCACGGCCCGGCCGGTGGGCATCACCTCGGGGAGCGGCACGCCGGCGAGCACGAGGTCGGCGTCGACCCCGGCCCGGCTGGCCGACCGGCACCGTACGTCGTTGACGGTCACCGTGGTCGACGCCCCGATCGGGCTCGCCAGCCAGGTGTCGAGCAGGGCCCGCACCGCCGGACGGTCGGCGCCGTCGAGGCTCGCGGCGCGCTGGTCGGCGGGGAGCGGGGTGGCGCGGCTGAACACGTCGGCGTAGGCGGCGATCACCGCATCCTCGGTGCCGGCGGGGCAGCGCTTCCCGGCGGCGGACGCGACCGTGGCCGGTGCCATGAAGGCACCGGCCACGATCACGAGCAGGGCTCCGGCTCGGGCGATCGCCCGCCGGCGGCTCTGAATCAACCGAGGGCCGCGTCCTGGCACCGCTGACCGATGGTCGGCGTGGCCGGGTTCTGGCCGATGAGGTCGCAGATGGTCAGGGCGGTGATGAGCCACTTGCCCTTCACGAGGGCCGCGTCGCCGGCGAAGTTCAGACCGATCCCAGTGGACGGGACTGCGGTGACCGGCTTCGGCACGTTGAGCGCCAGGTCGTACTCGAAGGTCGCCGCCTTCTTGCCGTCACAGGTGGCGTCGATCGACACCGGGTAGGTCGCGGTGGCCGACGAGCTCTGACCGGCGGCCTGGGCGGCCTTGTTGCTCTCGTCGATGAACGGGATGATCTTGTCGCCGTCCTGGACCGCGGCGCCCCGCTCCGCCGCGGTCGCGCCCAGGAAGAAGGGCACGAACGCCGCCTGGATGTTGTCGTCGAGGTTCTTGTCCTTCTTGCAGGACTCGATCTTCTTCTCCTTGGCGAATGCCGGAGAAGCGGAAGTGGCGAGACCGGTGCCGAGCACCATGGCCGCTGCCATCACGAGTGCGACGCGTCGCATGTTCCCCCCTGGGTGTGTCGGAGTTGACTGGACAGAACGCTAACACCCTCCAACCTGACACAGGCGTCGGGTTGGGAAACGTCCGGTTCGGCTCAGTCGGGGGCGCCGCAGACGCCGAGCTGCACGGTGGTGGCCAGGGTGTCGAGCATCGTGTCGGCGTCGGTGCGCAGCGAGCCCGTGACGTGGTAGTAGCAGGTCCGCTCGACCAGGGCGACGAGGACCATCGCGGCGAGCTGGGGGTCGACGTCGGGGGCGGCGGGGCGGATGCGCGCCGCGATGCGGGCCGAGAACTCGGTCACCAGGCCGCCGCCGATGCGGCCGAACTCGGAGTCGGACATCTCCGCCTCGGTCCAGGTCCGGATCACCGCGCCGCTGCGCCGGTAGAGGTCGTAGAAGCGCCCCAGCCACGCGCGGATGTCGGCGCGCCCGGACCGGCCCCCGACGATGGGTGGGAAGTCGGCGGCGAGCGCCGCCATCTCCGTCGCCACCGAGATCGCGAGGGCCCGGAACAGGTCCTCCTTGCTCGAGAAGTACAGGTAGAAGGTGCCGTGGGAGGTCTTCGCCTTCTTCACGACGTCGTCGACCCGGGCCGCGTGGTAACCCCTCTCGGCGAACACGGTGGACCCGGCGTCGAGCAGGCGCTGCATCGTGCGTCGCCCCCGGGCCCGCAGCTCGCGGCCCTGGGCGGTCGCCGACGACGGACCGCCGACGGGTGCGTGCGCGGGGTCGACGGGATCGGTGGCGGTCGCCATGGACCGGCACCGTACCGCGCGGTGCCGCGCGGGTGACGACCATGTCACGTTCGGGTGGTCCCGGCTCGGGGCGCTCGCCTACGCTCCGCCCCCATGAGCACACCTTCCTTCGACGAGCTGTCCGTCGGCGACGAGGGCACGCCCCTCGTGGTCGAGAACCTCACCCGCACCAACTTCGTGCGCTACGCGGGCGTCTCGGGTGACTTCAACCCCATGCACCACGACGACACCATCGCCACGTCGGTGGGCAACCCGTCGGTGTTCGGGCACGGGATGCTGACCGCCGGCCTCATGGCCCGGGTGGTCAAGGACTGGTTCGGCCCGGAGGCGTTGCGCCGCTACCAGGTGCGCTTCTCGAAGCAGGTCTGGCCCGGCGACACGCTGACCTTCACCGCCGTCGTCACCGACAAGCGCGAGGAGAACGGCGAGAAGCTCGTCGACCTCGAGTGCAAGGCGACCAACCAGGACGGCGTCGAGGTGCTCGTGGGCTCCGCGACCGCCGCTGCGGCCTGATGGGGCTGCTCGACGGCCGCGTCGCCGTGATCACCGGCTCGGGCCGGGGCATCGGCCGCGAGTTCGCCCTCTGCATGGCGTCGGAGGGCGCGAAGGTCGTCGTCAACGACGTCGGCGTCAGCCTCGACGGGCAGGGCTCGGAGGAGGACCCCGCCGCGAACGTCTGCCGGGAGATCGAGGCGATGGGCGGCGAGGCCGTCCCCAGCTACGACTCGGTCACCGACTTCGCCGGCGCCGAGCGGATCATCGGCACCGCGGTCGAGTCGTTCGGCAAGATCGACATCCTCGTCAACAACGCGGGCATCGTGCGCGACCGCACGCTCGTCAAGATGGACGAGTCCGACTTCGACGCCGTCATCGCCGTGCACCTCAAGGGCTCGTTCAACTGCGCCCGCCACGCCGCGCCGCTGATGAAGGACCAGGGCTACGGCCGGATCATCAACATCACGTCGTCGGCGGGTCTGCGCGGCAACTTCGGCCAGACCAACTACGGCGCGGCCAAGGCCGGTCTCATGGGCATGACGTTCATCTGGGCGATGGAGCTCGGTCGCTACGGGGTCACCGTCAACGCCGTGGCCCCGGCCGGCGCCACCCGGATGACCGCGTCGCTCTACGAGCGCTCGGGCACGGAGCCCCCGCCGGAGCAGAACCCGGCGCTCAACGCCCCGCTGGTCGCCTTCCTCGCGTCGGAGCGGGCGGCGCACGTCAACGGTCAGCTCCTCGGCCGCAGCGACTACGCGTTCACCCTGTTCCAGCACCCCAAGCAGGTCGCCTTCATGTGGAAGGAGGGTGGGTTCACCCCCACCGAGCTCGCCGACAACTTCGACGTCATCCTCGGCCAGCACCTCCAGCAGGTCGGGATGGTCATGCCGAAGGGCATGGGCGTCGAGGGCAGCTGAGCGCCCGGCTCGACCCCTCACCTCATGGGGCGCTACCCGCTCGGCGTCGTCGACGTCGTCTTCTGGCCCGACCGCGGCGCGGCGGCGTCGGTGCGGGCCCGGGATCTCGGCTTCGACCACATCGACTGCAGCACCGAGGACGATCCGGTCACGCTCGCACTGCCCGTCGGGTGCCCGACGGCGTTCCCCCGGCCGCAGCCGGGGTGGTGCAGCACGCCCGCCCCCGGCCCGGGGGAGGGCCGCTGGGAGTGGACGGTGCAGCGGTTCCGGGCGGCCCCGGGCTGCCTGCTCGAGCCGTACGCGGCGGCGGTCGTGAACTCGCGCGAGACGGTCCAGGCCATGGCCGCCGAGGTACCGGGGCTGCGGTTCCTCATCGACACGGGGCACGTGGCCGACTGGGGCGAGGACCCGCTCGCGCTGTTGGAGTTCGCCGACCACGTCCAGCTGCGCCAGGGCAAGCCCGGCAGCACCCAGCTCCACGTCGACGACCCCGACGGCGTGGTCGACTTCGCCGCCGTCCTGCGCCGCCTCGACGCGCTCGGCTACCAGGGCAGGCTCTCGGTCGAGCACTTCGACCTGCCCGACCTCGGCTGGCCCCTCGACGACCCCGTCGCCTGGGCCGTCGACCTCAGGGACCACGTCCGCGCCCTCACCCCCTGACGATGCGCTTCTCACCGTCGATCCCGGGTGGGGATCGACGGTGAGAAGCGCATCGTGGTCAGGTGAGGCGGGCGCGGAGGGTGGGCTTGAGGATCTTGTTCATGGCGTTGCGAGGCATCACGTCGACGAAGTGCCACTCGTCGGGGACCTTGTAGGCGGCGAGCTGGGCCCGGCAGTGGGGGTCGAGGTCGTCGCCGGTCAGCGTGGTCCCCGCGATCGGCTCGACGAACGCCACGACCCGCTCGCCGAGCCGCTCGTCGGGCCGGCCGACGACCGCGCAGGCCGCCACCCGGGGGTCCTCGTGGAGGACCCGCTCGACCTCGGCCGGATAGACGTTGGAGCCGCCGCGGATGATGAGGTCGTGGCGGCGGTCCTTCACGTAGACCTCGCCGTCGGCGTCGATGCACCCGAGGTCACCGGTGTGCAGCACCCCGGCGCGCAGCGCCTCCGCGGTCGCCTCGGGCCGGTTCCAGTAGCCGAGCATGGGCGTGTACACCCCCGCCCACCGACCGTGCGTGCGGGCGGTGACGCACAGCTCACCCACCGCTCCCGGCGCGACCTCACGATCCTCGTCGTCGAGGACCACCACCTGCACGTGCGGGAGCGCCCTGCCCGCGCCGCCCGGGACCGGCGGCTGCGACGGGTCGTTCATCGTGACCGCGGTCGGGGCCTCGGTGAGGCCGTAGCCGACGGTGACCTCGGTGCCGAAGCGGGCGCGGTACAGGTCCTTGAACGCGTCGGGGCAGTCCGCGCCACCCACGCCGGGAACCGAGAGCGTGAGCAGGTCCTCCTCTTGCACGTCCGGGTGCGTGAGCAGGCCGTGGAGGATCGCGGGGACCGTCGACACCGCCGTCACCCGCTCGGTGCGGATCCACTCGGCCAGGCCGACCGGGTCGATTCGGTCGATCGTGACGCAGGTCGCGGCGCCCTGGAAGGCCACGAGCGGGCCGAGCGCGATGAGGTTGAGGATCGTCAACGGCAGCACCACCCCCACCCGGGTGTCCTCGGTCGCCCGCGCACGCTCGCGCGCCACGGCGCCCGGCAGGAGCAGGTTGTGCTGGCTGTGGACGGCACCTTTGGGGAACCCGGTGGTGCCGCTGGTGTACGCGATCGCGGCCGGCGCGAACGGATCGATGTCGATCGCCGGGCGGTGCTCGGGGTCCGCGGCGTCGACGAGCGCCCGCCACTCGTCGCGATCGCCACGGGCCGGGTCGCACACCACCACGTGGCGCAGGTCACCGAGGTCGGCGCGGTGGGGCGCGAGCGCGTCGACGACGTCGGGCTGGGCGATGAGGACCCCCACCTCGGCGTCGCGGAGCAGGTACGCCTTCTCGGGGGACGCGAGGGCGAGGTTCACGCCGAGCCAGATCGCACCGAGGCGCATGCAGGCGAGGAAGCCCACCACGATGTCGGGGTGGTTCCCGGTCGCGATCGCGACCCGGTCACCGGCCCGCACGCCGAGCCCGGACAGGGCGGCGGCCGCCCGCTCGACCTCGGCGTCGAGGCCGGCGAAGGTGAAGCGGGCGTGCCGGCCGACGAGCGCCTCGTGCCCGGGGTGGGTGGCGAGGCCGGGGTCGAGCACGGCCGCGACCGTCTGGGGCCCGCCGCCGGGGATGACCGGCCGGGTGGCCGACGGCACCAGCCCGGCGATCACGTCCCCATGAACCAGCCGCCGCTGGCGTTGATCGTGGCCCCCGTGACGAAGCTGGACTCGTCGGATGCGAGCCACGCCGTGACGGCGGCGATCTCCTCGGGCTGGCCCAGGCGGCGCAGCGGTGTGCGCTCGGCCTCGGGCCCGAGCCGGTCGGCGTGCTTCTCGACGAACTTGGTCCACACGATGCCCACCGCGATCGCATTGGCCCGCACCCCGTACGGGCCGGCCTCCGCCGCGATCGTGCGGGTGAGCGACTGGAGCCCGGCCTTCGCCGCCGCGTACGGCCCCTCGGTGCCACCGCCCCCCAGGGCGCTGGCGACCGAGGAGACGTTGACGATGCTGCCGCGACCGGCGGCGATCATCCCGGGCAGGACGCGCTTGCTCAGGTACCAGCACCCCGACAGGTCGACGGCGAGCACGCGGTCCCAGTCGTCGGGGTCGTAGTCGACCACGAGCCCGAGCACGTTCACCGCCGCGTTGTTCACGAGCAGGTCGACCGGTCCCAGCTCGTCGGTCACCGCGTCGATCACGTCGTCGATCGCGGCCCGGTCCCCCGCGTCCATCAGGTGGCCCACGATGGGCGTGCCGGGGAACTCGGTTCGGAGCTCGTCGACGGTGGCGGCCGTGCGCCCGGCGTGGACGTCGGTCACCGCGACCGCCGCACCCTCGGCCGCGAGCCGGCGCGCGGTCGCCCGTCCGATGCCCGAGCCCGCGGCGCCGGTCACGAGCGCCACGCGGCCCTCGAACCCGTAGCACCGGGTCGGGTCGGTGCCGCTCACGTCGGCACCGACGCGCGCACGCCGCCCAGGAGATCGTGCAGGTTGTCGCGCATGATCCGGCGGACGTCGGCGTCGGACATGCCCGAGAGCGACTCCACGAAGTCGCGCGGCTCGGCGAGCCCTTCGGCATGGGGGAAGTCGGATCCGAACAGCACCCGGTCGGCACCGATCACCGTGGCCAGGGCCGGCACGTCCTCCTCGTGGAACGGCGAGACCCACACGTGGCGCTTGAAGATCTCGCTCGGCTTCTCGGTGATGCGGCCGCCGAGCCATGGGCCGTTGCGGCCCATGCCGTTCATCTTGTTCATCTGCTTGAGCAGGTAGGGGACGAACAGCGACCCGTTCTCGACGCTCAGGCAGCGGACGTTCGGGAAGCGCCCGAAGAGGTTGTGCAGGACCAGCGCGGAGAACGTGTCCATGATCGGGCGGTCACCGTAGGAGTTGCACCACTGGAACGCCGACTGCTTGTGGGACGACGGGTTGGCCTCCTCGCCCCAGAACGGTCCCATCATCTCGTTGTAGCCCGACTCCCCGATGTGGAAGGCGACGAGCACCCCGGCCTCGTTGACCCGGGCCCAGAACGGGTCGAAGTGGGGATCGGCGGGGGAGCGGCCGAAGGCCGGTCCCGGACGGAGCGCGACGCACCGGGCCCCGCGGTCCAGCACCCATTCGAGCTCGGCGACGGCGCGGTCGACGTCGCGCAGCGACAGCAGCGGGGTGGCGAAGATCCGGTCGCGGTGGGCGAAGCCCCAGTCCTCGTCGAGCCAGCGGTTGAACGCGTGGAAGTTCGCGTAGAGCTGGTCGGGGTCGTCCTTCATGAAGTGCTCGACGCACACGGCGAGCGTCGGGAAGATCAGCGCCGCTTCCACGCCCTGGGCGTCCATGAGGGCGAGCCGGGCGTCGCGGTTCACGTAGGCCGGATCGACCGGGACCACCACCTCGGACTCCACGAAGCTGCCCGAGCTCATCGCCTTCAGCATCTCGCGCAGCGATCCGGGTCGGGCCCACTGGTCGCGAAACGGCGCCTCGAGGAAGGTGAAGGGAGTCGATCCGACCATCACGCGCTCGCGCCCGTCGTCGTCGGTCACCGCGACGACGGCCCGATCGCGGAACTCCGGCTCGATGTAGCGGGTGAAGCAGTCGCGGGGCTCGTAGTAGTGGTTGTCGGCGTCGAACAGCCCGTAGTCGAGGCGGGGGGTTGCGTCGGCCATCGTTGCCCTCCGGGAGGTGCGCACGACCTCCGGTCCGTGACGGCGTCGGAGGATCTGGTCCATACTGCCTCATTCACCGAACCGGGGGGACGGCATGGGAAGCGGAGCTCCGAGCGGGTGGTCGCGTCGGGAGCTGCTCCGACGCGGGATCGTGGTCGCGGGCGGGGTGACGGCCGCGACGGTGCTGGCCGCGGGCCCGGGCGCCGCCGCGCGACCTGTCGCGAAGAAGCCGAAGAAGGTGGCCGTGGTGCTCACCGACCACCCGTTCTTCCCCGGAACCGTGATCGTCGCGGACCAGGCCCTGCTCGACCGGTACGCCACCGACTACGCGAAGGCCCGGGGCAAGAAGCCCCTGGAGATGACCAAGTTCCTGTTCGGCGAGGTGCCGCTGCGGATCTTCGACGAGATCTTCGCGACGAAGAACCCGGCGACCGCGCTCGACGTCGGCTCGTACCTGTGGCTCTTCCACCTGTCGGGCTACTTCGGCGGTGTGTGGCTGCGGGGTGAGCTGGTGAAGACGGGCAAGAACCCGACGATCGCCGGCTTCTCGCAGGCGCAGAGCCAGCAGACGTTCACGACCCAGGCCGGAAAGGCCCAGCGGATCGTCGACGCCGCCTCCGGGCCGGAGTCCGGGGTCCTGGCCTACAACCAGGCGAGCCTGTTCGACCAGCCCGACCCCGCGGATCCGACGCGTCAGCAGCGGGGCCTGGCCGACACCTTCGGGTACAACGAGGGCTACCTGCTCCAGATCGCCGAGTAGCCGCCGGCCGGCCTGACCACGCCGCCGGACTTCGTGACCTGTCCGGCCGACGCCGCGTCGCGGCCGCTCTACTGCGCTTACGGCACCTATCAGCTGGAGGCGACTCGCACGTTCGACCCGGTCTCCACGAAGCTGGCCGCCGGGCAGGGCGGGTACGCGTCGCTGAAGACCCAGATCCCGCCGATCCAGCAGGGAGCCATCGCCCGCGGTCGCCAGGTCTGGGACACCTTCCTCAACGTGCAGGGCTTCTCCCAGGAGGCCTACCAGCAGCTGCTCGACATCAGCTCGGCGTTCCTGGAGACGGTGCAGGCCACGGCGCTCGCGTCGGTGCAGGCGGTTGCGACCGACGATGCTCCGCTCGGTCGACAGGCGGCGACGGCGAACGCGTGCATGAGCCAGTGGCTGGCGTCGTACACCGTCGGTCTCATCGACGGCCGTCCCGACCGGGCCATCCCGACCTTCGCGGTGTAGGTAACGTCTCGCCTCATGGGAGTGCGAGTGCTGAACCTGCTGGGCGAGGCGGCGGAGCAGGCGGCGCGCGCCGCGGTGCCCGACGCCGAGATCCTCACGTGCGCGGCCGACGCCGTGCCCGACGACGTGCGGGCGGAGGTGCTCTACAGCTCCTTCTCGCCGATGCCGCTGCACGACCGGCTCGACGAGATCGGGGTCCGCTGGATGCACATCCCGAGCACCGGCGTCGACAACTGGCCGCACGAGCTCCTGGGCGGCCGCACGGTCACCTGCTCCCGGGGGGTGAGCGCGATCCCGATCGCCGAGTACTGCCTCGCGGCGATGCTGGCGTTCGAGAAGGACATCCCGCGCATCTTCCTCGACGGCGTCCCCGAGCACTGGAACTTCCACACGCCGATGGGAGAGCTGGCGGGACGCACGGTCGCGCTCGTGGGGCT
>VGCA01000011.1 GCA_016870245.1 Actinomycetota bacterium | reverse complement strand
CCGACCACCCAGGAGAAGGTCCCTGTCGCGTCGGGGTCGCCGGGGACCTCGGTCTTGCCGACCACCGCGATCCCGTAGAACACGAGGAACGCGCCGACCACGACCAGGGTGATCGCGAACACGGGCGCCAGCGGACGGCCGCGGGACACGCGCACGGTGACGGGCACCCCCGGAGGCTAGGCCAGCGGCCGCTCGTGCGGGGGCCGGAAGGGGTACACGAGCTGGGCCACGTACCCCGCGGCCGGCACCGGCTCGTCGGTCCCGAAGCTCCGGGCCCGGCGACCTCGGGGCAGGTACGCCGTGCCGAAGGCCAGGTCGACCACGGGCAGACCGAAGTTGCGGTCACGGGCCTCCGGGTCTCGGGCGTGGTGCCAGTGGTGCCACTCCGGCGTGTTCACCACCCACCGCAGGCCCGGGAACCGCAGCCGCACGTTGGCGTGCTGGAAGATCGCCAGGAGCGCGACGGCCACCGTCAACCCCGCGACCGCGCCGGGGCGGTACCCGAGCAGGACGAGCGGCATCGCGGTGAACGTCTGGGTGATCGCCTGGTCGAGCGGGTGGAGCCGGGCCGACGCGACCCAGTCCATCTCCTCGATGCTGTGGTGCACGGCATGGAACCGCCACAGCGCGGGCACCTGATGCGTGAAGCGGTGCGCCCAGTACTGCGCCACGAGGACCAGGACGACCGCGAGCGCGACCGAGGCCGGGGCCGGCAGCCGCCCCTCGACGTCGACGGCCCGCACCCACCACAGCGGCGCGGTGCTGACGACGACGCCCACGATGGTGAGCACGGCGACGATCGTCGCGTTCAGGAGCAGGTGGGTGAGGTCGGCGAGGAGGCCGCGACGCAGGACCCGGATGCGATGCAGCGCGACGCACCGCTCGAGTGGGACGAACACCGCCGCGAGCACCACGACTCCGACCACGGCGCCCGGGCCGCGCACCACCAGAGCCGCCGCGACCGCGCACAGGAACGTGAGGAGGGCCATGCACCCGTTGTCGCCGTCGCGTGTGAGGCGCGTTCGACACGAACGTGAGGGGTAGGTGAAGATGACGCCATGACCGACGCACACGACGGAATCACCCTGCTCGACCCGGTGTACGCCGCCCTCGTCAGCGAGCTGCCGGCCTTCCACCTGTCCGATGAGACCGTGGTCGCGATGCGGGAGCAGATCGCGGGGATGGCACCGCCGTTCGCCCCGTCGGGCAAGGTCCGCCACGAGGACCTCACCGTGGCCTCGGTCGACGGGCAGGACATCGTCCTGCGCATCTACACGCCCGAGGGCCGCACCGGCGCCCGGCCGTGTGTGTACGCGATCCACGGCGGCGGCTACGTGATGGGCACCTACGAGATGCTCGACCGGGTGATGGACGAGTGGTGCGCCACCCTCGGCATCGTCGGCGTGTCGGTCGAGTACCGCCTCGCGCCGGAGGCGGCATACCCCATCCCCCTCGAGGACTGCTACGCCGGCCTCGCCTGGGTGCACGCGCACGCCGCCGACCTCGGGATCGACCCCGACCGCATCGGCATCCAGGGCACGAGCGCCGGCGGCGGCCTCGCCGCGGCCCTGGCCCTGCTGGCCCGCGACCGGGGTGAGATCCCGATCGCGTTCCAGGTGCTCGAGTGCCCGATGATCGACGACCGCCTCCACACCGCGTCGAGCAACATCCACAACCTCCAGGTGTGGAGCCGCGAGGCCAACGTGTACGGCTGGCGCGCCTACCTGGGCGACCGCCACGGCACCGACGACGTGCCCTACACCGCGGCCCCGGCACGGTGCGAGGACCTCTCGGGCCTGCCGCCTGCCATCGTGTGCGTCGGTGGCGCCGACGGGTTCCGCGACGAGGACGTGCTCTACGCGCTGGCGCTGATGCGGGCCGGGGTGTCGACCGAGCTCCACGTCTACCCGGGCGCGCCACACGGCGCGCACATCGTGCCCCACGCGCCCGCCGCCCAGCAGTGGGTGCGCGACGTCGACGACTGGGTCGCCCGCCAGGTCGCCGACTGACCGGTGAGCCCCTGCGCCCGCAGGCGCTTGCAGAGCAGGCCGTCGTCCATGGCCTCATCGTCGCACGGGCGGACCGGGCAACCCCCTCCGGGGCCGTACCCTGGGGGCCTCACCCACCCGAGCGAGGTCCTGATGGCCAACCCGGCACTGAACGACAAGCGGTTCGAGCACGAGACCGACGAGTGGAGGGCCGGCTGGGCCTCCCCCGCCACGGCCACCGCCGTCACCGAGTCCGGCACCCGCCCGGCCCCGCCCACCGCGCGCGGCGCGGTGATGACGGCCAACGGCACCTTCTTCAAGACGTTCCTGCTGTTCCTGCTGGTGATCGCCGGCGGTGTGTTCGGCTGGCAGCAGACCGACGTCTCCCCCACCAACCAGATCGAGCTCTCCGCGGTCGTCTGGATCAGCCTGTTCGTCGGGTTCGGCCTGGCGATGGTCTGCATCTTCAAGCCGAAGCTGTCACCGGTCCTCGCGCCGCTGTACGCCATCGCCGAGGGTGTCTTCCTCGGCGGCATCTCGAAGGCGTTCGAGCTGCGGTGGGACGGCATCGTCTTCCAGGCCGTCCTCGCCACCATCGGGGTCTTCTTCGCCACGCTCGCGCTCTACGTGTTCGGCGTCGTCAAGGTCACCAAGAAGTTCCAGGCGGTGGTGATCGGGGCCACCCTCGGGATCATGGTCATGTACCTGCTCGGGCTGGTGCTGTCGCTGTTCGGCGTCGACATGGTGTTCTGGAACGACCCCACGCCGCTCGGGATCCTCATCAGCGTCGTGATCTGCGTGGTCGCCGCGCTGAATCTGTTCCTCGACTACGAGTTCATCCGGCGAGCGTCGCTCGCCGGCGCGCCGAAGTACATGGAGTGGTACGGGGCCTTCGGGATCATGGTCACCCTGGTGTGGCTGTACCTGGAGATCCTCCGCCTGCTGTCGCTGCTGCGCCGTTAAGATTCGGCCCAGGGGCCGAGTGCCCCCGCGTCACCGATCGCGAGGGGCTGGGGGGACCATGCAGCGCGGACTCATGGCGCGCAGCGGGGCGTTCATCGTGCGGCATCGCCGTTGGGTCGCCCTCGCCTGGGTCCTCGTCATCCTCGCGGCCGGGTACCTCAACGGCGTCGACAAGAAGTCGGTCTCCAACTCGTTCCGCATCCCCCACGCCGACTCGCAGGACGCGTACGACCTGCTGAAGGAGCGGTTCACGTCGCAGAACGCCGCGACCGCGAGGGTGGTGTTCTCGGTCCCCGCGGGGCAGCAGCTCTCCGACGCCGACAACGCCGCGGTCGTCGCCGCGGTGATGGAGGCCATCGGGAAGGCCAAGGGCATCTCGTCGGCACCCGACCCACTGACCACCGACGCCGCGTCGGCGCTCCAGCACGTCACGGACCAGCTGCCGGCCGACGAGGCCGCCGCCCTTGCCGCGGTCGCGAAGAACCTCCCGCCCACGGTGTCCGCCAACGGGCGGGTGGCGGTCGCCAACGTGTCGTTCGACCGGTCGATCGTCGACCTGATCGACCAGTTCCCCGTCAACCCCGACGAGCAGGCCACCGACTACGACAACCCGTACGACCGCCTCCAGCGGGCGATCGACTCGGTGGAGACCGGCCGCGTGCAGGTGGACATCGGCGGTGAGGTTGCCGACATGTGGAACGTGCCGGTCTCGTGGTGGGCCAGCCACGCCGACGAGGTGGGCCTGGGGCTCGGCGCCGTCCTCCTGCTCGTCGCGTTCGGGTCGCTGTTCGGGATGGCCATCCCCATCGCCACCGCACTGCTCGGCGCGATCACCGCGAGCGGCCTCGTCTACTTCCTCGCCAGCCACATCACGATCTCGTCGGCCGCCCCGCCGGTGACCCTGATGATCAGCCTGGGCGTCGGGCTCGACTACTCGCTGCTGATCGTCACCCGCTACCGGCAGTACCTGAAGGCCGGCCTCGCACCGGAGGACGCGGTCGCCCGGGCGATGGGGTCGGCCGGCAAGGCCTCGATGTTCGCGGGCGTCACCGTGTGCGTCGCCCTCCTCGGCCTGGTCTTCGTCCCGATCCCCCTCGTGCAGACGCTGGGCGTCGCCGCGGCGGTCGGCGTCGCGGTGATGATGGTCGCCGCGCTCACCCTGCTCCCCGCGCTCCTCGGCTTCGCCGGCCGGAAGATCGACGCGGTGCGGTTGAAGTTCATCGCCAAGGACGGCCCGGCCGACCCCACGACGACGTTCTGGGGCCGATTCGCCCGGCGGGTCACGCACCGCCCCTGGATCTTCCTCGTCTCGGGCGGCGTGGTGCTGCTCGTGATCGCGATGCCGTTCCTCCGCATCCACTTCGGCATGCCCGACGACAGCTCGCTGCCGAACGATCTCTCCCAGCAGCAGGCGTTCACCATCACCACCGACGCGTTCGGACCCGGCACCAACGGGCCGCTCGTCGTCGCCGTCGCCCTGCCGGAGAACGACCCACAGACCTACCTCGACGCGTTCGAGGCGCTCGCGCCGGTGAACAAGGCACTGGGCGCGCTCCAGCCCCCGGGCACCGTCGAGGGGGTCGAGTACTCGGTTGGGCCGATCCCCAACAACGCCGACAAGGTGACGGCGGTCGTCTACGAGCTCACGCCGACCACCGCGCCCGACGATCCGGCGACCACCGACCTGGTGGAGCGCCTGCGGGCCGATCTCGCCGCCGCGACCGCCGGCACCGACCTCGTGGCGTCGGTCGGTGGACCAACGGCCACGCTCATCGACCTGACCGACGTCGTGACGCGCTACCTGCCGTGGGTGATCGGCGCCGTCGTGCTCGGCGCGTTCATCCTGCTCGTGATCGTGTTCCGGTCGATCCTCGTGCCGCTCAAGGCCGCGATCATGAACCTGGTGTCGATCGCGGCTGCGTACGGCGTGGTCGTCGCCGTCTTCCAGTGGGGCTGGGCGAAGGGGGCCGTCGGCCTCACGTCGACGATCCCCATCGTGTCGTTCGTGCCGCTGGTGATGTTCGTCATCCTCTTCGGCCTGTCGATGGACTACGAGGTCTTCTTGATGTCGCGCATCAAGGAGGAGTGGGACCGCAGTGGCGACCCCCAGGAGTCGGTGGTGCTCGGCGTCGCCAACACCGCGCGGGTGATCACCACCGCCGCGCTGATCATGATCGTGGTGTTCGGCTCCTTCGTCACCAACGCGAGCCCGACCGTGAAGCTGATCGGCTTCGGCATGGCCGTCGCGGTGCTGATCGACTCCACACTCCTCCGCATGGTGATGGTGCCCGCGGTGATGGCCCTCCTCGGGAAGTCGGCCTGGTGGTTCCCCCGGTGGCTGGGGTGGCTGCCGCACCTCCGGCTGGAGGAGGGCGACCCGCCCGACGCACCGCCCGCGCCCACTGATCCCGGAGTGGCGGTTCCGTCGTAGGCGGGGGTCGGGAGAAGGCGGTCGTGACCGTCGCACCCGGCTGCCAGACTGACGGCCGACCCATGGGATCCCGGGCCGCACCCCACCCGTCAGGAAGCACCCCATGTCTCCCGATCCCGACCTGATGATCGAGGCCCGCGGCCTCCACAAGCACTTCGGTGACGTCCGCGCCCTCGACGGGCTCGACCTCACCGCCGAGGCCGGACAGGTCTTCGCCATCCTCGGCCCCAACGGCGCGGGCAAGACCACGTTCATCCGGGCGATCTCCACCCTCACCCGGTTCGACTCCGGCTCGCTCTCCGTCTGTGGCATCGACGTCGCCCGGCACCCCAAGCAGGTCCGCCGCGCCATCGGCCTCGCCGGCCAGTACGCCGCCGTCGAGCCCGCGCTGACCGGTCGCGAGAACCTGCGGATGGTCGCCCGCCTCTTCGGCCACGACGCGAGCACCGCTACCCGGGCCGCCGACATCGTGCTCGAGCAGCTCGGGCTCACCGACGCCGGCGACCGACTCGTGCGCACCTACTCCGGGGGCATGCAGCGCCGCCTCGACCTGGGCGCCGGCCTCGTGGGCGCGCCCAGGCTGCTCCTGCTCGACGAGCCCACCACCGGCCTCGACCCGCGCAGCCGCAACGACCTGTGGCTCGCGATCGAGGACCTCGCCGCCCGCGGCACCGACGTCATCCTCACCACCCAGTAACTCGACGAGGCCGACCGCCTCGCCGACACGATCGCGATCATCGACCACGGACGCCTCGTGGCCTCGGGCACCGGCGACGAGCTCAAGTCCCGCCTCGGACGCGACGTCGTCGACGTGAAGGTGCACGACCACGAGAACCTCGAGCGGGCGGCCGCCGCGCTCGGCCCCGAGGCCAAGGTCGACCTCGAGGGCTGCCGGGTCTCGGTGCCGGTGGCGGGCGGGCCCGACGAGCTCGTCGCCGCTATCCAGGCGCTCGGTGCGGCCGACATCGCCCTCGACGACGTCGCTCTCCGGCGTCCGACGCTCGACGACGTGTTCCTGGCGCTCACCGGCAAGAAGACGGTCGAGAAGCAGGCCGAGGAGGTGGCGCCGTGACCGCCCTGTCCACCGAGCACATCCCCGCGCCGTCCGGCACCGCCGGCTTCGGCGTCACCGCCAAGGCGATCGCGGTCCGTACCGCCAGGAAGATCCTGCGGTCGCCGCAGATCCTCGGCATCGCGATCGTGCAGAGCATCGTGTTCCTGCTCATGTTCCGCTACATCCTCGGCGGAGCGATCGGGATCACCGGGGTCGACTACGTCGACTTCCTCGTCCCTGGCTTCGTGATCTCGGGCATGCTCTTCACCGCGGGCGGCTCCGCCGTCGCGGTCGCCGAGGAGGCGGCCGGCGGGCTCTACGACCGGCTGCGTTCGCTGCCCGTCTCCGACTGGGCCGTCCTCGCCGGCCGGGGCATCGCCGACGCGTTCCTCTTGGTGGTCGTGGCACTGGTCACCACTGGCGTCGGGTTCCTGGTCGGCTTCCGCATGGACACCAGTCCCGGCGACGTCGCGCTCGCACTGGTGCTGCTGTGCGTCTACGCGCTCGTCGTGGCCTGCGTCTTCGTCTGGCTCGGTCTCGTCGCCGGCAACGCCCAGGCCGCCCAGGGACTGAGCATCCTCGGGGTGCCCTTCTCGTTCATCTCCAGCGCCTTCGTGCCGATCGCCACGATGCCGGGCTGGATCCAGTGGTTCGCCGAGGCCCAGCCGCTCACGTTCTGGATCAACTCGTGGCGCGGGCTGCTCCTCGGCGATCCCGTGGTGCAGTCGTTCGAGCACGACCTGTCGTACTACATCGTGGGCGGCCTGCTGTGGGCGGTCGTGCTGCTCGCGGTGTTCAGCCCGCTGGCGCTGCGGGCCTACCGGAAGCGGTAGGCACACCCCGGGGCGGGGAAGCCCTCAGGCGGTCGCCCGCCCCCGCAGCACCTCGAGCGCCTTGTCGGCGTGGGTGTTCATGTTCACCTCGCTCTTGATGACGGCGAGCAGCGTGCGATCGGTGTCGATCACGAACGTGTGCCGCTTCACCTTGAGCAGGCCGAGGCTGCGCTTCACGCCGAAGATCTCGGCGACCTCCCGGTCGGGGTCCGACAGCAGCGGGTAGTCGAACGTGTGCTTGTCGGCGAACTGGGCCTGCTTCGCGACGGTGTCGGCGCTGATCCCCACCCGCTGCGCGCCGAGCGCCTCGAACTCGGCCTTGAGGTCGCGGAAGTGGCAGCTCTCCCGGGTGCACCCCGACGTCATCGCCGCCGGGTAGAAGAAGAGCACCACCGGGCCGCCGGCGAGGAGGTCGCCGAGCGAGCGCGGCGCGCCCGTCTGGTCGAGGAGCTCGAAGTCGGGGATCCGGTCGCCTACCTGCATGCCGGCAACCTACCCCGGCGCCGGACCCTCCCCGACCACCACCGTCAGATTCCAGTGCTAGTTCACGAGGTGCAGGTCCTCGTCGAGCGAGAGCATGTCGAGCGCGTTGCCCCGCAGGATCTTGTGGACGATCTCGTCGGGGACGTTGGCGAGCACCTTCTCGACGTACTCGTGCGTGTGCGGCCACGTGGTGTCGGTGTGCGGGTAGTCGGTCTCGTAGGTGACGTTGTTGACGCCGACCTTGTGGATCGACTCGATGCCGTGGTTGTCACGGAAGAAGCACCCGAAGACGTGGTCGGCGTAGTAGGTGGAGGGAGGCTCGGGCACCAGCTTCCGGGTGTGCATCCAGCCTTCGTGGGTCTCCCACACGTCGTCGGCCCGCTCGAGCACGTAGGGCAGCCAGCCGATCTGGCCCTCCGAGTACGCGACCCGCAGGTTCGGGAACCGCGGGAAGAGCCCGGAGAACAGATAGTCGGACAGCGACGCCATCGCGTTGTTGAACGTGAGCGTCGCGGTGACCGCGATCGGCGCGTCGTCGGAGGTGGCGAGCATCTTCGACGACGAGCCGATGTGCATGCAGACCGTGGTCTTCGTCTCGTTGCACGCCTCGAAGAACGGGTCCCAGTACCCGGAGTGGATGCTCGGCAGCCCGAGGTGGATCGGGAGCTCGGAGAACGCCACCGCCCGTACCCCGCGGGCCGCGTTGCGACGGATCTCGGCGGCCGCGAGCTCGACGTCCCACAGCGGCACGATGCACAACGGGACGTTGCGGTTGCCGTACGGCCCGCACCACTCCTCGACCATCCAGTCGTTGTAGGCCTGGACGCCGAGGAGCGCGACCTCCTTGTCGGAGGCCTCGAGGAACACCTGGCCGCAGAAGCGCACCGCGGTGGGGAACCCGAGCGACGCCTCGACCCCGGCCGCCTCGAGGTCCCGGATGCGCGCCTGCGGGTCGGTGCAGCCGATCCACATGTCGTCGTAGGTGATGCAGGTGAGGTCCATCTTCGACTTGTCGAACTTGGTGATGTCGCCACCGGGCACCGCCCAGTTGGGGATCGCGACGTGCGACTTGTGGACGTAGATCACCTTGTCGTCGTAGATCCAGCAGTCGGCCGGCCGGCCCTCGTCACCCTCGATCAGCTCGTAGATGCCGGCGCCGACCATCCTCGTGCTCACGATGTTGCGCCGCTCCACGCGGGGCGCCTGGTCGGCCAGCTTGCTCGGGAAGCGCGAGATCCAGAGATCGGGGGGCTCGATGATGTGGTCGTCGACGCTCACGATCATGGGCAGCGGGCCAGAGCTCATCGGGGCGGGTCCTCTCTCGCATCCACGGGCGTTGCGCCGATGCTGACGGACGCACCCGGACCCCGAGTAGGGACCAAGGTCCCGAAATCTGACGGGTCGTCAGATTTGCTCCGCGCGGGAAGTCCCCAACGTGTTGCGGTTGAGCTTGCCGGCCTCGGTGCGCGGCACCCGCTCGACGACCTCGAAGGTCTTCGGCGTCTTGTACGACGCCAAGCGCTCCTTGCAGAACGCCCGCAGCTCGTCGTCGGTCGGCGGGTGGTGGGGATCGACCACCTGGAGGATGGCGTGGACCCGCTGACCCCACTCGTCGTCGGGGACTCCCACCACCACCTGGTCGACGACCGCCGGATGCTCGCTGAGGGCGTTCTCGACCTCGGCCGGGAAGACGTTGGCGCCACCGCTGACGATCATGTCCGTGCGGCGGTCGGTGACGTAGAGGTACCCGTCCTCGTCGAGCCACCCGACGTCGCCGATCGTGTAGTAGCCGTCGGCCGACGGCTCCGGCGTGGGCACGCCGATGTACTCGAACATCCGCCGGGGCCCGGTCGGCCGCATGTGGATCTCGCCGATCTCGCCCGGCGGGAGCTCGGTGCCCGCCTCGTCGCGGATGCTCAGCTCGCAGTCGAACGGCAAGCCCGCCGCCCCCGGGTGGGAGGGCCACTCGGCACCGGTCATCATCACCAGGCCGACCTTCTCGCTCGACCCGTAGGTGAACACGAACACCGACGGGTCGACCAGCGCGAGCCAACGTTCGACGACCCAGTCCGGGACCTTGGCCCCGCCGTAGACGATCCGGTGCAGGCTCGCGAAGTCGGAGGGCTCGAGGTCGGCGAGGCGCGCGACCCGCTGGAGCATGGTGGGGACCATCACGGTGAACGTGATCTGGTGCTTCCGGATGAGATCCACGGCCCGCGACGCGTCGAACTTCTCGAGGATCACCACGTGACCACCCTCGAGCATCGCCGGAGCCGCGAAGGCGAAGCCGTTCACGTGGTAGAGCGGCGAGAGGACGAGCACCCGCATCGGGCCGACACCCTTGGTCGACCCCTGCTGGGCGTCGCCACCCACCACGCCGCGCGACGGCGTGACGATGAGCTTGGGGAACCCCGTCGAGCCCGACGACGCGACGAGGTTGACGCAGTCCGACACCGCGTCCGGAAGGGCATGGCCGGGGAGGTCGTCGGTCGCGGCCAGGTCGGCCCGGGTGAGCACCTGGCACCCGGCGGTGTGCTGGTCGCTCACGAGCACGCGTGGGGTCGCCAGCGCCAGCATCCGGTCCATCTCCCAGGCCGGGAGGTCGTGGCGGAGCGGGAGCAGTGTGGCGCCGAGCTTCCAGATGGCCACGGTCACGAAGACGTGCTCCACGCAGCTCGGGAGCGCGAGCGCCACGATGTCGTCCGACTGCACCCCCCGGGCCGCGAGGGCGCGAGCGATCTGGTTGGCCCGGGTCTCGAGCTCACGCCACGTGACCGCGCGCTCGTTGCCCTCGCGGTCGACGACGATCAGGTCGACGGCGTCGGGCCGCTCGGCGGCGATCTCGGTGAGCCGGCGGCCGTAGGAGACCTCGCCGGTGGGCGTGTCGGTCGAAGCCTCCGTCATCGGATCTGCTCCTTCCAGTCCTCGGGCCAGGTGCGCATGTCCATGTGCGGCGTCGCGACCAGCAGATGCTCCTGCACCAGCATCGCACCCAGGCGCCCCGCCGGGTCGCGCATCGCGCCGTGGTAGGTCGCCCGACGGGAGAACGCCTTGCCCGGCCACAGGTGGACCAGCACCCAGTCGTCGGCCCGGACGGGGTGCTGGAACCACATCGCGTGGTCGATGCTCGGACCGCCGTAGCCGATCTCGTCGTTCTGCATCTGGCCGAAGCCGGTGCCGATGTCGGACATGAAGGTCAGCGCGCACGCGTGCACGAGCGCGTCGTCGGGCAGCGGATGGCTCGACCGCACCCAGAACGTGTCGGAGTACTTCTGCGCGTCGGTGTACTCGTGCTCGGTCACCTGCATCATGTCGACCGGCATCCGCGTGGGCCACACCACGCAGTCCTCCGGCGGCGGCATCGGCGTGGCGTCGACGTCGTCGACCTCCACGCCGTCGGCCCCGACATGGAAGGAGGCGAGCATCGAGAAGATCACCTCGCCGTCCTGCACGGCCGCGACGTGGCGGGCCGAGAACGACCGGCCGTCGCGGTCGCGATGGACCTGCAGGTTGACGGGCACGTCGGGGATCCCGGGCCGCAGGAAGTAGCCGTGGAGCGAGTGGGGCACCCGCCGGTCGGGGACGGTGAGGCCCGCGGCCATGAGGGCCTGGGCGGCCACCTGCCCGCCGTACAGCGTGGGGCGGCCGGGCTCCATCATCGAGTACGTGCCCCGGTAGAGGTCGCGGTCGAGCTGCTCGAGGTCGAGCAGCTGCACCACGGACCCGGCCGGGAGCGCCTTGGCGGACGAGGTCATCCCCCGGGTCTACCGCCCGGCCGTCCGTCGCACCAACCCGTCCCGCTCACGCAGCCGGCGTGCGCTCCTGCTCGACGGCGACGCGCATGCGCTCGAGGGTCTGCTCCATGCCCGCGTGCAGATCGGACCGGCGGTCCTTGCGGCCGAAGAGCCCGCCGATGATGAACCACCCGAACCGCGACAACGGCGTGGTCACCTCGTACGACTCGGTGACGAGCGTGCCGCCCCCCTCGGGCTCGAAGCGGTAGGTCCACTCGACGGTGCCCGCGAACCTCTCGGTGCGGGCGAACGCGAACCGCCGGCCCGGCTCGACGACGGTGACCACCGGGTGGTTGTTCCACGCCGGCCGGCGGGGCACCTTGTTGCGGGCGGTGAACCGCGCGCCGACCGCAGGGCCCGTCGCGCCGTCCCGCCAGGTGCAGCGGAGGATCTCCGGGCTGAACTCGGGCATGCGGGTCACGTCGGCCACCAGCGCGTACACGGCCTCGGGCGGCGCATCCATGTGGAGGCTGACGGTGTCGTGGTCGAGGTCCTGGATCATCGGGCATCCTTCCTGGGGTTGTCGAGGTAGAGGTCGACCAGCCGGTCGAGGTGGCGGGTCCAGCGAGTCCCGCCGGGGTCGTTGCTCGCCTGGGAGTCGATCAGCCCGGCGACCATGGCGATGATGCAGTCGACGTCGGCCGGGTCGTCGACCCCCGCAGCCTCGAGAACGTCGACCCCCCGGGCCAGCACCGCCTCGGCGATGGCGTAGGACTCCGGGCTCGGCACGAACCCGGGGATCGGCCGATGGAACAGGAGCTGGCGGCGGGCCTCGTCCGCCAGCGCGAACTCGACGAACGCCCGCAGCACGACCTTCACCGCCCGCCGCGGGTCGGTGGGGAGGCGCAGGTTCTCGAGCCGGCCGAGGAGCTGCCGGTTGCCGTCGGCGAACAGCGCGTCGTACAGAGCGTGCTTCGACTCGAAGTACTCGTACAGCGACGGCTGGCTGAGGTCGAGCTCGCGGGCGAGGCCCCGCAGCGTCAGCCCGGCGACGCCGTCCCGGCCCGCGAGCACCCAGGCCGCGTCGAGGATCGCCGCCGTCCGGTCCTCGCGCGAGGCCGATCGATCGAGTTTGCCTATCATCGATAGGCACTATACCTATCAGCGATAGGGTGTGTCAAGCCGGTAGAACGGGCAGACCCGAGATGGCGTCGAGAGGAGCCGACGGTGGAGCTGTGGGAGCTGGCCGCGCGGGAGTCGATCCGCGACCTGGTGGCGCGCTACAACGCCAACGGCGACAGTGGGCGCTTCGACCAGGTGATGGCGCTGTTCGCCCCCGACGCGGTGATGGAGATCGAGGGTGACGCCCCGAGGGTGGGCCACGAGGAGATCCGCACCATCTTCACGGGCGCGGCCGGCCGGGCCGACTGGGGCGACCGGCCCGTCCACCTGCGCCACATCACCGGCACCCACCAGATCGACCTGGTCGACGAGTCCCGCGCGACCGGGCGCTGCTACTACTTCGTGCTCACCGCCGTGGGCCTCGACCACTGGGGCCGGTACCTCGACGAGTACCGGGTGGTCGACGGGCAGTGGCGGTTCGCGAAGCGGCGGGTATCGACCGACGGGCGCAGCCCCGACACCCTGTTCGCGAAGGAGCAGTAGCCACCGTGGGCACGACCGCCGACCGGTACTCCCACGGGCACGCCGAGTCGGTCCTGCGCAGCCACCGCTGGCGCACTGCCGAGAACTCGGCCGGGTTCCTGCTCCCCCACCTCGCGCCGGGGCACCGGGTGCTCGACGTCGGCTGCGGGCCCGGCACGATCACGGCCGACCTGGCCCGCCGGGTGTTCCCCGGCGAGGTCCTCGGCGTCGACGTGTCCGACGACGTGGTCGCGGCCGCGGCGCGTGACTTCCCGCCGGGCGACGACGCGCGCCTGTCGTTCGCGGTGGGCGACGTGTACTCGCTCGACCACGACGACGCGTCGTTCGACGTGGTGTACGCCCACCAGGTGCTCCAGCACCTGAGCGAGCCGGTCACCGCGCTGCGCGAGGTGAAGCGGGTGCTGCGGCCCGGCGGACTCGTCGCGGTGCGCGACGGCGACTACGGCGCGTTCGTGTGGACGCCGGAGGACTCCCGGCTCGATCGCTGGATGGCGATCTACCACGACCTCACCCGGCGCAACGCGGCCGAGGCCGACGCGGGTCGATACCTCCACCGGTGGGTTCGCGAGGCCGGCTTCACCGATCTCGTCGTGTCGTCGTCGACCTGGACGTTCCAGGCGCCCGACGACCGCGCGTGGTGGGGCGGCCTCTGGGCCGATCGCGTGCGCGACAGCGAGTACGCGCGTCAGGGCCTCGAGTACGGCCTCACCACCCGCGCCGAGCTCGACGCGATCGCCACCGCGTTCCACGAATGGGCAGCCGACGACGACGCCCTGTTCGTCGTCCTCCACGGAGAGGTCCTCGCCCGCGCCCCCCAACCGAGCATGTGACGCTCAGCCACACATTGTGTGGCTGACCGTCACATGCTCGTGGGGCGACCTACTTGGCGGAGAAGCGGGTCCCGGCGTCGAGACGGATGGTGCCGCCGTTGAGCATGGGGTTCTCGACGATCGCGAGGGCAAGCTTGGCGTACTCGTCGGCCTTGCCCATGCGCCGCGGGAACGCGGCGTCCTTGGTGAGCGCGGCCTCGAACTCCGGGTTGATGCCCTGGGCGAGGCCGGTGGCGAACAGGCTCGGGGCGATCGCGTTGACCCGGATGCCCAGGCTCCCCATGTCACGCGCCATGACCAGCGACATGCCGGCGATGCCGGCCTTCGCCGCGGTGTAGGCCACCTGGCCGATCTGGCCCTCGAACGCGGCGATCGACGACGTGTTGATGATCACGCCCCGCTCGCCCTCCTCGTCGGGCTCGTTCTTCGACATGATCCAGGCCTCGAGCCGGTCGAGGTTGAACGTCGCGATCAGGTTGAGCTCGATCACGCCCCGGAAGTCCTCGAGCGGGTGGGGGCCGTCCTTGCCGATCGTCCGCTTGGCCACACCACCGCCGGGCGTGTTCACCGCGATGTGGAAGCCGCCCAGCGCCTCGGCCGCGGCGTCGAGCGCGGCCTCGGTGCCCTCGGCGTCGAGCACGTCGAGCGCGTGGAACGTGCCGCCGAGCTGCTCGGCGACCTCGGGACCCGCGGTCCCCTCCCGGTCGAGGATGGCGACCTTGGCGCCGCGGGCGGCCAGCAGCTCCGCCGTGGCCCGGGCGAAGCCCGACGCACCCCCGACGATGACCGCGTTGCTCCCCTTGACCTGCATTCTGGAATCTCCCCGTTCGGACGACCCGGTGACGCTAGTGGCCGATCCCCGCTTGACGACCGCCCGAAGGGGGCATTCGGCGCATGCAGGGGCTGCCCACGGGCACGGTCACATTCCAGCTCACGGACCTCGCCGGTTCGACGCGCCTGGGGGAGGACGTTCCGGCGCGACGCGGATCGTCGCTCAGCCCGACGCCCTGATCGCCGCCGAGGCCGCGTCCGGAGCCGGCGAGGAGGAGCATCCCCCCGCCAGGCCCTAGTGTTCGGCCCCATGTCGATCGCCATCACCGAAGACCACCGCGCCCTGGCCGAGACGGCCGCCGACCTCCTGAAGCGCCGCGACACCCGCGCCGCCGCCCGGGCCCTGCTCGAGGCCGCCGACGAGCCGATGCCGGACGTGTGGAAGGACGTCATCGAGCTGGGTTGGCTGGGCCTGCACGTCCCCGAGGCGCTGGGTGGCTCGGGCTACGGCCTCGAAGAGCTCGTCGTCGTGGTCGAGGAGACCGGCCGGGCGCTGGTGCCGGGGCCGTTCGTCCCGACCGTCATCGCCAGCGCCGCCCTCGTGGCCGCGGCCGACGACGCCACGCAGCAGCGCTTCGTGCCCGGCCTCGCCGACGGCGCCCTCACCGCGGGCATCGGCTTCGGTGGGTCGCTCACCGTGACCGCCGGGAAGGCCTCCGGCCCCGCGGGCACCGTCCTCGGCGGCGGCCTCGCGTCCGTGCTCGTGGCCGCGGCCGGCGACGACCTCGTGGTCGTGGAGATGGCGGGCGACGGCGTGACCGTCGAGTCGCCGACCCAGTTCGACCCCACCCGCCGCAGCGCCCGGGTCACCCTCGACGGGGCGCCCGCCACGGTCGTCCCCGGCGGCGCGGCGGCCCTCACCGACGCAGTCCGCCTGATCCTCGCGGCGGAAGCCGTGGGCATCGCCCGCGAGACCACCGAGCAGGGCGCGGAGTACGCCAAGGTGCGCATCCAGTTCGGCCGCCCGATCGCGATGTACCAGGCGGTCAAGCACCACTGCGCCAACATGCTCGTGGCCACCGAGCTCGCCACGGCCGCGGTGTGGGACGCCGCGCGCGCGTTCGACACCGGCGGCGACCAGCGGGCCTTCACCGCGGCCATCGCCGCGAGCCAGGCCGGCCCGGCCGCGGTGCTCGCTGCCAACCTCAACATCCAGGTGCACGGCGGCATCGGCTTCACCTGGGAGCACGACGCCCACATCTACCTCCGGCGGGCCACGGTCATCGAAGGCCTGATCGACCCCGACGGCGCCGCGGCCGACGTCACCGGCCTCACCCGCACCGGCGTGGTGCGGGCCAAGACCATCGATCTGCCGCCCGAGGCCGAAGCGATGCGCGAGGAGATCCGCGCCTTCGCCGACTCGATCAAGGACCTCGACCGCGACGCGCAGAAGACGCAGCTCATCGAGACCGGCTACGTGATGCCCCACTGGCCCACCCCCTGGGGCCGCGAGGCGGGCGCCGTCGAGCAGCTCGTCATCGAGCAGGAGTTCGAGGCCGCGGGCGTGAAGCGCCCCGGCTACGGAATCACCGGCTGGGTCATCCTCACGCTCATCCAGTACGCCGACGACGACCAGGTGCAGCGTTGGGTCAAGCCCGCGCTCACCCAGGAGGTCGTGTGGTGCCAGCTGTTCTCGGAGCCCGACGCCGGCTCCGACGCCGCCGGCATCAAGACCAAGGCCACCCGGGTCGACGGCGGCTGGCTGATCAACGGCCAGAAGGTGTGGACCTCGGGCGCACACATCTCGGGGATGGGCTTCGCCACCGTGCGCACCGACCCGGAGGCACCCAAGCACGAGGGCATCACCACCATGGTGATCGACATGCACGCGGAGGGCGTGGAGGTGCGCCCGTTGCGCATGACCAGCGGCGCGTCGGAGTTCAACGAGGTCTTCTTCAACGACGTGTTCGTGCCGGATGACGACGTCGTCGGCCCGATCAACGGCGGCTGGACCGTCGCCCGGGCCACGCTCGGCAACGAGAGCGTGAGCATCGGCGGCGGCGAAGGCGGCATGGGCATGCCCGGCAGCATGATGGTGCCGGTGCTCGACCAGCGCGAGGAGCACCTCCCGGGCGGCGAGTCCCGCGTGGGCCACTACATCGCGATGCAGCAGGCCATGGGCCTGCTCAACCTGCGCAGCGCGAACCGCGCGGTCACCGGCGCCGGCCCCGGCCCGGAGGGCGCGATCACCAAGCTCGTGATGTCGGAGCTCGGCCACGAGGCCGCGGCGATCATGTCGTCGCTCTCCTCCGAGGAGAGCGCGTTCATGGACGGGCCCGGCATGGTCAGCGGCTCGATCGTGCTCATGCACCGCGCGATGTCGATCGCCGGTGGCACCTCGGAGATCAAGCGCAACCAGATCGGTGAGCGGATCCTCGGGCTCCCCCGCGATCCGCTGATCAAGTGACCCGCCGGGGACCGGCCATCGCAGCGACCACGCGGACCCGCTGACCGCGACGCCGCCCACCGTCGATCGTCTCGCGATCCGGTACCGTTAGGATCCGTCCGTGTCCGGTGGCTCTCGCATCACCGTCGCCACCACCCGAGCCGCCGAGGGCGACGCCCGCGGAGCCCGGTACACGGATCTCATCGACGCGGACGCCGCGCGCAGCCTTCGACCGGGGTCCTGATGGCCCGGCGCAGGCCGATCCACCGCCTGACCCGATATCTGACCAGCTGGGAGGGGATCCGGACCGCCGCGGCTCGGATGGTGCGCCCGGCAGACGCGAGGAGGCGCGCGCGGTGGCGACGTCGCGACCACGCCCACCTCGGAGTACCTCCGCCCCACGCCGATGCGCTCGTCGCCGTCATCGCCCACTGGCGTCAGCCGGCATCCGAAGCGGCAGGACCCGCCCGTTCGGTGGACAGACGCGCCGATCACCTGGCGCAGGCCATCGATGGCCTCCTCGCCATGGACGTCCCCACCATCACCGTCGTCGTGCAGAGCAACGACGCCGCCGGCGCAGCCGACAGCCTCCGACGCCGACTCCGCCCTTCCCCGGGTGCTCCGCCGGCGGTCCGCGTCGCCCCCCGCCTCACGGCACTGTTCACCACTCCGATGCCCCGCCGCTCGGTCGTCGCGCTCCAGTGGCGACCCGGCGTCCTCCGGCGGCACGGCTTCTACCTGACGTGGGGTCACATCGCAGTGATGCGGGCGGCCCTGGCATCGGGGCAGTACTCGCACTTCGTGTACCTCGAAGACGACATCGGCTTCACACAGGAGAACCTCGACTACTGGTGTCGGTATCGCTCCCATCTGGCATCGGCCGGCCTGCTGCCGGGCTTCGTCCGGTTCGAGGAGAAGGCGGACGAGCGCTTCGTCATCGATCTGAAGCAGCCGGTTCCCCGCGCGCACCCGCGCCGACACGTCGAGTGCGGCGAGGAGGGCACGCGCACGTTCCTGGTGATGCCCAACCCCTATCAGGCGATGTACGTCGTCGACCGCCCGCTCGCGGCGGAGCACTTCCGGTTCTCCCCCGCCCGCTCCCCCTTCACGAGCCTCGGCGCGCGCGGCGGCGGATGGGGCGTGCGAGAACGCGCCGCCATGGGTCCCATCTTCGACGACGTTCCGCGCGGTCTCCACGCGCGCAACGCGGTCCTGGAACGAGCGGAGCCGACCGGACCACAGCTGCATCCCGGATGCATGATCGGCCACCTCGCGGGTGGGTACGTGGACGAGCCGCAATTCGGCCTTCCGGTCGTCCGGATGGCGGAGACCTTCGTCCCCTGAGCCGCCTCGCTCAGCGACCCTTCCACACCGGATCGCGCTTCTCCACGAACGCGGTCGCGCCCTCGACGGCGTCCTCGCTCCGGAACACCACCGGGAACCATTCCTTCTGGCGCGCGTGGGCCTGCTCCACGCTCGTCACCGCGAGGCGAACCAGCTCCTTGGTGGCCTTCACGCCGAGCGGACCGTTGGCCGCGATCTTCCCGGCGAGCTCCAGTGCCGCGTCGAGCACCTGGTCGGCGGGCACCACCCGGTTCACGAGGCCGAGGGCGTAGGCGCGCTCGGCGTCGATGTAGTCGCCGGTGAGGTTGATCTCGAGCGCGATCGGCAGCGGGATGCGGGTGGCGAGGAGGATGCCGTCGCCACCGGGGAACAGCGCCCGCTTCACCTCGGGGAGCCCGAACTTGGCGTCGCCGGACGCGACGACGAGGTCGCAGCCCATGACGATCTCGAAGCCACCGGCCACGGCCGAGGCCTGCACTGCCGCGATCACCGGGACGGTGACCTCGCCCCGCATCAGACGCATGAAGTTGCCGCTCGCCGCCTCCGCGCCCGGCGCGGGCGTGTCGCCCTCCGAGAACGCCCGCAGGTCCATGCCCGAGCAGAACGCGCGGTCGCCGGTGCCGGTGATCACGAGGACGCGGATGTCGTCGCCCTCCTCGGCTTCCTGGATCGCGGCGCCGAGCGCGCCGATCATGGCGCTGTTGAGGGCGTTGCGGGCCTCGGGACGGTTGAGGCGCAGCACGAGCACGTGGCCGTGCTGTTCCCTGACGACGACGGTCTCGGTGGTCGGATCGCTCATCTGTCGCGGCGCGTCTCCTCGTGGGATGATCGCGCCACCCTAATCAGCCCGGGTCGGCACCCCAGGAGAGGCCATGGCACGGTTCACCGAGGACGTCACCGTCGTGAACCGGCTCTCGGGCCGGGTGTTCGAATGGGAGCTGTGCGAGCCGGTCTCGTACCGGACCGTCGACACGCCCGACTCCGAGACCGTCAACGTCCCACCCGAGTTCGCGACCGACTTCGCCTCGGTGCCCCGACCGTTCTGGGCGATCATCTCGCCGTGGGGGCGCCACGGCCGCGCCGCGATCGTCCACGACTTCCTCTACCAGCTGGGTGGGGTCACCGACGTCGGCGCGCAGACCATGCGCCGGCCCTCCAAGCGCGAAGCCGACCGCATCTTCCGCGAGGCGATGCGGGTCCTCGACGTCGCGATCCTCGGGCGGCGATCCCGCCCTCGATTCCGGGTCTGGGTCGCGGGCTGGCGGCGCTGGACGATGTGGGCCGCCGTCGCCGCGTTCGGGTTCAAGGCCTACCGGCGTCAGCAGACCAAGGGCAGCGCACCCCCGCTCGAGCACGCGATGCTCCTGCAGGTCGAGAAGATGGTCGCCGCCGGGGAGGCCCGGTGACCGGCGACGCGGCGCCCGACCTCGCGCTCCGTCACGCGCTGCGCCGCGACCTTCCCGAGGTCGTCAGCGTCTGGGTCGACGCGTTCACCCGGGACCCGTATCTGCGGTGGATGGCCCCCGACGACGCGACCTGGGCCCGCTTCGGTCCCGCGTGGCTCGGCTTCATCGCCGACCAGTGCTTCGAGTGCGGCCACACGTACCTCGGCCGGTCCGGCGACGTCGCGGTCGCGTGGATCCCACCCGACGTGACCTTCGCGACCCCGGACGTCTTCGACCGGGCCTACGAGACCGTCGCCGCCATCGTGGGTGAGGAGCGCGCGGCGGCGTCGATCGAGACCGTGCTCCAGGCCCGGGCGCACTCGATCGCCGAGTCCCACTGGACGCTCCAGTACTTCGGCGTCCGGACCTCGGCGCAGGGACGCGGGGTCGGCGCCCTCGCCGTCGCCCCGATCCTCACGGTGTGCGACACCGAAGGCGTACCGTGCGGCCTCGTCTCGACCAACCCGCGCAACGTGTCGTTCTACGAGCGCCAGGGCTTCCGCACGATGGCCGAGGTGGCCACGCCCGACGGCGGAGCCGTCCTCCGGCCGATGCACCGCGCCCCGCGGGCCTGACGGCGAGCGCGCTCCCGCGTCAGGCGTCGTGGGCGGGCACGTCGTCGCCGGCTTCGCCCGCGTCACCACCGTCGTCGGCAGCGGGACTGCGGCGGGACCGGAGCCCGACGGACCGACGACGGCGCCCGGGCTCGGTGGTGAGCCGGCTGGCGACCACCTCCTGCTCGATCGTGTGCCGCGAGATCACCGCCTGGATCACCGCGGTCGCCGGGAGGGCGAGGATCGCGCCCACGGCGCCGAGCAGCAGCCCACCGGCGAAGACGGTGCCGATCGCGAGGGCCGGATGGACCGACATCGTCTGGCGGGTGATCCGGGGTCCGAGCACGTAGTTCTCGAACTGCTGGTAGGCCACGAGGAACCCGAGGACGATCAGCGCCGTCGACGGGCTCTCCTTGAACGCGACGAGCACGGGGAGCACCATCGCGATGTAGGTGCCGATGGTGGGGATGAACTGCGAGATGATCCCCACCCACACGCCCAGCGCGATCGCGAACGGCACGTCGAGCACGAGCAGGAACGCCATCGTGACGACCGCGGAGATGACCGCCTGGATCCCCCGGGAGTAGAGGTACCCTCCGGTCTTGTCGATCGCGACCTCCCAGGTGGAGAGCACGACCTCCTGGTGGCGTCGGGGCAGGCGCGAGCAGATCGTGCGGCGCATGCGCGGCCCGTCGGCCGTCATGTAGAACGCGAACACGAGCACGGTGGCGATCTGGAGCAGGGCACCGCCGACGCCGAGGCCCACGTCGAGGGCCGTGCGGGTGATCGCGCCCTGGTCCACGTCGACCGCGTCGCCGCTGCGGAGGTCGCGCACGAGGGAGTCGGCGTCCCAGTCGATGCCGAGGTCGTCGTTGACGAAACGCTCGAGGTCCCGGGCGTACTTCGGGGCGTTGTCGATCAGGTCCTTCGCCTCGGTGACCACGACCGAGGCGGTGGCGCCGATCAACGACGCCATGACCACGAGCAGCCCGAGCATCACCACGCCCGTGGCCGAGCCACGGCGCCACCCCCGCTGGGCGAGCCGGTCGACCAGCGGCTCCATCGCCAGCGACAGGAACAGCGCGACGGCGAGCATCATCACGAGGACCCGCAGCTCGACCAGCACCCAGCGGGCCGCGTAGAGCGCGACCACCAGCCCGCCGACCGCGACGAGCCCCCGGGTGAACCACGGCGGCAGTGCCCCGGGCAGCGCCGCAGCCGGAGCCGCGGCGTCGGCCGGGGGCTCGATCGGGTCCCTCGGTTCGATCGAGTCGGTCGGGTCGGTCGGGTCCGTCACTCGGAATCAGTGAACCAGACCGCGTCGTCCCGGTCGCGCATCTTCCCGACCGGTGCGCCCTAACGTGCTTCGAACGGCCGGGCCCGACCAACGAGAAGGAGCGATCATGTCGAACGGCACGATGCGAAACCCGACCCGGACGCGGATGCGGTTCCGGAGCAGCCCACCGCCCGAGCGCTCCGACCCGGCGGCGACCCTCCTCTGGCTGCGCGATCGCGAGCTGATCCGCGACCTGTACGCCCGGTACGCGTACGGCGTCGACTCCATCGACATGGACCTCGTGCGATCGGTGTTCGCTCCCGACTGCGTCGTCGTGGGGACCATGGAGGAGGGCTCGCTCGACGACTACCTCGACGGCCTCGAGGCGGGGCTCGCCGCGTACGAGGCCACCATGCACTTCCGTGGGAACCAGTACATCGAGATCGACGGTGACCGCGGCTTCGTCGAGACGTGGGTCATCGGCTACCACATGGAGGCCCCCGGCAGCCCCCTGCAGCACCTCACGCTGGCGCTCCGCTACGAGGACGAGGTCGTTCGGTCGGGCGACGACTGGAAGATCGCGCGCCGCGAGGCCGTGCGCCAGTGGCACACCGGGCCGCTCCCGCGTCCGTTCATCGGGCCGCCGCCCTACCCGCGCCCGGCGCACGAGTCCCGGGCCCGCACGCAGGACTGAACCGGCGCCGCCCGGCGGCCCCGGTGGGAGGCGGTGCACCGGCCGCTCCGATAGCGTCCCCGCATGATCGACGCCTCCCGCTACGGACCCTGGGCGGTGATCGCCGGCGCCTCCGAAGGCATCGGCGAGCACGCCGCCCGCCAGCTCGCCGCCGCCGGCTGCTCGGTCGTCCTCGTCTCCCGCCGGCCCGAGGTGCTCGACGCGCTGCGGACCTCCATCCTCGCCGACGACGCCGCGCCCGGCGCGGAGGTGCGCTGCGTGGCCCTCGATCTCGCGACCGACGACGCCGCCGACCGGCTGTGCGCCGAGGTGGCCGACCTCGACGTCGGCCTGCTCTTCTACAACGCCGGCGCCGACGTGCGGGGCCAGGTGTTCCTCGACCGCGACGCCGACGAAGTCCTCGGCATGGTCCGCTGCAACGTGGTCACGGCGACGGCCCTGTGCCACGCGCTCGGGCGGCGGATGCGCGACCGGGGCCGGGGCGGCGTCGTGGTGATGTCGTCGGGCGCCGCGATCGCGGGCGCCGCGCTCATCGCCACCTACTCGGCCACCAAGGCGTACCAGCAGATCCTCTGTGAGGCGCTGTGGGCGGAGCTCGACGGCACCGGTGTCGACGTCGTGTGCGTGCTGGCCGGCACCACCGCCACCCCGGCCTTCCTCCGGACCGCCGTCCTGACCGCCGACGACCCGTCGGTGATGGATCCGGCCGTGGTCGCGGCCAACGCGCTCGCGGCGCTCGGCCACGGACCCGCCGTCGGCGCCAGCGACGAGCTGACCCAGATGTTCGCCGGCCTCTACACCGTGCCCCGCACGATGCTCATCGAGGGCGTGTCGGCCGGCACCCGCGCCAACTTCGGCCTCGACGGCTGAGTCCGCGGTGGCGCCGACCGTTGCGCGGCGGGGCGCCGAGCGACGGCGGAGGCCCCGGTGCCGGCGCGCCGTCACGCCCCCGAACGGTGGGGTCGTCCGAGCCGTGCTCCCCGACCCGATGTGTCATACAGATAGGATCTTCTGTATGACGATGCTCAGCTTCCGGGTCGCAACCGAGGACGCCGAGGCCGCGACGGGCTGGGCCGGGCGACTCGGCATCGACCGCTCGCAGCTGCTGCGCGATGCCCTGCGCCACCACCTCGTCCGGTTGGCCGGGGAACGCGACGTCGATGCGTGGCTCATCCGCCCCCTCGACGAGCGCGAACGGGCGCTCGCCGACGTCGCCGACTGGGGCCCGGCCGAGGACTGGTCCGAGTGGGCGAACCGGTCGGATCCCCCCGATGGGTCGGGCGCCCCGGGGAGCCCCGATGCGGCGCGGTGAGATCTGGTTCGCCGAGACGCCGGGCGGCGACCGCCCCGTCCTCGTGCTCACGCGCGACCCCGTCGCCGACCGAGTCGGGTCGGTCGTGGTCGCGGCCCTGACCCGCACCGAGCGGGGCCTGGTGTCGGAGCTCGCACTGACCCCCGAGGTCGACGGGGTGCCGACACCGTGCGTGGTGAGCTTCGACAACCTCCACACGGTGCCGCGGCACCGCTTCCGACGACGGGTCGCCGCGCTCTCCCCCGCCCGTATGCGGCGAGCGTGCGAGGCGCTCCGAGCGGCCACCGACTGCTGAGGCCACCGGGGCCACCGGCCTCGTGCACCAATTCACCGGCGTTCGTAGACTCATGCGGATGCGGATCCTCATCACCGGCACCGACGCCGACGGCCGCTCGTGCGCGACGTTCCACGACGCGCCCACCTTCGGCCCGCTCGGCCCCGGGTTCGAGATCGCCGCGGTGTTCGACACCGGTGGTGCGCCGCCCGGACCGCGCCCCATCGGCCGGGCCGAGCTCCACGACCTGGCGCTGCCGGCCGGTGCCGTCCGGTGGATGCTCGTCGACTACGCGCCGGGTGCCGACACGCCGAACCACCAGACCGACTCGATCGACTTCGAGGTGCTCCTCGCGGGCAGCGTCACGGTCACCCTCGACGACGGCCCCCACGAGGTGCACGCGGGCGACTGCATCGTGATGACCGGGGTCGACCATGCGTGGAAGGCCGGCCCCGAGGGCTGCCGGATCAGCGTGGTGTGCCTGGGGACGCCGCCACCGGGGTGAGCACCGGCGGTGCGGGCCCCGGCCGGCGGCCCGCGGTGGTCAGACGATGAACTCGCCGGCGTTGACCCAGATGGTCTGCCCGGTCACCATCCGGGCCCGGTCGCTCATCAGGAAGCACGACATCTCGGCCACGTCGTCGTCCTCGGGGATCACCCGCAGCGCCATGTTGGACGCGATCTCGTCGATGACGACCTGCTCGTCGACGCCGCGGTCCTGCGCCGTGAACTGCACGTACATCTGGACCGGCGGACCCCACATCCAGGTGGCGATCACGTTGTTGACCCGCACTCCCGACGGTCCGAGCTCCACCGCCAGCAGCCGCCCGAGGGTGCGCAGCGCGCCCTTCGACGACGCGTACGCGAACTGGGGCAGCCGGGGCAGGTCGCTCGACTGCGTGCCGATGAACACCACCGAGCCGCCCCCGTCCTTCAGCGCGGGGATGGCCGCCTGCACGAGCTGCATCGAGCCGAAGACGTTCATCTCGTAGGTGCGACGCCACTCGTCGAGATCGGCGCCCTCGAGGGTGCCGAACACCGCGTCGAGCGCGGCCACGTGGACGATGCCGTCGAGCTTCCCGAACCGGGCGAGCACGGCGTCGACCAGCGAAGCGCACGAGGCCGGGTCGAGGATGTCGGCCTGCACGGCCTCGATCCGCTCCCCCGTCGGGTCGAGCTCGGCGCAGATCCCCCGCAGCCGGTCGATCTGGCGGGCCGCGGCCACGACCTCGGCGCCCTCCCGCAGCGCGATGCGCGCGGTCTCCGACCCGAGGCCCGGCCCCACGCCGGACACCAGGATGGTCTTCCCTTCCAGATCTGCCATTGCACGCTCCCTCCGGGGTCCGACCGACGCACCCTAGGCCGGATCGCTCGAAGCCCCGACGCAGTACCCTCCGGATGCCGCACGCATGTGGCACTGCCCGCCACACCACGGCCCAAGGGACGACGAGTGCGATGATCCGACCGAACGCTCGAATCCGGCGCCTCGTCGCGTCCGCCGTGCCGACCCGGGTGCTCCGGGCCGTCGAGGCCAGGAGACGCCGCCGCACCGCCACGGCGCTCGAGCGCTCGGGCGGCGTCCCCGTCTGCGACGACGTCGCGGCTTGGGCGGTGGCCAACGGCCGACCGGTCCGCCGGGTACTCGAGGCGTCGGAGGGGCACCGCAACCTCCCCCACACCATCGAGCCGGAGGTCCTCCCGGTCTTCAGGCAGCGCCTCGAAGCCCGCCACGGAGCCCGTGACCTCGTGGAGCTCGACGGAGCCCGCCTCATCGGCCGAACCGGTCTCGTGTTCCTCCCCGACGGCCGGCTGGTGTCGGCGTCGGTCTTCGGGAACGCGGTGCTGGAGGCCGAGCCGGAGTTCTCCCGGGTGGCGCGCCGCCGGCGCGTCACGAAGCCGGGGCGGTACTTCTCGCTGCTGGTGCTCTACGCACGCGAGGGCATCTACTACCACTGGGTTCACGACACGCTCGAGCTGCTCGCCGGCGTGCTCGACGTCCTGCCGCCCGACACCCGGTTCATCGTCCCGGCCACGCTCCGCCCGTACCAGCACGAGACCCTGCGCGTCCTCGGGATCGACGACCGGCTGGAGCCGTTCAGCGGCGACGAGGTCTGGGACCTCGAGACACTCTTCTTCGCACCGCCGGCGGTGCACTCGGGATCGAATCGGACCGACGTCGATGTCTGGCTGCGCGACCGCTTCTTCGACGCGTACTCCGTCGTGCCGGTGTCCTCCGGTCGTCGCATCTACCTCACCCGCCGGGAGCAGGCCCGGAGACGGGTGCGCAACGAAGCGGCCGTCGAGGAGACGATGCGCCGCTACGGGTTCGAGACCGTCGCACCCGAGTCACTCCCGCTGGCGGAGCAGGTCGCGCTGTTCGCCGAGTGCGAAGCCGTCGTGTCGACGCACGGCTCGGCACTCACCAACATCCTGTTCGCCCCCACCGGACTCAAGGTCCTCGACATCGTCGAGCCCGGGATGAGCGATCTCGCGTACATCTTCTGGTCGCTCTCCGAGTCCCTCGGCCACGAGTACTGGTACTTCCTGACCGAGTCGGTCGAGCAGGTGCACGAGCGCGCCAACGAGCCGGTCGTCGACATCGAGAAGCTCACGGCGTCGCTCGATTCGATGGGGCTCGGGCCGCCCGCCTGAGCGACGCGACGGTGCCCGGGCCTGAACCCGGGCACCGAGGTCTTGGTGTGCGCTCGACCGGCCGCAGGGCCGCCGAGCACAGGAACCGCTACGAGCAGCCGGAGGTGGCGCCGCAGCTGGGGCAGGCGTGGCAGGAGCCGGCCCGCTGCATGATGTCGCCGCAGACGTAGCACAGCACCATCTCACCCTCGCTGCGAGCCTCGGGCGCCGCGGGCGGCGGGTTGAAACCCGGACGGGTGTCGGACGGGGCCCGGTCCTCCGGCGGCAGCAGGTCGAGGCCCGGAGTGGACTCGATGGCCGCCTCCTCCACGCCCGGCAGCGTCGGCTGGGTCCGCTCACCGATGGTGAGGATGCCCATGTCGCGGCGCTCGTCGTAGGTGAGGTACTCCACCGCCATGCGGCGGAAGATGTAGTCGACCAGGCTCGAGGCGAACCGGATGTCGGGGTCGTCGGTCATGCCCGCGGGCTCGAAGCGCATGTTGGTGAACATGTCGACGAACGCCTTCAGCGGCACGCCGTACTGCAGGCCGTGGCTCACCGAGATGGCGAAGGCGTCCATGATGCCGGCGAGGGTCGAGCCCTGCTTCGCCACCTTGAGGAACACCTCACCCGGGCGCCCGTCCTCGTACTCGCCCACCGTGGCGTAGCCGTGGCAGTCGGCCACCCGGAACGAGAACGTCTTCGAGGTACGGGTGCGGGGCAGCTTCTGGCGGACCGGCTGCTGCACGATCACCGTCTCGACGATGCGCTCGACCTCGGCCCCGACGGCCTCGGCCCTGTCGGCGTCGTCGCCCGCCTTCTTCTGCGTGGCGAGCGGCTGGGCCACCTTGCAGTTGTCGCGGTAGAGCGCGACGGCCTTGAGGCCGAGGCGCCACGACTCGATGTAGACGTCCTCCACGTCTTCCACCGAGACCTCCTCGGGGAGGTTCACGGTCTTCGAGATCGCCCCCGAGAGGAACGGCTGGACCGCCGCCATCATCTTTACGTGGCCCATGTAGTGGATGGTGTTGTCGCCCATCGAGCAGGCGAACACCGGCAGGTGCTCGGGGTCGAAGTGCGGCGCCCCGAGGATCGTCTTGTGCTCGTTGATGTGCTCGACGATCGCGTCGGCCTGCTCGGCCGAGTAGCCCAGCTTGGCCAGCGCCCGCGGGATCGTCTGGTTGACGATCAGCATGGTGCCGCCACCCACGAGCTTCTTCGCCTTGGTGAGGGCGAGGTCGGGCTCGATGCCGGTGGTGTCGCAGTCCATCATGAGCCCGATGGTCCCGGTGGGGGCGAGCACCGAGGCCTGCGAGTTGCGCACGCCGTGGATCTCACCCACCTCGACGGCCTCGTCCCACGACCGCTGGGCGGCGCCGAGCAGGTCGTGCGGGACGAGATCCTCGTCGATCTCCGCCGCCGCGGCCCGGTGCATGCGCAAGACGTCCAGCATCGGGTCGGCGTTGTCGGCGTAGCCCGCGAACGGGCCCATGCGGCCCGCGGTGCGGGCGCTGGTGGCGTAGGCGTGCCCCGTCATCAACGACGTGATCGCCCCGGCCCACGCCCGCCCCTCATCGGAGTCGTAGGGCAGGCCCTGGGCCATCAGCAGGGCGCCGAGGTTGGCGTAGCCGAGGCCGAGCTGGCGGAACTGGCGGCTGGTCTCGCCGATCGACGGCGTCGGGTAGTCGGCGTTGCCGACCAGGATCTCCTGGGCGGTGAAGACCACCTCGACCGTGTGGCGGAACGCCTCGACGTCGAAGCTGCCGTCGTCGAGGAGGTAGTGCAGCAGGTTGATGCTGGCGAGGTTGCACGCCGAGTTGTCGAGGTGCATGTACTCGGAGCACGGGTTGGACGCGTTGATCCGGCCCGTGTTGGGCGCGGTGTGCCACCGGTTGATCGTGGTGTCGTACTGCATGCCGGGGTCGGCGCACTCCCACGCGGCCTGCGAGATGTCACGCATGAGGTCGCGGGCGCGCAGCGTCCGGATCGGCTCATCCGTGGTGACCGAGCGCAGCGCCCAGTCGGCGTCGTCGAGGACGGCCTGCATGAAGTCGTCGGTGACGCGCACCGAGTTGTTGGCGTTCTGGTACTGGATCGAGTGGCTGTCGGCGCCGTCGAGGTCCATGTCGAAGCCGGCGTCGCGCAGCACCCGGGCCTTGCGCTCCTCCCGGGCCTTGCACCAGAGGAACTCCTCCACGTCGGGGTGGTCGACGTCGAGGATGACCATCTTGGCGGCGCGGCGGGTCTTGCCGCCCGACTTGATGGTGCCGGCCGACGCGTCGGCGCCGCGCATGAACGACACCGGGCCACTGGCGGTGCCACCGCCGGCGAGGTGCTCGTACGAGGAGCGGATGTTGGAGAGGTTGGTGCCGGCGCCGGAGCCGCCCTTGAAGATCACGCCCTCTTCGCGGTACCAGTTGAGGATCCCGTCCATGGTGTCCTCGACGGAGAGGATGAAGCAGGCGCTGGCCTGCTGGGGCACGCCGTGCACGCCGATGTTGAACCACACCGGCGAGTTGAAGGCGGCCCGCTGCGTGACGAGCACGTACTTGAGCTCGTTGCGGAACGCCGCGGCCTCGTCGTCGTCGACGAAGTAGCCGTCGCGAAGGCCCCACGCGGTGATCGTGTCGGCCACGCGGTCGATGACCTGCTTGAGCGAGGTCTCGCGCTCGGGCGTGCCGAGGGTGCCCCGGAAGTACTTCTGGGCGACGATGTTGGTGGCGTTCTGCGACCAGCCCACGGGGAACTCGACGTCGGGCTGGTAGAAGGCGTCGGTGCCGTCCTTCCAGTTGGTGATGCGGGCCTCGCGCCGCTCCCACTGGACGGTGTCGTACGCGTGAACCCCCGCCTTCGTGAAGAAGCGGCGGATCCCGATGCCGATCTGCTCCGGCGCCATCGCCATGGTGCGTCGTCCCTTCCCCGGCCGGGGGCCGGATGCTGCTCGTGCCTGCATGCGGCCTCGGTGGAGACCGGTGGAGGTGCCTGCCCGCAGTCCCACCGACCCCAAACCACAACATGTTGTGGTTTCCGTGAAGGGCTACGCGAGATGCGGCGTGGATTACACCACTGAAATTCCAGTCGTGTCAACGCCTGACCGGAAAAAAGGTGCACGGATCCCGAGATTTTCCCCGACGGTGACGCTGCGGCGGACGGACCCCCGACCGGGCTCGGACCCGACGCTGCGGTCGGGCCCGCCCTACGCCCGGCGCTTGGGTGCCGTGGTCTTCTGGAGCTCCTCGACCTCGGCCTCGAAGTCGCCGACGTCCTCGAAGCCCTTGTAGACCGAGGCGAAGCGCAGGTACGAGACCGGGTCGAGCGCCCGCAGGTGCTCGAGCACCGCGAGGCCGAGGAACTCGCTCGTGACCTCGCGGCCCTGGGCCCGGACCCGCTCGTCGATGTCGTCGGCGATGATCTCGGCCGCACCGTCGGCCACCGAGCGCCCGGCGATCGCCCGCTGGATCCCGGCGAGCAGCTTCTCGCGGTCGTACGGCTCGACGAGCCCCGAGCGCTTGCGCACCAGGACGGGCACCTCCTCGTGGCGCTCGTAGGTGGTGAAGCGCCGACCGCATTCGAGGCACTCCCGCCGGCGCCGCACCGCCGACCCCTCGTCGGAGGGACGCGAGTCGACGACCTTGTCGTTGTCGACCTCGCAGTAGGGGCAGCGCACGCGGCCACGGTAGCCACCCGTCGCGACGGGCGCGCGTCGGCCCGTGCCCCGGAATCAGCGCGGGACCTGGATCACCTCCCCCGGGACCAGCGGTGCGCCGCGCCGGGCCTCGACCAGCTGGTCGACCCGCGGGCGGGGGTCGGAGCCCGGGAAGGTGCGCTCGACGATCGACCAGGGCGAGTCGCCCGGGCGGACCCGGACGTCGACCCACGTCTGCGACGCGGCTGGGCGGCGCTCGGGGGCTGCGAGGGGAGAGCCCCCGAGCGCGTCACCCGCCTGCGCAACCACGACGACGAGGCCCAGCGCGATGGCGACGACGGCGAGGCGCCGTCGCCAGAACACGATGGGGGTCGCTCGGCGGGCCCGCGTGATGGCGGCACGGGGGGTCTCCCGGTACGGGGCGGGGCGTCCCGGGATTCCATCGCCGAAGAACGCCGTGACTGCGGCCACTTGCTTCTCTCCTGTGCTCCTGTGCTCGACCGGTGGGGCCGGTCGGGTCGGTTGGTCGGACGAACGGATCGAACCAAGCGGATCGAACCACGGGGGTGTGACAGCTACGTCGCCGTCGCCCCGGGTGCACCCCGAACCGAACGCCCGTTCGCCCATTCAACACGAACGGCTGTTCGGGGTCAAGGAGAATTTCGAACAGATGTTTGCCCCGAACGCACATTCGTGATACGTTCCGACCATGAACGACACCACGCCCGACCTCACCCCCCGCCAGCGCCAGGTCCTCGAGTTCATCGATGCCCAGGTGCGCGAGCGCGGCTACCCGCCGTCGGTGCGCGAGATCGGCGAGGCCGTGGGCCTCTCCTCCTCCAGCACGGTCCACGCCCATCTGGCCGCCCTGCAGGAGAAGGGGTTCCTGCGCCGCGACCCCACCAAGCCCCGGGCAATCGAGGTCTGCTTCGACGGCGGCTCCGGCTCGGTGGTCGAGCGCCGGCCGGCCCGCTTCGTGCCCCTCGTGGGCGACGTCGCCGCCGGCACCGGCGTGCTCGCCGACGAGCACGTGGAGGAGACGCTGCCCCTGCCCGAGGACTTCACCGGCGACGGCACGCTCTTCATGCTGCGGGTCCGCGGCGAGTCGATGGTCGACGCCGGCATCCTCGACGGCGACTTCGTCGTGGTCCGCCAGCAGCCCACCGCCGAGCCGGGCGACACCGTCGTCGCCGGCATCCCCGGCGAGGAGGCCACGGTGAAGACCTACCTCGTGCGCCGCAACAAGGTGGTGCTGCGCCCCGAGAACGCCACGATGGACGAGATGGTCTTCGACCCCGCCGACGTCACCATCTACGGCAAGGTCGTCTCGCTCCTCCGCCGCTTCTGAGCCGGCGCCCCGGAAGGGGCCTCAGCGCCCCGCGATGTGGTCGAGGATCAGGTCGGAGAGCCGGTCGGGCACGACCTCGGGGATCCAGTGGCTCACGCCCTCGATCACCACGAACGTGTACGGACCGCTCACGAAGTCGCCGGTCTGCTCGGCCGGGAGCCGACCCAGGGCCACGTCGTCGTCGGACCACACGTACAGCGTGGGCACGGTGACGACGCCCGTGCCGTCGAGCGCATCGTCCCAGGCCCGGTACCAGTCGAGGCCCGCGTCGAGGGCCCCGGGGTCGGTGAGCACGCGCAGGTGCTCGGCCAGGATCTCGGGGCCGGCCTCGGCCAAGGCCAGCTTCAAGAGCGCGGCGTCGTCGGCGAGGAACGCGTCGGCCGCGGCGGGATCGTCCTTGAACCCCTGGATGTAGGTCGAGCGGGCCTGCTGGTCGGGGTCGGTCGCCCGGGCCGCGGCGAACGGCTGCGGGTGCGGGACCGACACGATCGTCAGGCTGCGCAGCCGCTCCGGATACCGGTCGGCGAACGCCCATGCCACCAGCGCGCCCCAGTCGTGGCCCACGAGGTGGAACCGGTCGGCGCCGAGGCCATCGGCCAGGCCGACGACGTCGGCCACGAGGTGGTCGATGTGGTACTGCGCCACGCCGGCGGGGCGGGCGCCGGGCGCGTAGCCGCGCTGGTTGGGGGCCACCGCTCGGTAGCCGGCGCCGGCGAGGCGGGGCAGCACGTGGGTCCACTCGGCCGCCGACTCGGGGAACCCGTGCAGGAGGAGCACCAGATCGCCGGCGGCCGGACCGTCGGCGAGCGCGTCGAAGACGAGGTCGCCCACCGCGAGGTCGATGCGTTCCATGGGTCGTCCTGTGCTCGGCGGCGCGATCAGGTCGCGACGCCGTGGTCGCGCAGCACGTCGTTGAGCGCCGACTTCTCGTGGCGCTCCCCCTCGGTGAGGTGCTTGAGCACGAGCACGCAGGGCATGCCGAACTCGCCCCCGGGGAACGTGCGGGGCCGGGTGGCGGAGACGGCGACGCACCAGTCGGGCACGACGCCCCGGCTCAGCTCCTCGCCGGTCTGGGCGTCGATCACGGGGATCGACGCGGTGAGGATGCTGCCGGCGCCCAGCACGGCCCCGGTGCCGACCCGCGCGCCTTCGGCGACGATGCAGCGCGATCCGATGAGGGCGTCGTCGCCCACGATCACCGGCGCGGCCTGGGGCGGCTCGAGCACGCCCCCGATGCCCACCCCGCCCGAGAGGTGCACCCGCTCGCCGATCTGGGCGCAGGAGCCCACCGTCGCCCAGGTGTCGACCATGGTGTCGGCCCCCACGTGGGCGCCGATGTTCACGTAGCTGGGCATCATCACGACGCCCGGGGCGAGGTACGAGCCCCAGCGGGCCGACGCCCCGGGCACCACCCGGACCCGGGCGCCCGCGTAGTCGTGCTTGAGCGGGATCTTGTCGACGTACTCGAACGGGCCGAGCTCCATCGTCTCCATCTGCGAGAGCCGGAACAGCAGCAGCACCGCGTACTTCAGCCACTCGTTGACGACGACCTCGCCGTCGACGATCTCGGCGACCCGGGCCTGCCCGGAGTCGAGCAGCGCGATCGCGGCGTGGACCGCGGCCCGGGCCTCGTGCTCGGGCATGACGGCCGTCAGGTCGTCGCGAGACTCCCACAACGCGGTGATCGGGGCGGCGAGTTCGGACACGACGGGCTCCTTGCTGCGGACCGGCGGGGTGGGGCGATCGGCCGGGGCGCTCCCGGGGACCATCGCCGGGAGGTTAGGCGGAGAGGCGCGCCACCACCGTCTCGATGTCGGCGTCGTGCAGGCTGAGGGCGATGCGGGCGTGCATCGCGCCCGCCGGGCCGTAGAGGTCGCCCGGGGCGGCGAGCAGCCCGGCCGTCTCGGCGAGCCGGGCGGCCATCTGCCAGCCGTCCTCGCCCCGCTCGGAGCCGAGCCACAGGTAGAAGGTCGACGGGCCGCCGTCGGACCGGTAGCCGCGTGCGGCGAGCACCGGCGCGAGCCGGGCCCGGCGGGCGGCGTAACGAGCCCGCTGCTCCTCGACG
>VGCA01000010.1 GCA_016870245.1 Actinomycetota bacterium | reverse complement strand
CGTCGCCGGGGCGGCCGCGCCGGCGGCGGCCGTCGCCGCCGCCTTGACCGCGACCGACACCCGGGTGGTCACCCGCACGGCGATCGTGGTCGCCGCCCACGTCGACGCGATCCGGGGCACCGAGGTCGCCGAGGTCGACGTGCTCGCCGCCGACGAGAAGGCCGCGGACCGCCCGGAGGAGGCGCTGCACGCCCAGCTCCGACTCCGTTCGCTGTGGTTCCGGAACGCGCTCCGCGCGGCCGTCGCGCTCATGATCGCGGTGGCCATCGTGCTCGAGGGCGTGGGCAGCGGACACGGGTTCTGGGTGGCCCTCGGCGCGTTCACGGTGCTGCGCGCCGACTTCGGCACGGTGAAGCGCTCGGCCCGCACCACGGTGGTGGGCACGGCCATCGGCTTCGCCCTCTCGAGCCTCGTGGTGCTGTGGGGGGAGCACAGGGAGATCGTGGTCTGGGTGGCCTTGGCCGCCGGCCTGTTCCTCGCCGCGTACGGCAGCCGCTTCCGGCCGGAGGTGGGATCGGCCGCGTTCACCGTCCTCGTCGTGTCGATGTACACGCTCACCGAGCCGGCGGGCCTGCGCACGGGTGAGGTCCGCCTGCTCAACGTGACCATCGGCGCGACGGTGACGCTGCTCGTCACCTTCGTGCTGTGGCCTCGCGCCGGACGGGCGCCGGCACAGGTCGTCGCCGAGGTGGTCGCCGGCGCGCGCCGGTCCCTGGCCGATGCCGTCGCCCGGCGCCCGGTCGGCGAGCCCTATGCGCTCGTGACCGATCTCGATCGGGTCCTCGACGTCGTGACCACCTCGGCGCCCCAGGCGTTCAGCGACCGGGAGCGCGCCCGGATCATGCTCACCGTCGCGTTCACCACCAACGTCGCGGAGTTCCTCGGTCACCCCCGGTCGAGCGCGCCGGTGCCGCTCGCCCGGGCGACCCGCCTCCCTGCCGCCTGGGCGGCGGTGGTCGACGACGCCGACCGGATCGACGGTGCGCTCGCGTCACTGGTCGCCCGGCTCGAGGGGCGCCCGGCCCCACCCCTGCCCCCTCCACCCGACGCCGTGGTCGGGATGGTCACGCAGGCCCTCACCGAGGGCGAGGTCGACGACGCCGAGGCGCTCTCGGCCGCGGTCCGGACCGCGGCGGTGCTCCGCCGGGTCCACGAGTTCGCCGCGGCCCCCGTGGGGACCCGGCTCACCCGGGTCCGGGCCGGGAGCCCGCCGGATCAGCCCACCCGCACCGGCACCTCGGAGTAGCCGGCGACGTTCGACATGTTGACCCGGGCACACCGGGCCTCGTCGACCTCGTAGCGGGGGAAGCGGCGCGCCCACTCCTCGATCGCCATGCGGCTCTCCAGACGGGCCAGCGCCGCACCGAGGCACGAGTGGATGCCGTGACCGAGCCCGAGGGTCAGCCCGATCGGCCGGTCGATGTCGAACACGTCGGGCCGCTCGTACTCCCGCTCGTCGCGGTTGGCGGCGCCGGTGATCAGGAACACCGGCTGGCCGGCCGGCAGCGTGACGCCGTGCCACTCGGAGTCCTGGTGCGAGAACCGGCCCTGGTACTGCGACGGCGCCCAGTAGCGCAGCGTCTCCTCGACCGCCGCCGGCGACCGGCCCGGGTCGTCGAGCAGCTTCTGCCACTCACCGGGGTTGCGGTGGAAGAGGACGACGGCGCTCCCCACCAGCTTCGTGACGGTCTCGGCGCCGGCGGCGGCGAGCAGCGTCGAGAAGCCGGCGATCTCCTCGTCGGTGAGCCGGTGCCGCGAGCCGTCGTCGAGCTCGACCTCGACCTCGATCAGCTGGGAGATCATGTCGTCGGACGGGTGGGCCCGCTTGTCGCGGATCAGCTCGATGAAGTACAGGACGTGCTCGAGCGCGGCGTGCAGCCCCTCCTGCGTGGGCTTGGGATCGTCGGGGCGCCGCAGCAGCATCAGGTCGGTCCAGTGGCGGATCTGCTGCCGGTCGGCCTTGGGCACCCCGAGGATCGCGGAGATCACCTCGATCGGGAACGGCGCCGCGAAGTCGAGCACCGCGTCGAACTCCGGCTCGCCGATCACGTCGTCGAGGAGGCCGGTGATGATCTCGTGCGCGATCGGCTCCATCCGGGTGATCGCGCGAGGGGTGAAGGCGCGACTCACGAGCCGGCGCATCCGATCGTGGGCGGGCGGGTCCATCACGATGATGCTCTGACCCTTCGACTTGTTCTCCGGGTCGGTGAGCTGGTCGAGCGTGAGCCCGTGCTCGCTCGAGAACGTCCGCCAATCGCGGTGCGCGGCGGCGACGTCCTCGAACCGCGACAGCGCCCAGAAGCCGAAGTGCTCGTTGTGGTAGCAGGGCGCCTCGTCGCGCAGCCAGCGGTAGGTCGCGTACGGGTCGTCGAAGAAGTCGTCGGACAGCGGGTTGAACTCCACCACTCCCCCTCGGTTCGCCGGCCTGCGGGCGGTCCAGGCCGCGGCCGCACCGTATCGCGTGCTACACAACTGCGGTGGAGCGACCGCTGGAGGGCAAGGTGGCGCTGGTCACCGGCGCGAGCCGGGGGATCGGCAAGGGCATCGCGATGGAGCTCGGAGCCGCCGGGGCGACCGTCTACGTGACGGGCCGCACCGTGACCCCGGGTGAGCACCCGCTGCCCGGGACCGTCGGCGAGACCGCGGCCGAGATCGATGCGCTCGGCGGGCGCGGCGTCGCCGTCGCCTGCGACCACCACGTCGACGGGCAGGTGGAGGCCGTCTTCGACCAGGTCCAGCGCGAGGCCGGACGCCTCGACGTACTGGTCAACAACGTGTTCTCCTCGCCGGCCATGGTGCCGTGGCTGGGCCGGCCGTTCTGGGACCTCCCGATCGAGGCCTGGGACGAGACCATCGACATCGGCGTGCGGTCGCACTACGTGGCCTCGCGCTTCGCCGCCCCGCTGCTGTTCGCGACCGGGCGCGGGCTGATCGTCAACGTGTCGTCGTCGGGGGCGATCCAGCACGCCCACAACGTGCCCTACGGGGTGGGCAAGGCCGCCCTCGACAAGATGACGGCCGACACCGCCCACGACCTCGCCGACCACGGGGTCGCCGTGGTGTCGGTGTGGCCCGGGCTCGTCCGCACCGAGCTGGTGTCGATGGGCGCCCACGAGACCGACGACGGACGCCTCGTGATCGGACTGCCCGGTGAGGGCGAGTTCGACCTGTCGAGCGCCGAGTCCCCCCGCTTCACCGGGCGGGCCGTCGTCGCCCTGGCGTCCGACCCCGCCGTGATGACCCGCACCGGCCGGGCGTTCCCGGTGGCCGACCTCGCAGCCGACTACGGCTTCACCGACGTCGACGGCCGTGCCGCCGGCGTGCAGATCCGCCCCGAGCCTGGCGCCGACGCCGGACCCGGCTCCGGATGACCGCGCCGGCCGAGGCCGACCCGCCCGACGCCGACGCACCCGACGAGTCGGACGAGACCGCCGAGACGACCGACGGGGCGCGTCGCGCCACCACCACCTCGCGCTTCGGGACCTCGAAGCGCGAGAGCCACGACGCGTCGGAGTTCTACGACCGGTTCCCCGCCCCCAAGATCCTCGACGACCAGGCCGTCGCCGACGCGGGCGCCGTGAAGGACTCCGTGCTCCTCGGCGACTCGCGCGACCTTTCGGCGATCCCCGACGGCTCGATCGCGCTGGTCGTCACCTCCCCGCCGTACTTCGCCGGCAAGGAGTACGAGACCACGCTCGGTGAGGGCCACGTCCCCGCGTCCTACGTCGAGTACCTCGAGATGCTGCGCGACGTGTTCGCCGAGTGCTGGCGCGTGCTCGAGCCCGGTGGCCGCATCGCCGTCAACGTCGCGAACCTCGGGCGCAAGCCGTACCGGTCGCTGGCCGGTGACATCGTCACGATCCTCCAGGACGACCTCGGATACCTGCTGCGCGGCGAGATCGTGTGGATCAAGGGCGCGGGGCTCAACAGCTCGTGTGCGTGGGGCTCCTACGCGTCGGCATCGAACCCCGTGCTGCGCGACGTGACCGAGCGGATCATCGTGGCCTCGAAGGGCCGTTTCGGCCGCGCGCTCACGAAGCGCCAGCGGGAGGCCAGGGGGCTCCCGTTCGAGGACACGATCTCGCCCGACGAGTTCCGCGAGCTCACGATCGACACGTGGCGCTTCGCTCCGGAGTCGGCCCGCAGGGTCGGTCATCCGGCCCCGTTCCCGGTGGAGCTGCCGCGCCGGTGCATCGAGCTGTTCACGTTCAAGGGCGACACCGTCCTCGACCCCTTCGGCGGCGTCGCGACCGTTGCGGTCGCCGCCCTCCAGACCGGGCGGCACTTCGTGTGCATCGATGCCGACCCCGAGTACGTCGAGAAGGCCCGGGCCCGCGTGGAGGCCACCCGTGCCGACCGCCTGACCGCACCAACGACCGACCGACCGACCCAGGAGTCCGCATGAGCTTCCGCGCCCTCGTCCTCGACCAGATCGACGACGCGCTCAACGCCACCGTCCAGGTGCTCGACGACGATGCCCTGCCCGACGCCGACGTCACGGTCGACGTCGAGTGGTCGTCGCTGAACTACAAGGACGGGATGGTCCTCGGCGGGGTCGGTCGCCTCGTGCGGACCTTCCCGCACGTCCCCGGCGTCGACCTCGCGGGCACGGTCGTGACGTCCGACTCCGACCGCTTCGCCCCGGGCGACCGTGTGGTCTGCACCGGGTTCTTCGTCGGCGAGCGGTGGTGGGGCGGCTACGCACAGCGGGCCCGGGTCAAGTCGGAGTGGCTGGTGAAGGTGCCCGACTCGCTCACGACGCGCCAGACGATGGAGATCGGGACCGCCGGGCTCACGGCGATGCTGTGCGTCGACGCGCTGGAGCGCGACGGCGTGCGCCCCGACTCCGGGCCCGTGCTCTGCACCGGCGCCGCCGGCGGCGTCGGCACCTACGCGGTGCATCTGCTGGCGAAGCTCGGATACGAGGTGACGGCGTCGACCGGGCGGCCCGAGACGGAGTCGTATCTGCGCGAGATCGGCGCCGCCCAGGTGATCGGCCGCGACGAGATCGGGGCGCCGCCCGAGAAGCCGCTGCTGTCGGAGCGGTGGGCCGGCTGCGTCGACGCGGTGGGGGGCGCGACGCTCGCCCACGTGTGCGCCGAGATGCGCTACGGCGGCTCGGTCGCCGCCTGCGGCAACACCGCCGGCAACGACGTGCCGACGTCGGTGCTGCCGTTCATCCTGCGCAGCGTGCGTCTGCTCGGGGTCGACTCCGTGAGCGTGCCGGCCGAGCGGCGGGCGCCGCAGTGGCAGCGGCTCGGGGAGCTGTGCGATCCGGCGTTCTTCGGCGCGGCCACCACCGTCGCCGGCCTCGACGACCTCCCCGCCGCCGGCGCGCAGATCCTCGCCGGGCAGGTGCGCGGCCGGGTCCTCGTCGACACGGCGCGCTGAGCAGGCGCGCGATGGCCGACTCCGTGCACCGGCCGCCGGCCGTCGGCCACGCCATCATCGCCCTCCACGACCCGGTGCGCGGGCGCGAGGCGGCGTTCAACGCGTGGTACGAGGCCGACCACATGCTGGCGGCCGGGACGATGGCACCTTGGACGATCGGCGGGATGCGCTGGGTCGCCGACCGCGACCTGAAGGCGTTGCGCTACCCGGCCGACGGTCCGTTCGGCCCGGCCACGCGCGGGTCGTTCATGATGCTGTTCTGGATCCAGCGCGACCGGTTGGCCGAGCAGCAGGCCTGGGTCACCGAGGCGATGGCCGACATCGCCGTGCAGGACCGCAACTTCGCCGACCGCGAGGCCGTCACCGCGACCACCTACGACTTCTCGCGCTCGGTGTCACGCGAGACCGACGGCGTGCCACCGGTGCTCGCGCTCGCCCACCACTTCCCCGGCGCGGTGCTGCTCGTGGTCGAGCGGACCGCCGACGGCTCGGTCGCCGCGCTCGGCGACTGGCTCCTGGACACCTACCTCGCCCCGAGACTCGCTGGGTCGCCGGTCGCGTTGGTCACGGCGTTCGCCCCCCGCCCGAAGGAGGCCTGGTGGCCGGCCGCCTACCCCGAGGTGGAGGGGGTCGGCGAGCGCCTGTTCGTCGTCTGCTTCACCGACACCGACCCCCGGGAGTGCTGGGCCACCCACTTCGCCCCGCTGGGCGACGCGCTCGCCGCCTCGGGCACCGGCCGCGTGCTGCTCGCCGCCCCCTTCGTCCCCGCCCCCGTCGGCCGCACCACTACCCCCGAGTCCCTCTGGTGATGCGTCCCCCGCCGACGCCAGGCGTCGGTCTGCGGACGCACCGTCCGACGATGCGTCGCTGAGCGACACCAGGCCCCGGGACACCCCGGGTTCGTGGCCGCTCCCGGCGCGTCCGGTCTAGGTTGCGCGCATGACGGACTCCGCATCACCCCTCTCGGGTCTCGGCGCCATCGGCATCATCGGCGTCGGTCGCATGGGCGCCGGGATGTGGCGCTGCCTCCGCGCTGCCGGCACCACGGCCCGGGTGTTCGACGCGCACGCCCCGGCGACCGACGCACTCGCCGCCGACGGCGCGCCGGTCGCGCCGTCGGCCCACGAGCTCCTCGCCGGCGCCGACGTCGTGCTCGTGTCGCTGCCGACGTCACCGGACGTGCAGACGGTGATCGGCGACGCCCTCGACGCGCTCCGTCCCGCGACGGTCGTGATCGACACCACCTCCGGAGAGCCGGCCGTGAGCCGGGCCATCGCCGCCACGGTGCAGTCCGCGTCCAGCGCCTACCTCGATGCCGGCATCAGCGGCGGGCCCCCGGGCGCGCTCGCCGGGACCCTCAAGATCATGGTCGGGGGCGACGAAGCGGCGTTCTCCCGGGTCCAGCCGCTCCTCGACGTGCTCGGCGCCCAGGTCTGGCACTGCGGTGGTCCCGGCACCGGGCACGCGATGAAGACGGCGCTCAACCTCTCCAACCAGGGCAAGATGCTGCTCGAGATCGAGGCGCTGCTCCTGTGCGGCCGCGCCGGCCTCGACCCCCGGCAGGTGGCCGAGGTGCTCGAGCTGCGCACGTGGAGCCACTTCCTCCTGGGTGACGACGGCCGCCGCCCGTTCGGCTTCGCGGTCGACCTCGCCGTGAAGGACTGGGGCGTCGCCACGGGCGTGGCGACCGAGCACAAGGTCCCGATGCCGATCGCCGCGGCCTGCGCCCAGGTGATGCGGGCCGCCCGGGCCGAGGCCGGCTCCGATGCCGACCTGATCGACGTGGTGCGGGTGATGGAGCGCTGGGCCGAGTACGACCTCGACGCCGGTCTCGGTCGCTGACCACCGATCACCCGTGACCGTCGCGACACACCGGGTGGGGCGGCCGATCCCTCCACCCGGGGTGTCGTCGCTCTACCGTATGTGCGTCCAGCGCCTCGTCCGGTCGTCGGGAGCACCCATGCGCCGCCACCGCCTCCTCCATCTCGTCGCCGCCACGCTCATGGCCCTGACCGTCGTGCTGCCCGCGACCCTGGCCGGAGCGCAGACGACGACCACCACGGTGGCGCCGCCGACCACCACCACGCCGACCACGGTCCCCGTCACCACGCCGGCCTCGACCGTCTCGCCGGGCACCCAGCCGGCGACCGCCACCACGGTTGCGCCCGTCGGCACCACCGTTCCGATCACGCCCGCTACCGCCGACGACGACGGCGGCAGCAGCATCCCGTGGATCCCGATCGCCGTCGGCGTCCTCGTGATCGCGGCGCTCGCGGTGATCATCGCGATCGTCTCGCGCCAGCGCGGCGCCACCCGCCAGCTGGTCGCCGACTGGAAGCGGCAGGCTGCCGACGCCACGGCCGAGGCGGGGGCCACCGCTCGCCTGCTCTCGCAGGGGACGCCCCCGAGCGGCCAGATCGCCCAGCAGCTCCTCACGTCGCTGCGCGCGTTCGAGGACCTGGAGCAGTCGGCACCCGACGACGCGACCGCCGACACCGCGGAGCAGGCCCGGCGGGCGCTGCAGACGCTGGGTCTCGCGATCGACAGCGACTACCGCCTGCGGCGCACGCCCGACGTCGACCCGCGCCAGGTCGCCCGCTCCCAGGAGTCGGTGCAGAACACCGCAAGCGAGACCGACCGCACCCTGCGCAGCGTCTACCGCAGCTTCACGGGCGCCGAGTAGGCGCTCGGGTCGGCGTCAGGCCGACTGGGTCATGAAGGTCTGCAGGTCGAAGTAGTCGCGCCATGCGGCGATCTTCCCGTCGCGCAGCTCGAACACCCCGGCGACGGGCAGCGAGATCACCTTGCCGCCCATGTCGAAGCGGTCGGTGCGCTCGGTGAAGACGACGTCTCCCGACGGATCCGAGAAGATGTGGTGGACCTCGAACTCGATGGCGTCGGCCGGCGGCACGAACATCTCGACGACGGCGCGGATCGCGTCGGTCCCCACGGCCGGCTCGATCGGGATGTTGTGGTACACGGCGTCGGCGTGGAAGTAGGCGAGGATGGCGTCGACGTCACGGGCCTTCCACGCGTCGCAGAACTCACGGACCAGCGCTTCGTTGTTCGACATGGGCGGAATCTAACCCAGAGCACGCAGGGTGGTGGCGGGCGGGGCGGCGGGCTCCTCCAGCCGGCCGTCGACGTGGCGGGCGAAGCGCCCTCGGGTGCGGTCGTGCACGGGGTCGTCGTCGGGCCAGGGCCAGCCCCCGAACCCGGTGCGCTGGTAGTCGCCGATCGCCTGCTGGATCTCCGCGCGGGTGTTCATGACGAACGGGCCGTACTGCGCGACCGGCTCGCCGATCGGCCGCCCCTGGAGCACCATCACCTCCACTCCGTCGGCGGAGGAGAGGTCGAGGACCGCGTCGGACCGGACGCGCGCGCCGTGGCCGGGCTCGACGACGTGGTCGCCGATGCGTAGCGAGGCGCCCGCGAACACGTAGAGCGTGCGCACGGTCTCGGGGAAGCGGGCGCGTGGCATCGACCAGGCAGCGCCCGCGGCCAGGGTCACGTGCCAGATCGCCACGTCGTGGTCGGGGTGCGTCGCCCACGAGTGCGGGGGAGGTGACGGCGGGACCGCGCCGGCGAGCGCCCCGGCGATCAGCGTGACCTCCACCCCGTCGGCGGGGTGCACGCGGGGCACGTCCTCGTCCCACAGCATCGTGAAGTAGGGGGCCGTGAGCTTGTCGGCTGCGGGCAGGTTGAGCCAGATCTGGAACAGCTCGGTGGTGTTGGTGCCCGTCCGGTCGAACAGCGGGAACATCTCCGAGTGCACCACCCCCTCCCCCGCGGTCATCCACTGCACGTCGCCGCGACCGAAGCGGGCCGCCGCCCCCAACGAGTCGGAGTGGTCGATGTAGCCCTGGCGGGCGTACGTGACCGTCTCGAACCCCCGGTGCGGGTGCTGGGGGAAGCCCGGCACCACCCGCCCGTGGTACATCCGCCAGCCGTCGATCCCGGCGAAGTCCATCCCGAGGTCCCGCCCCTCGAGCGACGCGTCGGGACCCATCCGCTCGTCGGCGGCGGGATACGCGTCGAGGTGGTGAACGCAGAACAGGAACGGGTCGATCGTCGGCCAGGGAGTACCCAGCGGCGTCACCTCGAGCACCGGGTCGGCGGCGGTCGAGGGCCTCGGTTCACTCGGGCTCATGGTCGGGTGCTCCTGTCTCGCCGGCGGTGTCGGACGACTCCACGAACGGGGTCGCGCCGTGCGCGTCGTACTCGCGACCCTCGGCCACGGCCCGGGCCTGCGCAGTCTCGTACTGGTACTCGCTGATGCCCCCCGGCTCCCAGGGTCCGACCGAGCCGGCGGCGAGCGCCTTCCCCGACTTCGCCACGATGCCGAACTCCGCGCGGAGCTCGTCGACCGGGCGGTCGGCGAGGGCGAGCCAGTCGACCGCGAGGAAGTCGACGTCGGGTGCGCCGTCACGGCCGTGGCTCAGCGCCCCACGCCGCAACGCGTCGGCGACCCGTTGAGCGACCCCGTCCTGCGAGAGCTGTCCGGGGAACGCCTCGAACAGCCCGGCGCCCGCTCGGAGGTAGCCCGTTTCGAACAGCGAGAGCACCATCGCGAACAGGGAGAAGGCGCGGGGATCGTCGTTGGCGCGGGAGATGAAGGCGAACACCTCGAGCTCCGACTCGACCCGCGACCCGTAGTCGGCGAGCACGTGCACCCAGTCGTGCTGGGCGAGCAGGGGTGGGGCCGAACCGGGCAGGCCGGGGAACACGAACCCGCGCGCTTCGTAGAACTCGAAGATCGCCCGACCGATCGTCCCGTCGGGCAGGTCGCCGAGCGCCTGCCAGCGGGCTGCGAGCGCGGGTTCGTCGACGCACTCCTGCCACGCCGATTGGAGCGCGCCGGAGGTGTGCAGCGACGCCGCCCGCTCCGGAGCCCAGTCGGCGGTGTAGCCGTTGCGCTCGAAGTCGAAGGCGGCGAGCCCGAGGCTCCCGGCGGCGAACCGCCGGGCGACCGTGAGCATGCCGTCGTCGACCGACATCTCCCGGGCGAACTCCTCGACCCGCTGCGCGACCTCGGGAGGCAGCGGCCGCAACACCAGTGCGCCCATGATCATGGACTGGACCAACCGGCTGCGGAACGCCGCGTCTCGGCGGGCGAGACCCTCGGCGTAAGCGCCCGGACTGATCGGCACGAGCTCCGCCGAGTGCACGGCCACGCCCGTCATCGCCTCGATCGTGGCATCGAAGAGCATCTGCTGGAGGTCGGTGAGCCCACCCGGCGGCGTGATCGCGGAGATGATCCCGCGCGCGATCAGCTCGACCTCGGGCGAGTCGGGCGGACGCAGGTTGACGTCGCGGTCGGACGGCAGGGGCACCGGCATCGTCCACGACGGTACCCGTGCGTCCGGGCCAGGTTTTCCCGACGCGGCGTCACCGAGCGGTCCCGGGAGGGCCAGGCTGCGGGCACCGGCGGCCCACCCGGTGGACGAGACCAGCTCGCGCCGACGGGTCGGCTACTCGCCGAGTGTCCCCGGCTCCTCACCCTCCACTGACCCGCCGGGCTCGTCGACCGATGCGGCCGGGCTGTCGCCACCGGGTGTGGGCCCGGCACCGTCGGCGGCGAACGCCGGAGCGTCGGTGCGGTCCATCCCGACGTTCTCGCGTGCGCCGAGCAGGGCCCGCGCCGACGGGCCGCGGGCGAAGTAGACCGACAGCGCGGCGTAGACGAGCAGGCACAGATACGGGCTCACGAAGGCGAGCGGGATGGTGAGCCCGTAGACGACCGGGCTCACCAGGGAGAACTTCAGTGACCGCCGCAGCTGCCCCTCGGTGACGGAGTCGATCGTGTGCTCGGGGTGTCGGGCGAGGTGCCACCACATCCCCATGAAGAGGAGTCCGATCACCGTCATGGTGAGGCTGTAGAGCGCGGTCGCCCACGACGCGTCGATCCCTCCCTCGCCGAGGAAGTCCGCCAGCACCGACGTCGGCCACGGGATGAAGCCGACGACCATCAAGAGCCCGAGGTTCAAGAACAGCAGCGGGCGGTCGACCGACGAGATCCGCTCGAACATCGCATGATGGGCCACCCAGATCAGCCCGATCACGGTGAACGAGAACAGGTAGGCGAGCATCGACGGCCACTCGTCGACCACGGCGTCGAACACGCTCTCCCCTCGGCCGGGCTGCAGCTGGCCGAGGTCGAGGACGAGGAGCGTCGCGGCGATCGCGATGACGCCGTCACTGAGCGCCTCGAGTCGCTGGGTGGTCAGGCTCGGTTGCACGGGGGCGGGGGTCACGACGTGATCATCGCGTGCGCGCCCTCGTCGGTGCAGGCCCGGCCGGTGAACGCTCGATGACGCCCGGCCCCGCTCAGCCGTCGAACTCGTCGACCACGTCGGGGTGGGCGGGAGCCACGTGGGCGCGCCGGGCCGCCCGGCCGAGCATGTGACTCGAGGCCGGGATGGACCAGAACTGGAAGGCCAGCGCGACGACGAGCCTTGTGGTCATCGAGCCGAACGGCACCTGCAGCATCGCGCCGAACAGCGTGAGCGCGATGCCGAGCGTGGCGGGCTTCGTGGCCACGTGGATACGGCCGTAGACGTCGCCCATCCGGAAGAGGCCGATCGCGGCGATGAACGTGAACGCCGTGCCCGTCAGGAGCGCGGCCGCGGCGACCACATCGAGGACGGTGTCCATCACTCCTCCTCCCCCGTGACCGTGTTGCCCCGACGCTCCACGAACCGGGCCACCGTGATCGTGCCGATGAACGCGAGCACCGAGATCAGCAGGGTGAGATCGACGATGTCGGCCTGGCCGGTGATGACGATGGCGACGGCCAGTCCGTTGAGCGCGACCGACATCATCGTGTCGAGCCCCAGTGAGCGGTCGACGAGCCCGCGGGCGCGCAGCACGAACACGACCACGAGCAGGAACGAGATCCCCAACACGCTCATGCACACCGTCGTCACCACGGTCACGACCCGGCTCCTTCCCGCGTGCCGGGTCCCCGTCGTGGCTCGATCGCGCGGAGGACCTGGTCCTCGAGCGCGTGCACGGAGGCTCGCACCTCGGCCGCAGAGCTGTCGCCCAGGGCGTGGACGATGAGGCGCTCGGGCTCGTGGCGCACATCGAGGGTGAGCGTCCCGGGAGTGAGGGTGATGAGGTCGGCGACCACGGTGCCCACCAGCTCCGAGTCGGTGCTCAGCGACACCCGGACCACCTTCGTCTCGAGCCGCGCCGGGGTGGGGCGGATGACGGCGCGGGCGACCGTGATGCTCGACCGCACGAGCTGGACGGCCAGCTCGCCGATGAGCACGACACACCCCCACAGCGAGAGCCGGTGCCGGGTCGTCGGGCCGCGCCGCGGGAACAGCACGGTCACGGCCACCGCGACCACGATCCCGCCCACCACGTTCGCGGCCGTGAGCTCGCCGAACAGGAGAACCCACACGATCACGATGCCCACGGCCCCGGTCACCCGGTTCATCGGGACGGTCATCGGCTCCCCTCCTTCCCGTAGTCCTGCGTCGAAACGAGCTGCGACGCCGTGCGCTCGCAGAAGTCCCAGATCGGCCCGGCCGCGATCGCGATCGCGAGACACGCGGCCACCGTCACGGCGGTCACCCCGCCCATGACCCGGTGGTGGCGGACCAGGCCGACCCGCCCGCGTGGATGCGGCTGCGGGTCGCCCCAGAAGACCCCGGTCCAGATCTTGACCATCGACACCAGCGTCAGCAGCGATGCGAGCAGCGCCACGCCCACGATCACCCAGTCGGCGCCGGAGAAGCCGGCCTCGATGATCCCGACCTTGGCGACGAACCCGGAGAACGGCGGGATCCCGGCCAGGCTCAGCGCCGGGATCAGGAACAGCACCGCGAAGAGCCCCGACCGGCGGGCCAGCCCGCCCACGCGGTCGAGCGCCGAGGTCCCGGTGTCGTTCTCGACGATCCCCTCGACCAGGAACAGGGCGGTCTTCGTGGGGATCTGGTGGATGACGAAGAACACCGTGGCGGCGAGCGCGGCAACCCCGCCGAGCGCGAGACCGGCGACCATGTACCCGATCTGGCTGACGATGTGGAAGCTCAGGATCCGCTTCATGTCGACCTGCGCGAGGGCGCCGAGGCCGCCGATGACCATCGTGATCCCGGCGATCACGAGCAGCAGCGTGCGCTGGCCGCCGGGGAACAGCAGTGTCTCGGTGCGGATCATCGCGTACACGCCGACCTTCGTCAGCAGCCCCGCGAACACGGCCGACACCGGGCTCAGCGCGGCCGGGTAGCTGTCGGGCAGCCAGGAGAACAGCGGGAACACCGCCGCCTTCAGTCCGAACGCGAGCAGCAGCATCATGTTGAGGCCGATGGCCACGCCCACGGGCAGCCCGGCGATGCGCTCGGGCAGCACCGACATCGAGAGGGTCCCGGTCGCGGCGAACGTGAGGCCCACCGCGAGGAACAGCAGCAGCGACTCGACCACGTTGATCACCACGTAGGTGGTGCCGGCCCGGATCTGCGCGTCGTTGCCCTCCATCGTGATGAGCACGTAGCTGGCCATCAGCAGGATCTCGAACGCGACGAACAGGTTGAAGAGGTCGCCGGCGAGGAACGCGGCCGAGATCCCGGCCGAGAGCACGAGGTACGCGGGCACGTACCAGGGGGACCTCGCGTCGACGCCCTCCTGGCCGAGCGCGTAGATGAGGACCGCGAACAACATCGCTGCCCCGAGGACGAGCATGATCGCCGCCAGCCGATCGGCCACCATCGAGATCGCGATCCGCCCGGGCCAGCCGCCCAGGTTCGCGCGCAGTGTGCCGTCGTGGTCGACCTCGATCAGGATCACGACCGCCATCGCGAGGGTGAGCCCGATGGTCACGACCGCGATCACCCACTGCAGCCGGCGCCAACGACCGAAGATCACCGCCAGCGCGGCCGCGCCCAGGGGCAGCGCCACCATGAGGGGGAGCAGGGCGCTCACCCCCGCGTTCCCTTCCGGGCGCGCTCCTCGGCCGCGAGGCGGCGGTCCTCGATGTCGTCTTCCACCTGGTCGTTGCCGTCGATCGTCCACGACCGGTAGGCGACGGCCAGCAGGAACGTGATGACGGCGAGCCCGATCACGATCGAGGTGAGCACCAGCGCCTGGGGCACAGGGTCGTTGAAGGGGCCGTCGCGCCCGATGATCGGCGCCTCGGCCGGCGGGCCCCCAGCGGCCAGGACCAGCAGGTTCGCCGCGTTGGCGAAGAGCCCGAGGCCGAGCACCACGCGGGTCAGCGTGTGCTGGAGGATGAGCCAGGTCCCGACCGACGCGAGCACGCCGACGAGCAGGGCGACGACGACGCTCATCCGGACACCCCCTCCCGGCTCGGGTCGCCGGGTGCGCCCTCCAGTGCGGAGCCGGACGCACCCGCGTCGTCGGAAGGCTCCCGGACGAACGCCGCGAGGGCCGAGAGCACCACGCCGGTGACGAGGACCATCACGCCGAGGTCGAACAGCGCCGAGCTGACGAGCTTCACCTCGCCGATGACCGGCGGGTGCACCTTCCAGATCGCCGACTCGAGCAGCGTTCCACCGAAGAGCAGCGGTGTGACCGCCACGGCGACGGCGATCCCGAGGCCGACGCCGACGAGGAGCAGGGGCGAGGCCCGCCGCGGGCTGAACGACCGCCGCCCCTCGGCGAGGTACCCGAGGACGACCGCGGCGGCGAGGATCAGCCCGCCCGCGAACCCCCCGCCCGGAGCGTTGTGGCCCCGGGCCGCGACGTACACGGCGACGACGGCCAGCATGGGCGCGAGCCCGCGTGACGTCGTGGACAGGACGATCGAGCGGAACCGCCGGCGTGCATCGCGGTCGGCCGAGTCGAGCGCCTCGGGATCGGACAGGTCGATCCCGTCGAGGAGCCGCTTGCGGCGCTGCTCCCGCCGGGCGACGCCCACGAGGTTGACCACCCCGATCGCGGCCACACCGAGCACGGTGATCTCCCCCAGCGTGTCGAAGCCCCGGAAGTCGACCAGGGTCACGTTGACGACGTTCTTCCCGCCCGCCTCGTCGAGGGAGCGCTCGACGTAGTCGGACCCGGCGCTCGGTGCCTCGCGCCCCGCGGTGACGGCGAGCGCGAACACGGTGACCATCACCCCCACGGCGACGGACAGGCCGATCCGCAGCGCCTTGGGCGCCCAGCTCGGGGGAGGGCGGAAGCGGTCGGGCAGGTGCTGGAGCACCAGGAAGAACATGACGATGATGAGCGTCTCGACGAGGAACTGGGTGACCGCGAGGTCGGGGGCGCCGTAGGCGAGGAACAGCAGCGCGAGGCCGTAGCCCGATCCGCCCACGAGCAGCGCGCTCGTGAAGCGCCGGCGGGCCCCGATCACGGCGAGGGCGAGCGCGCCGGTCGCGATCGCGAGCACGATCTCCACGCCCGAGTCGGCGAAGGGCAGGTCGGTCCAGTCGGGGAAGCCCTTGGCCGCCCCGTACCCCAGCCCGGCGAGGAGCGTCAGCAGGATCACCCCGAGGTACACCGGAAGCGATCCGCTCTGGACCACACCGGTCACCCGGCGCGCTCCGCGCATCAGCCCGTCGAAGCACCACGCGTAGACCCGGGTGGCCGCGACCGGGCGGGGGTCGCGGCCGCGCGACCGCCGTCGCAGCACCTCGGCGGTCGCCGCACCCACGACCCACGTCGCGACCGAGATCCCGAGCGCGGGACCGAGACCCGGCCACAGCACGAGGTGCTTGTCGGCCGACTTCGGATCGAGCGAGCCGGCCACCTCGGCGATCACCTCGCCCACGCGTGCCGCGGCGAGACCGAACAGGACCGAGAGGGCGGCGAGCACCGCCGGCGACACTAGGAACGTCGGGCGGGGATGGTGCACCCGCGCCGGATCGATCGGCGCCGGCTCCATCCTGACGCCGGTTGCGGTCGACGTCGCCACCCCACGGAGGAAGACCCCGTCGAAGATCCGTACCGAGTAGGCGACGGTGAGCACGCTGCCGAGGACCACGGCGACGAGCGCCACCGTCCCGGCCCCCATCCCCTCGAGCTCGAGCAGGCCGTGGAGGCCCGCTTCCTTGGCGACGAAGCCGAAGGTCGGGATGACCGCGGCCATCGACAGCGCGGCGAGCCCACCGATGACGGCGAGGCCCGGGAGGAGCCGGCCCAGCCCGGCCAGCCGGCGCATGTCCCGGGTGTTGGTCTGATGGTCGACGATGCCGACGACGAGGAACAGCGCCGCCTTGAACAGGGCGTGGGCGAGGATCATCGCCGTGCCCGCGTAGGTCAGCTCGGGCTCCCCGATGCCCACCAAGATCACGAGCAGACCGAGCTGGCTCACCGTGCCGTGCGCGAGCGCGAGCTTCGCGTCCTGCTCCCGGAGGGCCCGGAAGCCACCGAGCAGCAGCGACGCCGCCCCGGCGCCCACGACGAGGGGGCGCCACGGACCCACCGTCGCGAAGGCGGGAGCGAGGCGGGCGATCAGCACGATGCCCGCCTTCACCATGGTGGCCGAGTGCAGGTAGGCGCTGACCGGCGTCGGTGCCGCCATCGCCCCCGGCAGCCAGAAGTGGAACGGGAACTGCGCCGACTTGGCGAACGCACCCGTGAGCACCAGCACGAGCGCGACGGTCGTGATCGTGCCATCGGGCGGGTTCGCGATCAGTCCCGAGAGGGTGGTGGTCCCCGACTGCTGCCCGAGCAGCACCAGGCCGGCCAGGAGGGCGAGCCCACCCAGCCCCGTCACCAGCAGCGCCCGCTGGGCCGCGGCCCGGGCGGCCACCCGGCGGTCGTCGATCCCGATGAGCAGGAACGACGTGACCGATGTGAGCTCCCAGAAGAGGAACAGCGTGAAGAAGCCGTTGGCGAGCACCAGGCCGAGCATCGAGGCCCCGAAGGCCAGCAGGAGGCCGGCGATCCGGCCGACGTCGGGACGCGACGCGCCACCGTGGTGGCCGCGGAAGTACGCGCTCGAGTAGGTGAAGACGAGCAGCCCGATGCCCGACACGATCACGGCCATGAAGAGCCCGAAGCCGTCGACCCGGAACGCGAGGGTGAGGCCGAGGTCGCCGACCCAGGTCAGCGACTCCTGGTCGACCTCGCCGTCGAGGATCCCCGGCGCTCCCGCGAGCAGGACCGCGAGGACCCCCGCCATGGTGAGCGCCGCCACCCAGAAGGCCCCGCGTCCGACCCGACCGCCGGGCGCGAGCACGGCGGCGGCGACAACGAACGGAACGATGACCAAGAGCAGGATCGGCACGCGCGACGAACCCCTTCTGAAGGCGGGACCACGGATGCCGACCAGACTTCCCGGCTCACCTGATTCGAGGTTACGTAAGCACCTGTCCTGATTGTTCGCGCTACGTGAACAGCAGGTTACGTGGTGCGCCGCTCCGGGGCCACGCCTGCCGGGGTGACCCCCTCAGGCGAGGAGCGAACGCAGGAGCGCCCGGGTCCGGGCGGCGTCGTCCTCGGTGAACGCGATCTCGAGTGCGGCGAAGTCGGTCGCCCCGGCCGCGGCGAAGGCCTCGATCCCGGTGCGCACGGTGTCCTCGTCGCCGACCAATGACACCGCCGCGGGTCCGCTCGCGCCTTCGAGGTCCATCACCCGCTGGTACGACGGGAGGTCGTTGTAGTTGGCGAGCACGCCGTCGATGAGGGCGCGCATGCCGTCGGGGTCGTCGGTCACCGCCACGGGGACGCTGGCGACGACGCGGGGCGCCGGACGCCCGGCCGCCTCGGCCGCGGCCCGCAGCGGCGGCGCGATGTCGGCCTCGATCACCCTGGGTCCGCTCAGCCACAAGATGGTGCCGTCGGCCCGCCCGCCCGCGAGCGCGAGCATGCGCGGGCCCATCGCCGCCAGCACGACCGACGGCGTGGCCACTCCGGCCGGCGCCCCCATCGACTCGGCCGTCCCCGACCAGATCTCGCCCCGCGCGTCGACCCGGCGGTCGGCGAGCGCCGGCAACAGCACGGAGAGGTACTCGTCCATGTGGCGGGCGGGCCGGGAGAACGGCACGTGGAGCGAGGCCTCGACCGTCGACTTGTGGGCGAGTCCGAGCCCGAGGGTGAAGCGGCCCCCGCTCAGGTCGGAGGCGGTGAGCGACTGCGCGGCGAGCATGAGCGGGTGCCGAGGCCAGGTGGGCACGACCGCGGTGCCGAGCTCGATCGACGAGGTCCGCGTGCCGATCACCCCGAGCACCGTGATCGCGTCGGGTGCGACGAGCTGGGCGAGCCAGTACGACGAGAATCCGTCGGCCTCGGCCGCGACCGCGTGGTCGACGATGGCGGCCGCCGGCTGCCCGAGGGCGATGAGTCCTGATCCGTTGATCCCGATGCGCATGGCCCCAGTCTGACCGCTCCCGTGCGATCATGCGCCCGTGACCCTGGACACCGACCTCACCGGACGGGTCGTCGTCGTGACCGGCGCCTCTCGGGGCATCGGACGCGGCCTGGCTCGCCACCTCGCCGGGCGCGGGGCCCGGCTGGTGGTGACGGGCCGGAAGCAGCACCGCCTCGACAGCCTCGCCCAGGAGCTCGACGGGCTCGGCGCCGACTTCCTGCCTCTCTCGTTCGACGTCGCCGACCGCGAGGCCTGTCGTGCGATGGCCGACGCGACCGTGGCCCGCTTCGGGCGCATCGACGGTCTGGTCGCCAACGCGCAGACGTTCCGCTCCGTGACCCCGCTGGCCGAGGTGGGGGAGGCCGACATGGACCTCCTGTTCGACACCGGCCCCAAGGGCACGCTCTGGCTGATGCAGGCGGTGTACCCGCACATGAAGGCGCAGGGCCGCGGGCGCATCGTCACCTTCGGTTCCAACGCCGGGCTGACCGGTGGCGCGGGCTACGGGCCGTACTCGTCATCGAAGGAGGCGATCCGCGGGCTCACCCGCGTGGCGGCACGAGAGTGGGGGGCCGACGGCATCACCGTCAACTGCGTGTGCCCCGTGTCGGCGGGTCACCGGGCCCCACCCGACGACGACCCGCAGCGCAAGGCCCTGTGGGAGCGCACCTACGCGAACCAGCCGATCCCCCGCGACGGCGATGCCGAGACCGACATCGCGCCGGTCGTCGCGTTCTTGCTGTCCGACGCGTCGCAGTACATGACCGGTCAGACCGTGATGGCCGACGGCGGCGCCGTCATGCTCCACTGACGTTCTGGCGTCCCCGGCGCATCACATCGATGCCCTGGGGACGCCAAAACGTCGGCGAGGCGGGTCAGCGGGCGGTGACGGTGTCGGTGTCGCGGCCCGAGCGCAGCACCGTGCCCGGCGTGGCCCCGGTGGCCACGCCGTCGCGCACGGTCTCGACCCCGTTGACGAGGACGCGGTGCACCCCGGTCGATCCGGCGACGAGCCGGACGGCCCCATCGGGCAGGTCGGTCACGAGGCGAGCAGGCTCCGCCCCCACGGTGTCCGGGTCGAGCACCACCAGGTCGGCGTGGGCACCCTCGGTCACCACACCCCGGTCGCGGAGGCCGAACAGCGCGGCCGGCTTCCCGGTGAACGCGTGCACCGCCTGCTCGAGCGGCATGAAGCGACGCCCCCGGAGGCAGTCGGCGAGGAACTGGGTGGGGTACGCGCCTCCGCACATGCGGTCGAGGTGGGCACCGGCGTCCGAGCCGGCGAGCAGGACGTCTTCGTCGTGCCACACGCTCGCCCGCAGGGCCCACGTGGCGTCGTCGTCGCCGGCCGGCGGCGGCCACAGCACGGTGCGCAGGTCGTCGGCGAGCACGATGTCGACCAGCGTGTCGAACGGGTCGGCGCCCCGCTCGCGGGCGATGTCGCCCACGAGCCGCCCGCTGAGCCCCGAGTTGGCCGGGCTGTGCGTGTCGCCGATCCGGTAGCCCGCGAAGTTGCCGAGCACCCGGAACATGCCGGCGGCCTCGCTGTTGGCGGCGGCCTCGAGTCGCCGGCGGGTGTCGGGGTCGCCAAGCGCCCGCACGCGCGCTCCGAGCGCGAGGGCCATGGTGTCGCGCCACCCCGGGATGAGGAACAGCGCGCAGTACGTGCCGAAGCTCATCGTCATCGGCACGAGCGTGGGCATCAGCAGCGCGACGATCCGGCCGCCGTGCGCCCGTGCGTGCGTCGACAGCGCCAGCTGCTGGGCGACCTTGTCGGGGTACGCGGCGTCGGGGACGAGCAGGTTCCAGTTGAGGACCCGGTTCGCCATCGCCGACATGCGGGTGAGGTGCTCGACCTCGGCGTCGGTCCAGCCCGTGCTGCCGCCGTCGAAGATGCCCGCGAGCGTGGTGCCGGGGTGACGACCCACGACCGCGCACAGCGCCAGGTGCTCCTCGAACGTCGCGCCGCGCGCGGGGATCGGGTCGCCGTCGCCGTCCATGTGGGCGGTGGAGATGTCGGTGGAGAAGCCGAGCGCGCCCGCGGCCAGCGCGTCGGCGAGCGCGACCTCGAGCCGGGCGAGCCCGTCGGCGTCGGCGGCCGTCACGTTGGCGTCGGGCCCGAGCACGTACCGGCGCAGCGCCGAGTGCCCGGCGAGGAACGCGGCGTTGACGCCGATGCGGCCCTCCAGCGCGTCGAGGTACTCGCCGAACGTCTCCCACGACCACGGCACGCCGGTCTCGAGGGCGCCCAGGGGCATCCCCTCCACGCGCGCCATCATGCGCCGGGTGTAGTCGGCGTCGTCGGCGTGCAGCGGCGCGAGCGCGAACGAGCAGTTGCCCCCGATCACCGTGGTCACCCCGTGCACGTTCGAGGGCGACGCCGCGGCGTCCCAGAACAGCTGGGCGTCGTAGTGGGTGTGCGGGTCGACGAAGCCCGGGCATACCACGAGCCCGTCGGCCGCGATGGTCTCGCGTGCCGGCTCGTCGAGCCGGCCGAGCGCGACGACCCTGCCGTCGCGGATGCCGACGTCGGCGGACCGACCGGGTGCGCCGGTGCCGTCCACGACGGTGGCGCCGTCGATGCGGGTGTCGAGCACGGTCCCCTCCCGTGGCCCGTTCCGACCGGACCTCGGCCCGCACCCTATTGGAGCCCGGAGCGATAGCGTGCCGCCATGACGGATGCAGTGGCGGGGTGGGCGGCGCGGGGTGAGCACCGGGAGCTCGCCGGACACCGGGTCTTCACCATGGTGGCCCCCGCCGCCGGACCCGAGACCGCCGAGCCCCTGCTCGTGCTCCACGGCTTCCCCACGTCGTCGTACGACTACGCAGCGGTGCTCGACGGCCTGCGCGGCAACCGCCGGGTGCTGCTCTTCGACATGCTCGGCTACGGGCTGTCCGACAAGCCCGACGTGGCGTACACGATGGCCCTGCAGGCCGACATCGCGCAGGCGTTCGTCGCCGCCCTGGGGGTCGACGATGTCGCCCTTCTCAGCCACGACATGGGCAACACGGTCGGCGGCGAGCTCCTCGCCCGCCACCTCGACGGCGACTGGGACGTGCGCGTCACCCGCCGCGTGGTCACCAACGGCAGCATCTACATCGAGATGGCCCAGCTCACCGCGGGCCAGGAGATGCTGCTCGCGCTGCCCGACGCGGTGCTCGAACCCGCCCTCGCCCCCGACGAGGCCGCGCTGGCGGACGCGCTGGCGGCCACGTTCAGCCCCCACACCGCGGTTGCCGACGCCGAGCTGCGGGCCCACGCGGCGATGATCTGCCACGGCGACGGCAACCGCGTGCTGGCGCGGCTCATCCGCTACATCGAGGAGCGCCGCCGCAGCCAGGGCCGCTTCACCGGCGCCATCGAGTCGCACCCGGCGCCCCTGGGAGTGGTCTGGGGGCTCGACGACCCGATCGCGGTCGCGCCCATGGCCCAGCGCCTCCAGGAGGCGCGCCCCGACGCCGCAGTCGTGCACCTCGACCGCGTCGGGCACTACCCGATGGTGGAGTCGCCGGCCCGCTTCCTCGGGGCGGTCCTGCCGATGCTCGACGAGGCGATCTGATCGCCGACCTGCGTCAGAAGTCGGTGCGGTACAGCTCGTCGTAGTCGTGGTACTCGGGCTCGCCGATGCAGTGCGCCAGCATCGCCGCCGAGGTCGCCTGGGTCTCGGGCCGCTCGTTGTTGCGGGCGGCCTCGTCGGCCGCCGACACGTCGGGATCCACCACGCCGAAGTCGGCGACGATGAGGTAGCGGCCGGGTTCCTCGCGGTCGGCGAGGAGCCGGATCCCCATGTACCCCATGATGTCGGCGGAGGCCTGGTCGACGTCCCACTGCTCGAGCAGCTCGATCAAGGGCGTCGGGTCCTCGCACCGGATCGCGATGGTCTGGCTGAAGTTGTGGTTCCTCATTGCGCGGCTCCCCTTCGGGCGGCGACGGCCTGCTGCTGGATCTCCGACATCCCCGCCAGGTCGAAGAGGCCCACCGAGCCGGCCTCCAGCGCGTGCTCGCCCTTGGGCGGGACCGCGAAGTGCGCGCGCAGATCCTCGACCGGGCGGTCGGCGACGGCGTAGTAGTCGACCTCGAACAGGTCGAGGTTGTTGGCCCGGCACACCTCCTTGCCACGGCGGATGGCATCGGCGACCCGCCGGTGCATGCCCGGCGCCTGGATCACGCGCTCGCGCACGTCCCGGTCGAAGAAGCCCGTGGTCGGGATGTAGCCGGTCTCGAACAGGCCGGTGAGCGTCGCGAGCCAGGCGAAGCCCTTGGGGTCGGGGTCGGCCCGCCCGATGAACGAGAACACCTCGAGCTCGCCGCGGAGGTTCGTGCCGTAGTCGGCGAGGACGTGCACGAAGTCGTGCTGGGCGAGGTAGCGCGGCGCCCCGCCGGGACCGCCGGGCAGCTCGAAGCCCCGGGCGTCGTACATGTCCCACGCCTGGAACCCGAGCGTGTCGGGCGGGAGCCCGGCGAAGCCGCGCCAGGTGGCCTCGAGCTCCGGGTCGAGCTCCGCGGGGGCGAACGGGGCCGCCGCCGGGTCGAGCGACCCCCGGCCCGGCCCGGGGCTGACCTCGCCCTCACCGCCGCCCTGCAGATGGGCGGCGAACCCGTTGCGCTGGAGGTCCTTGTAGGCGAGCCCGAACGCGCCCTGCGCGTATCGACGGGCGAGCCGCACGAAGTCGTCCTTCACGCCGAGCGCCTCCGCGTAGAGGTGCACCCGGTGGGCCACGACCGTGGGGATGGGCCGGAGGACCAGCTCGGCCAGGACCATGTGGTGCACGATCCGCTGCCGGTAGTCGAGGTCGCGACGCGCGAGCACCTCGGCGAGCTCCTCCGGTCCGAGCGGTTCGAGCGATCGGTAGTCGACGTCGACGCCGGTCAGCGCGCTCGCGATCGCCTCGAGCAGGTCGGCCTGGACGTCGGTGAGGCCCTCCTCGGGAGCGACCGCGGTGGCGATCCCGCGCGCGACGAGGCGGACTTCGGTGCGCTCCTGATCTTCACCGCTCCGGATCACGTCGGGATCCACGCAGACGGGTCCTTTCGGTCATGGTCCCCCGGTCCGCGCATGCTATTCCGCTCGCCCGGCCACTCCCCGAGCGCGCCGCTCAGGCCCGGACGGTGACCACGAGCGCCGCCGTCCGCCCCTCCACGTCGGCCGAGCCGAACCGGTCCTCCAGCCGACGCGCCGTCTCACGGATCGCGTGGGCGAGGGCGTCATCGCCCCGGCGGACGATCTCGTCGCGCAGGGGGGTCCCGGCGCACACCGCCCGGGCGACGTCCTCCGGCGACGCAGCGCGAGCCCGACGCTCGACCCGCTCGATCTCGGGCCGGGCGGTGAACCCCGCGGCGGCGAGGTCGGCCGCGATCACGTCGGGCTCGAAGTAGCCGTACGGGGTGCGGGTGAGGAACTCGGGCGGGTCGTCGGGGAAGATCTCGGCGACGGCGTCGGCGACCGCCGCGCAGAGCTCGTTGCGGTCGATGCAGTCCCAGACGGTGCAGAGGTACGTGCCCCCCGGACGGAGCACCCGACGGGCCTGGGCGAACGCGACGTCGTGCGGCGAGAAGAACATCGCGCCGAAGCCGCACACCACCGCGTCGAAGCTCGCGTCGGCGTACGGGAGGTCGAGGGCGTCGGCCACCTCCCAGGTGACCGGCCGGGCCGTCCCGACCGCCTGTGCCCGCTCCAGCATCCCCGCGACGAGATCCGTCGCCGTGATCGGCACGTCGGCGGGCAGCGCGGCGGCCAGCCCCCGCGTGACCACGCCGGTGCCGGCCGCGACCTCGAGCACCGCGTCGGGGGCGACCGCGACCGTCCGCGCGACGAGGTCGTCGACGTAGCCCTCGAACACGAGGGGGACCAGTTCCGCGTCGTACACCTCGAACAACGAAGGGATCACCGCGTGCGCGGCGCCCACCTCGGGGGACCAACTGCCCATCCCCGCATTCTGGCGCATCGCGGAACCGGGCTCAGGACCTACGGCCCTGGACTCCCCGCCCGGAATCGTCGAGGCTCCGACTGTGCGACCCACGAGGATCGACTCCCGAATCCCCCGGGGCGCGCCGACCCGCGGGGTGCGGATCAAGGTGCACCCCGGCCTCTGCGAGGGCTGGGGCAACGAGCCGGCGGCCGACGACGCCCCGGGGGACGGGTGAGCGCGCCCGGCGAGGCCCACACCCGCGCACCGTTGCGCACCGTCGCCCTGCCGACCGAGCACGGAGGCTGGGGTCTGAGCGCCGAGCCCGGGCTGCTCGGGCTGCTCCTCGTGCCGAGCGTCGCCGGGGCCTGCCTGGCCGTGGCCGCGGTGCTCGCATTCGTCGCCCGCACACCGCTGCGGTTCGTGCTCGTCGACCGCCACCGGGGGCGGTCGCTGCCCCGCACCGCCCTGGCCCGGAAGGTGCTCCTCGCGGAGACCGTCGTGCTGGTCGCCCTCGTCGCGACCGCGGTGGTCACCGCCGACGGCGCGTTCTGGTGGCCCGCTGTCGTGGCGGCCCCGCTCGTGGGACTCGAGCTCTGGTTCGACACCCGCTCCCGCAGCCGCCGGCTGCTGCCCGAGCTCGCGGGCGCCGTCGGGGTGAGCGCGGTCGCGGCGATGATCGTCCTCGCGGGTGGTCACGGGTCGGCCGAGGCGACCAGTGCCTGGCTCGTGCTCGCCGCCCGGGCGATCACCGCGATCCCCCACGTGCGCGCCCAGATCCTCCGGATGCACGGCCGGCCCGTGGCCGCCTCCACCCTCGTCGCCGCCGACGCATGCAGCGTCGTCGCCGCCGCGGCGGCGGTCCTGCTCGAGCCCTCGATGCTGGCCGGTGCGATTGCCGTGCTCGTCGTGATCGGGTTCGAGCGACTCACCGACCGATCGGTCGCGCCCCCGACGGTGATCGGAATACGCCAGATGCTGCTCGGGCTGATGGTCGTCGTCGTGACCGCGCTGGGCGTGCACCTCGCCTGAGCCATGGGCCGAGCACCGGCCGTTCGAGCTGATCCTGCGCCGGCGGTGACGGGGCCCGCGGTCGACCACGCCTCGGCGCTGCTGACGGTCGAGGAACCCGCGATTCGACCATGATTCCCCCATGGCCGGGGTCCCCATCCCCGGGGTGCGGTGATGACCGCAGCCCGCATCGTCGCCCCGTTCGTCGCCCGGAGGGCCACCCGGACGCGGGCGGCCACGGGTGCGGCGCTGGTGCTGGCGTTGACGGGCCTGCTGCCCATTGCCACGGCCGCCGGGACGGCGGCGGGGACGCTCCCCACCGACTGGTGCGCGCCCGAGCCGTCGAGCACCGACCGCCCCGACACCGTCGCCGGCCACCAGATCCACGTGGTCTACGCCCACCCGGCCGACGCCCCCGACCGGACCACCACCTTGGCACCGCGCATCGTGCGCGACCTCGGCGGGGTGGACGCCTGGTGGCGCGGCCAGGACCCCGGGAGGACCCCGCGCTTCGACCTCGCCGCGTTCGCCGACTGCGACTCGCCCCTCGGCGCGCTCGACCTGACCACCCTGGCGCTCCCCGGCCCGTCGACGGCGTACGCGAACCCCGACGCCACACTCGCGGCGTCGGTGCGCACCGAGCTGCAGCGGGTCCTCGGCCCCAAGGCCGGCACCGTGTACCTCGTCTACCTCGATGCACCCGTCGGGCCGTTCCACGACCAGGTCGTGTGCGGGCTGGCCGCCGCGAACACTGCCTTCGTCTTCCTCCAGCAGTCCCCCGGCTGCTCGCCCGGCGGCGGCCTCGGCGCGGGCGACGGCTGGCCGGCCAGCACTGCCGCCCACGAGCTCACCCACCTGTTCACCAACGGCCCCCTCACCGGCGCGCCGCACGCGTGCCCCGACGACGACGGGCACATCTGCGAGCCAGGGTCGGGCGACCTCCTCGACACCGCCTCGCCGCGGACCTCCCCGTTCCTCTCCGACATGGTCCTCGATCCCGGACGCGACGACTACTACGGGCACGGGATCCCCGGACGCATCGACGTCCGAGCTTCGGAGTACCTCGCGCGGCTCGACGCGCCCCAGCAGCCGGTGACCGTCGCGGTCACACCCGACGGGGGTGGCCGGGTGACGTCGGCCGGTCCCGGCATCGCCTGCCCGCCGGCGTGCAGCATCCCGTTCGACGGCGACACCACCGTGCGGCTCGTCGCCACCGCGGCCGACGGCTACGTGTTCCGGGGGTGGAGCGGCTCGTGCAGCGGTCCCGCCACGCAATGCGCGGTGGTCGCCGACTCCGCGCTCGACGTGACCGCAACCTTCGAGGCGCTCGTGGCCTACCGGGTCCGGGTGGTGGGCTCGGGCCGGATCACCACCCTGACCGACGCCTGCGATGCACGCTGCACGTGGGACGCACCGGCCCGGACCACCGTCGACCTGCACGCCGAGCCCGAACGCGGTGCGCGCTTCGCGGGCTGGTCGGGCGCGTGTGCCGGCGAGCGGGCGCGCTGCCGCGTTCGGATCGGCAAGGCGGTCCGGGTCGTCGCGACCTTCGAGCGGCGCTGATCGCCCACCGGCTGGACGGAGGCCGCCCCGGTGCCCGAACATGACCGGATGACTGCGGGCGACGAGACGCGACCCACCGGTCCGTTGGCGTGGGTGAAGGTCGTCGACCTCACCGATCTCCGGGGCGCGCTCTGCGCGCGGATCCTCGCCGACTTCGGTGCTCAGGTGATCCGGGTCGCACCGACCGATGTGCCCGACTCGTTGACCGACCGCTACCGCAACGCGGGGAAGCACCCCATGGTCGTCGCCGACGCCGACCCGTCGGCACCGGAGCGGCTCGACGGGCTGCTCGCCGCCGCCGACGTGGTGGTCACCAACCTCCACCCCGCCACCGAGGATCTCCGGGCGCTCGACGCCGACGCGCTCGCCGCGACCCACCCGCACCTCGTCGTGGTGGCCCTCGCCGATCTCGGCCGCACCGGCCCCCGGTCGGACTGGCGCCTCGAGTCGCTCCCCGCGCTCGCGGCGTCGGGGGCGCTGTGGGCGTCGGGCTTCCCCGACCTTCCGCCCTGCAACGCGCCCGGCCACCTCGCCCACGACTGCGCGTCGGTCTACGGGGCGATCGGCGCGGTGGCGGCCGTGCTCGACCGTGAGCGCGCCGGCGGTCGCGGTCAGGTGGTCGAGGTGAGCGTGCAGGAAGCCGCGCTCGCCGCGACGATCCCCTGGTCGATCGTCATGCAGGACCACCGGGAGATCAACCCGCTGCTGCCGTTCGACGGGCGGCGCAACGCCGAGGGTGCGTACTGGGTGCTCCCCGCGGCCGACGGCTGGGTGCGGGTGGTCGTGGGCTCCCCCCGCCAGTGGGCGGGCTTCAAGACGCTGATGGGCGACCCCGACATCTTCGAGGACGACCAGTGGAAGAACCCCCAGTTCCGCGTGGCCAACGCCGACGTGATCCGCCTGGTCGCCCAGGACCGTCTCACCGACCGCACCCGCGCGGAGCTGGTCGAGGAGGCGCAGGGGCTCGGCGCGACGGTCGGGGTGCTGCACCGGCCGAGCGAGTTCGTCGCGCACCCGCAGACCCGCCACCGCGGGTTCTTCACGGAGTCGGGCGGGCCCGGGCTCGACGGACTGCCCTGTGCGACCCAGCCGGTGCGGCTCGACCGGACCCGGCCCACCGTCCGGCCGTCGGGGGCGGGTCCCGACGGCTTCGCCCCCACCGACCGTCGCTCCGGCCCGATCCTGGGCGCCGGCCGCGCGCTCCTGCTCGACGGTGTGCGGGTGGTGGAGTTCGGCGTGGCCGCGGTCGTGCCCGAGCTCTGCGGGGTCCTCTCGGAGCTCGGAGCCGACGTCATCAAGATCGAGTCGATGGCCAACCCCGACGTGCTGCGCATGGGCAGCGGTCGCCGCGAGATGGTCGACAAGAGCTTCGCCTTCAACGCGGAATGCCGCGGTCGCCGCAGCGTCTTCCTCGACCTCACCACCGAGCGGGGTCGAGAGCTCGCGCTGGCGCTGTGCGCGACGGCAGACGTGGTGGCCGAGAACCAGCGCGGCGGCGCGCTCGAACGACGTGGCCTCGGCTACGAGGCCGTGCGCACCGTCAACCCGCAGGTGCTCTACGTGTCCTCGCAGGGTTACGGACGCGGCGGACCGCTCGGCGAGATGCCCGCCTACGGGCCCCTGAACGCCGGCTTCAGCGGCGTGCACCTGCTGTGGAACCACCCCGACGCGCCGTATCCGTGCGGGACTTCGATGAACCACCCCGATCACGTGGCCGGAAAGCTGCTCGCAGTGGGCGTGCTCGCGGCGCTGCACGAGCGGGCGGTCACCGGGGAGGGTCGGTGGATGGAGGTCGCTCAGACCGAGGCCGCGGCGTACTTCATCGGCGAGCGGTACCTCGAGGCCGCGGCGACCGGCGTGGACCCACTCCCCCTCGGAAACACGCATCCCACCATGGCGCCGCACGGTGTGTACCCCGCGGCGGGCGACGACCAGTGGGTCGCCGTCGCGGTGGCCGACGACGCCGCGTGGACGCGCCTGTGCCGCGCGCTCGACTGGCCCGACGACCCGGCGCTCGCCACCGCCGCCCTGCGGGTGGAGGCCGGCGCCGCGCTCGACGCCCGGGTCGCCGCGTGGACCGCCGGCCGCACCAAGGAAGCCACGGCCGAGACGCTGCAAGCCCACGGCGTGTCGGCCATGCCGGTGATGGGCCCCCTCGACCACATCGACGACCCCCACCTCCTCGCCCGCAACGCGATCGTGACGGTGCACCACCCCGAGGTGGGTCCCGAGCGGCACATCGCCAACCCGGTGCGGTTCTCGGCGCTCCCCCAGCGCACCGCCCCCGCCGCGCCGTGCATGGGTGCCGACACCGAGGACGTCCTGACCTCGGTCCTCGGCCTCACCGCCGCGGAGGTCGCGGAGCTGGTCGAGACGGGCGTCTGCCGCTGACGGAGGAACCTCCGTCGCCAGACCGCTCGGCACACCGCTCGGGGCCGGCGCACCGGCCGCCATGGTGGCCCTCCGGTCGCGATCACCATCCCCTCGCCCGACCCAGGGCGGCGGCAGGCTGGGCGAGTGGCCGGACCGGACCCATTGACCCTCGCCGTGCGCGAGTTCGCGACGTGGTGCGACCTCGTCTGTCGCCTCCACCGCTTCGCGCCGACAGGCGATGCGCAGCTGTGGTGGTCGGCGCGCCGCACGCCCGATCTCGTCCCCGACGCGGTCACGCTCACACCCGACCTCCCCGTGCTCGACGTGCTCGGCCGCATCCACGACGCACCCGGCGCGTCGGTCATCGACTCGTTCGCCGCCCTCGACCTCGCCGACCAGGGCTGGACGGTCGCCGCCGCGGAGCGTTGGATCGCCCGGCCCCCGGCCGAGGGAGCCGACCCCGACCGGACGGCGGGGTTCACCGTCGTGCGGGAGCGGTTCGTGTTCACCACGTGGGCCCGGGCGTGGGGTGGCCCCGAGGGCGCGCTGCCCGTCGGGCTCCGCCGGGCCTCCGGCGTCGCGGTGCTCGGACGGGGACGCGATGGCGCCTTCGTCGACGGTGGGATCGTCCACCGCACGGCGATCGGCGGGGCCCCGGTGGCCGGCCTGTGGCACGCGTTCGGTGCCTGGGCCGACGTTGCCGCGGCGGCCGCGGCCCGGCATCCCGACGCCTGGCTCGTGAGCACTGCCAGCGGGTCCGGGGTCGACACCGCGCTCGGGGCCGGCTTCGCCGACGTCGGACCCGTGCGGGTCTGGCACCGCACGTCCACGCCGGCCTGACCCCACCGGCCGTCGCCCGATGGGAACCGCGCGGGCGCGGCCCGCGGATCAGGCCGGCGCGCGGACAGTGTCGATCGGGTGCAGGTCGCGGAGGTCGTCGACCCGCTCCTCGCCGAAGGGCTGCGACAGTCACGTGGGATTTCGATGCGTGCGGAGGCTGCCGGCCGATTGAGTGGACGGTCCGCTCGCGGGGTGCACCCCGCCATAGCGGTCCGCCCAGGGCCCGGCGTTCGCGTATCGACAACGGGTGGGCGCTGAGGGACTCGAACCCCCGACCCCCTCCTTGTAAGGGAGGTGCTCTAGCCAACTGAGCCAAGCGCCCGGGGCGACGAGGTTAGACGGCACCGGCGCGCGCGGGTTCGACGCGGCTGTGGTCGCCACGGCCATCACGGCAGGGGCTCGGACGGTTCCGGGAGCGGGTCGTCCCGGACGCGCCCGTCTACGCGGCCCGAGGCGCCTCGACCTCGGTCTCGGCGACCGGCGGGAGGCGCAGGGCCCAGACGCTCCCGGCGACGAGCGCCATCACGCAGGCCATCTGGGCCACCCACCACAGGCCCCACGCGTGGTGACCGCTCGTGGGACAGGCCACCGAGAACGCGGTCATGACCATCGCGCCGACGAGCGATGCGACCAGGCCCCAACGCCGGCGGGTGGCGAGACCCACGAGCATGCCGAGGAACAGCACGTTCATGCCGTAGCCGAGGGCGACCGCCCATGAAGGGTCGGCGTGCCGGGCGGTGGGCTCGAGCGCGGCGGCGATCTCGGGAAGGACCAGCCAGGCCACACCGATCCCGACGGCAACCCGCACGTCGATGCGCTCGCCGAGCGGGCGGCGGGGCAGCCGACCCTCGGGCACCTCCAGCGCCTCGGGTGCCTCGGGCGCCAGGCCCTCGGTGAGCCGGTCTTCGGTTCCAGACGGGCGGTGAACGAGCATCGGACCCTCCTCGGCGCCACCGGCGGTGCGGCGCAGCACGACATGTTCCCACACACGCGAGCTGGATCGCGTGAGGAAGGAGCAGGGAAGGGAGGCGAGCTGGAGGTCGAGGCCGTCCACGAGGTCCCGAGCCCCCGTCCGCGAGACTGCCGGGATGGAACTCGACCTGCATGGGAAGCGCTGCATCATCACGGGTGGCAGCGACGGCATCGGCGCCGCCACCGCTCGCGTGCTCGCCGAGGAGGGCGCCTCGGTCGGGCTGATCGCCCGCAGACGGGAGCTGCTCGAGGCGGTGGCCGCCGAGTGCGTGGCCCTCGGCGCACCCGTCGCGGCGGTGGCGGTCGCCGACCTGCGCGACGCCGCCGCGCAGGCGGCGGCGTTCGACGCCCTGATCGGCGACTTCGGCGGCGTCGACGTGCTCGTGAACAACGCGGGCGACTCGAAGATGGGCACGATCGAGGCGCTCGACGACGCGGCATGGCAGGAGTCGTTCGACCTCAAGCTGATGGGCTACGTGCGGGGGATGCGCCACGTGCTGCCGATCATGCGGGCGCAACGGTCGGGCTGCATCGTCAACATCCTCGGCACCGCGGGGACCCACCCGTCGGGCGGCTACGTGCTGTCGTGCTTCGTCACGGCGCTCGCCCAGCTGACGGCTTCTGTGGCCGACGACGTGGCGGGGGACGGCGTGCGGGTGGTCGGGCTCGGCCCGGGGTTCACCGCGACGGCCCGCATCCGGGGAGTCATGTCCCGCCTGGCCGAACAGGCAGGCAAGGACGTCGATGAGTTCGCCGAGGAGTTCGGCCGCTCAGCCGTGCCGATCGGCCGGGTGGCCACGGCCGAGGAGATGGGCCGGCTGGTGGCGGTGCTCGCCAGCGACGCCGTGTCGGGCTTCGTCACCGGCACGCAGCTGATCGCCGACGGAGGCTCGAGCCGCGCCATCTGATCCCGGGTTCGGACGGGACTTGGACGCGAGGAGGGGGCCGGCCGCCGGGGCCGGCCCCCTCCTCTCTCTCATCGCCCGGCGGTCTCGTCACGGACCGCAGGCAGACCGGGGCTCGCTCGGAACGCCGCCCTGAGCACCCAGGCCCCCGGGGGAAGAGTCCGGGTCCAGGGGGGAGCGTCGACGTCACCCCGGTCCGCCCATGAGGCGGGCGGTTCGCTGCGGGCCGGGGGGCCGGCGCCGCAGTCGGTCGGATGGATCTCGTGGTCGTGGGTCCAGAGGGCCTCCTCGGTCTCGTGGGACGGTTCGGTCGGGTTGGTCGCCGGTGGCGGCCGGAACGGGTGGTCCTGGGCCTCACGCGATGTCGGCAACGGGTATCTCCCAGTGCAGGACCGGCTCGGGCCGGGCCACCTTGGGCGGACGTCCCCGGCGGCGCTTGTGCGCCACGACCCGTCCGTTGACGAACAGCTCGCCGCCCCAGACGCCCCACGGCTCGGCCCGGTCGAGCGCGGCGCCGAGGCACTCGGCCCGCACCGGACACCCGGCGCAGAACGACTTGGCCCGCGCGATGTCGCCGATGTCCTCGGAGAAGAAGAGGTCGGTGAGCGACGCGGCGCCGTCACGGCACCGGGCGTCGACCCTCCACGGGTCCTCGGTCTCCTGGGTGGTCCCTTGCAGTATCGGTTCGGCTGGCTCGAGTGTGATGGCGTACATCGCCGGTGCCCCTTCTCGTGACTCTGGTGCGCGGTGTGGGTTCGTGGGTTCGTGGGTCTGCGGTGCCGGTGGTGGGCTGGTGCGGTGGTGCATCTCGTGGGTGGACGGGACATCAGGTGGGGACCCGATCGCGGCCGAACGCGAAGAACGGCCGCCGGGGCGCCCCGGCGGCCTGGTGACTCGTGTGCGCTGGTGGGCGCTACAGCGGGGTCACGGGGTGCCGCCGGGGCTCGGGCTTGTGGCCGGTCGCGACGAGAATCGTCGGGAACGACCACGAAGCTGCCGGCATCGCGCAGACGTTGGCGTACGAGGCGCGCGCGGTCCCGGCGGAGTCCCGGTTGATCCGGTTGTCCAGCTGCGGGGTACGCATCGGAAGGTCCTCGGTCAGGTCTGCGCCCACGGCGGGCGTCGGGGACATTGTGGCAGGTGGCGACCGCACCGTGCACGCAATTAACCCAGCGCCCCCGCCCCGGCGGCCCCCCGCCCCCCGGAACGCCTTGCCGGAGGCCGCTCGCGCCCCCCACCCCCCGATGCGTTTCTCACCGTCGATACGGAATCGACGGCGGGCCGCCCGTCAGATGAGGGCGCGGATGGTGGGGTGGATCGTGGGGGGTGCGGCCACGATGTCGCCGGAGCGGAGCCAGGCGTCGGGGTCACCCTGCCAGTCGGTGACCACCCCGCCGGCCTCGCGCACGAGGAGCGCGCCAGCGGCGACGTCCCAGGGACCGAGACCCTGCTCGAAGTAGCCGTCGTACACCCCCGCGGCCGTCCAGGCGAGGTCGAGGCTCGCGGCGCCGGCCCGACGCAGGTCCTCGAAGGTGGTGAGCGCCCGCTCGAACACGGGGAAGTACTCGGGCAGCCGCTCCCGCTTGGCCCGGAACGGGAACCCGGTGGCGCAGATCGCCGCCTCGACCGGCCGGTCGGAGACCGCCAGGCGCTCGCCGTCGCGGAAGGCGCCGCCCCCGCGGGTGGCCCAGTAGGTGTCGCCGAGCATGGGGGCGTGCACCACCCCGACCACCGGCTCCGACCCCACCACGAGGCCGATCGACACGCCGACCACCGGATAGCGGTGCAGGAAGTTG
>VGCA01000009.1 GCA_016870245.1 Actinomycetota bacterium | reverse complement strand
TCGCGCGCCGCGCTCACGTCGGGCGCGGCTTCCCGGCGAGCACGCCGCCGTCGGCCGCGTAGTCGGCGCCGGTGCAGAACGACGACTCGTCGGACGCGAGGAAGAGGGCGACGGCCGCGACCTCCTCGGGCTCGCCCCGGCGTCCGAGCGGGTAGCCGCCGTACGCCGCGTCGTAGTCGGCGTCGGTCCACCCCTTGCGAGTGGTCATCGCGGTGCGGATCGGTCCGGGGACGACGCAGTTGACGCGGATCCCGGCCGGCCCCAGCTCGATCGCCGCGGTCCGGGTCAGGCCCCGGACGCCGAACTTCGACGCCGTGTAGGCCGCCATCCCCTCGCGGCCCTCGAGGCCCTGGGGCGACGACACGTTGACGATCGAGCCGCCACCCCGCTCGGCCATGACCGGCGCGACGTGGCGGATGCCGAGGAAGGCGGAGACGAGGTTGGTCTCGAGGACGGTCCGGAAGAGATCGAGGTCGGTCTCGAGCAGCGGCACCACCCGGATGATCCCGGCGATGTTGCAGAGCACGTCGACCGGACCGAACCGGTCGACGGTCGTCTCGACGAGCGTGCGCCAGGCGTCGTCGGCCGTCACGTCGGTGGGCACGAACTCGGCCACCGCGTCGCCCGCGTCGGCGTTGATCGACGCCACCACCGCGTCGCCGAGCTCGTCGCGGAGGTCGGCGACGACGACCCGGGCCCCCTCCGCGGCGAACCGGCGCGCCGTCGCCTCGCCGATGCCGCGCGCTCCTCCGGTCACCACGGCGACCTTCCCCGCGAGGCGGCCGGTGGCCGTCACCGGTCGGCGTCCTTGGTGACCACCCGGGTGCCGGCCATGAACTCGTCGCGCGCCGCGCCACCGTCGCCGTGGAGGTTGAGCTCGTAGGTGAAGCCCTGCTCCAGGCGGTAGTGCTTCTGCATCTCGTAGATGTCGATGAGGTTCAGGGCGTGCTTGGCCGCCCGGACGACCCGGGAGCGCTTCTCACAGATGCGCAGGGCGGTCTCGTGGGCGACCGCCATCAGCTCCTCGGGCTCGCACAGCTTGTAGACGGTGCCCCATTCGTACAGCTGCGCGGCGGTCACGGGCTCGCAGGTGAGCACCATCTGGCGCAGCTTCATCGGCGGGACCAGCTTGGCGAGGTGCGACGCGCACCCCAACGCGCCGTTGTCGACCTCGGGCAGCCCGAACCGCGCCTGGGTGGAGGCCACGACGATGTCGCAGCTTCCCACGAGACCGACGCCGAGCCCCATGCAGAAGTCGTTCACCGCGGCGATCACCGGGGCCGGCGTCAGGTAGATCTGCTCGAACGCGGCGAAGCACGCGGCCCCCGAGCCGAGCAGGTGGTCGAACCCGGAGGTCGACTGCATCTCCTTGATGTCGATGCCCGCGTTGAAGCCCCGGCCCTCGGCGGTGAGGATGACCGCCCGCACGTCGGGATCGGCGCCGAGCGCGGCGAACGCGTCGCGGATCGCCCACGTGTCGGCCACGGTGATCGCGTTCACCGGCGGGTGGTGCATCGTCACGGTCGCGATGCCGTGCTCGTCGATCCTGGTCTCGATCGCCATGGGGGTCATCATGGGTCACCCCGGCGCCCGCAGCACGCGCGAGACTGCCCGACACTGATCGGCCGCGCCGATGAATGCGGCCCGACTCTTCGTTGCACCCGGTCACCCGTGTGTGTTGTGCTGGGCCCGTGCCGTCCGAGCTGTCGCCCCGGGCCCGGGAGATGCTGACCCAGGCGAACTTCGGCCACCTGGCGACCCTGATGCCGGGCGGCGAGCCCAAGGTCGACCCGGTGTGGGTCGGGCTCGACGGCACCCGGATCCTGGTCGCCACCGACGCCAAGTCCCTGAAGGCCCGCAACGTGGACGCCGATGCCCGCGTCGCGCTCTCGGTGACCGCGTTCGACGACCCGTACGAGCAGCTGCTCGTGCGGGGGGTCGTCGCCGAGGTGCGGCCCGACGACGACCTCGCCGTCCTCGACGAGATGTCGCTGCGCTACCTCGGCACGCCGTTCCCCCGTCGCCGCTGGAGCAGCCGGGTCGTGCTCGTCGTCGACCCGGTCGTCGTGCGGCACTACTCCTCGCCCTTGCGCGATCCCCGCCTGGCGGACGGGGGCTGAGCGTGGACCTCCGCCAGCTCGAGTGCTTCCTGGCCGTCGCCGACACCCTCCACTTCGGCCGGGCCGCCGAGCGGGTCCACCTGTCGCAGTCGGCCGTGAGCGAGGCGGTGCGCCGGCTCGAGCGCGAGCTCGGTGGGCCCCTGTTCGCACGCACGACCCGCACCGTCACGCTCACACCCCTGGGCCGGGCGTTCCTCGATCGGGCCGGCCCCGCGTACGCACAGGTCGAGGACGCATACCGCGCCGGACGCCGTCTCGCGCGCGGCGAGCGCACCACGATCCGGCTGGGGCACGCGATGGACCCGGGCGATCACCTGCTGGGCCTCGTCCCCGAGCTGCGGGCCTGCTGCCCCGACGCGGTGCTCACCCTCCACCCGCTCGGGACCGCGGCGCAGCTCGACGCCATCGAGCGGCGCCGCCTCGACGCGGGGCTCTGCTGGCTGCCCGAGCGTCGGGACGCGCTGGAGTACGTCGACCTCGGATCCGCCCCGCTCGTCGCCGTCGTCCCCGTCGACCACCCGCTCGCCGGTGACGGGCGGACGACCCTCCGCCGCCTCGCCGACGAGCCGCTGATCGGGTGGCCGCGCGCCGTGCACCCACAGCTGTACGACACGTTCCGCGAATCGATGGACGCGCTCGACGCGTCGTGGAGCCTGGTCGGCGTCACCGTCGGGTTCCAGAACGTCGCCTCGCGCGTGCTGGCCGGGCAAGGGGTCGGCGTCGTGCCCGAGCCCGTGACGGACACGCGCTCGGTGCCCGGGCTCGCGTTCGTGGAGGTCGACGACGGCCCGCGCTTCGGCCGGTTCGGCGTGCGCCGGTGCGACGCGGCCGATCGGGTCCTCGACGTGCTGTTCGATCTGGTGCGGCGGCGCGTGGCGGGCGCGCCGCGCGGACTGGCCGAGACGGTGGCCGGGTGACGGGCGCAGCTGCGCCCGACGCGACGGCGCACGGGTTCCACGGAGCCGTGCGCGAGTTCACGGTGCCCGTCGAGCAGGGGCTCGTCGCCGCCTTCGCCCACGCGGTCGGTCGGCCCGACCCTTCGGAGCCGCCGCCGACCTTCGCGGTCGTCGCCGACCGGTTCGACCCGGAGTACCCCCGGCGCCCACCGGTCGGCCGCGCGTGGACCGACGGCGTTCCCGCGACCTGGCTGCACGTCGAGCAGTGGTTCACCTTCCACGCGCCGCTCACCGTCGGCGCGACGCTCACCGCCCGGCGGGGGCCGGGCCGGACCTGGCACCGCGAGGGCCGGTCGGGCGCGCTGACGTTCGTGGAGGAGTGCACCGAGCTCTTCGACGCCGACGGCCGCCTGTGCGTCGCGACGGGGTGGGTCGACGTGCAGACGGCCGCCGACCACACCGGGCTCACCAACGCGCAGCGGACCCCGGACCCGGCACCGGTCGTCCCGGCGCGCGACGGCGAGCCCGTGCTGGTCGAGTCCCTGACCGCGACCCACATCGTCCTCTACGTGGCCGCGGCCGGCGACTTCCACCCGCTGCATCACGACGACGCGTTCGCGCGGGCGGAGGGCTACCCGTCGATCTTCGCGCCCGGCATGCTCACGCTCGGGCTGACCGTCGGGGCGTTCGTCGACGCGCGACCCACCCCGCCGCTGCGGGAGCTCACCGCGCGCTTCCGGGCGCAGGTGTGGCCCGGCGACGCCCTCTTCGCCTCGTGGACGGAGGGCGACGACGGCGCGTGGTCGGTCCGCACCCGGAACCAGCACGACGCCACCGTGCTCGACCTGCGCGCGTCGTGCGCGCCCGCGTGAGGAGGATGCCCATGGACGAACCGCGCCTCGTCGTGGTGTCGGCCGACGGTCACGTCGGACCGCCCATGGAGGACTACCGGCCGTACCTGGATCCGGACCTGCGCGACGAGTTCGACGGGTTCCTCACCGGGCACACGCTGCGCTGGACGCCGGAGAGCCCCGACTCGATGTTCCGCGCGTCGACCCGCGCCCGTCAGCGGGAGCACCCGCGGGCGACCGACGACGCGTACACGAGCCTGTTCGACCCCGTGCGCCGGGCGGCGGAGCTCGACGTCGACGGCATCGTCGCCGAGGTGCTCTTCCCCGACGACCAGAACGGCAACACGCCGCCGTGGCTCGCGGGCGTCGCCCCCGAGGCGCTCGACCGGGTCTACCCCGCCGACCTCCGCATGGCCGGCGCGCGGGCCTACAACCGCTGGCTCGCCGAGTTCTGTCACGCCGCGCCCGACCGGTTCCTCGGGCAGATCCTCCTCGGCTCCCTGGCCGACGTCGACGGCGCGGTCGCCGAGGTGCGGCGCGCGCACCGCGACGGGTTGACCAGCGGTCTGTTCCTGCCGTTGAGCTACGACCTCCCGCTGTACCACCACCCGCGCTACGAGCCGCTGTGGGACGTCTGCGACGAGCTCGGGGTCACGGTCACGGTGCACGCGAGCGACGGCGGCCCACCGTGGTTCGGCGAGGGGTGGCGGGCCGCGGCGGTCTACCTGTCGGAGATCAACTTCTACGCGCAGCGTCCGCTGTGGTGCTTCGTCTTCGGCGGGGTCTTCGAGCGGCACCCCGACCTGCGGGTGGTGTTCACGGAGCAGGGGTCGTCGTGGGTGCCCGACCTGCTGCGCCGGCTCGACGGGACCGCGCAGTCGACGATGATGAAGTGGACCGAGGTCGACCCGCTCCCCGCGCTCCCGAGCGAGCTGTTCGCGCGGCACTGCACGATCGGCAACTCGCTGATGACCCGGGCCGACGTCGACGCGCGCGAGGCCGTGGGGACCGGCGTGCTCGCGTGGGGCAGCGACTTCCCCCACCTCGAGAGCAGCTGGCCGCGGGTGGCCGACACGCTGCGCACCCTGTTCGCCGGCGTGCCCGAGACCGAGGCGCGGGCGATCCTCGGGACGAACCTCGCCGCGGCCTACCGGCTCGATGCCGACGCGCTCACGCGGCGCGCCGCGACCATCGGACCGACCCCCGCGTCGCTCGACGTCGGGGAGGCCTGACGGTGGAGCAACGCCGGCTCGGCGCGACCGGCATCACGGTCAGCGCCTTCGCGCTGGGGGCGATGTCGTTCGGACCCCTCGGCAACACCGACGTCGACGACTGCGTCCGGATCGTGCACGCGGCCCTGGACCGCGGTGTGAACGTCGTCGACACCGCCGACATCTACTCCGGCGGGGAGTCGGAGCGGATCGTGGGCCGCGCGCTCGCCGACCGGCGCGACGACGTCGTGCTCGCGAGCAAGTGCTTCTGGCCGATGGGGCCCGACGCCAACCGCGCCGGGTCGTCGCGCCGGTGGATCGTGCGGGCCTGCGAGGAGTCGCTCACCCGCCTCGGCACCGATCACCTCGACGTCTACTACCTGCACAAGCCGGATCCGGCGACCGACCTCGACGAGTCGCTCGGCGCGATGTCGGATCTCGTGCACCAGGGCAAGGTCCGGGCCGTCGGCATCTCGACGTTCCCGTCCGACGGCATCGTCGACGCCGTGTGGACCTCCGAGCGCCGGCACCGTGAACGGCCCCGGGTCGAGCAGCCGCCGTACTCGATCCTCAACCGCGGCATCGAGCGCGACGTCCTCCCGACCTGCGCCCGCTACGGACTCGGCGTCATGGTGTGGGGCCCCCTCAACGGCGGCTTCCTCACCGGCAAGTACACGGGCACCCCGGCCCCGGGCGATTCACGCGCGGTCCGCTGGGAGCGCCAGCGGGCGACCTTCGACCAGGCCCGGCCGGAGGTGCAGCGCAAGCACGCGATCGTCGCCGCGCTCGGTGCGGTCGCCGACGACGCGGGCATCTCGCTCACCCATCTGGCCCTCGCCTTCGCCGCCGAGCACCCGGCGGTGTCGTCGGTGCTCATCGGGCCCCGCACCGCGGAGCAGCTCGACGACCTGCTCGACGCGGCGGACCTCGTGCTCGACGCCGAGGTGCTCGACGCGGTCGACGCGCTCGTACCGCCCGGCATCGACGTCGATCCCGTGGCCGACGCGGGGTGGACCCGACCCTGGCTCGCCGAGCCGGCCGCCCGGCGCCGGGTCAGAGGGGCTCGAGGCGGAACGTCGTAGCGGCGGCCACGCCGCACTCGGCGCCCGCGGCCTCGGCCATGCCCCGCAGGAAGGGCTCGGGGTCCTTGCCGACGGTCCCGTCGGCGAGGTTGTCGAGGTACACGGCGTGCTCGCGCAGCGACGCCACACCCCGGTCGATGGTGCCGGTGACGTCGACGTAGTGGTCGGCGTCGGGCGAGCCACCGAACAGGGCGAAGCGCACGCCGCTCCACGGATCCCCGCCCGCGCCGGTGAACACCCAGCGGTTGGCGGCGTCGCGGGCTGCGTCGAGGAGCGCGATGCCCACGGCCCGGTGGTCGGCGTGGTTGAGGCCGCCGGGCCAGCGCTCGCCGTAGTGGATGGAGACGAGCACCTCGGGCCGGTGGCGGCGGATCGCGGAGGCGAGGTCGCGGCGCAGCGCGATCGACGGCTCGACCAGGCCGTCGGGGTGCGCGAGGAACTCGACCGTGTCGACGCCCACGACCGCGGCCGACCGCCGTTCCTCGTCCTGGCGTAGCCGGGCCGCCTCGTCGGGGGCGATGGCGTCGATGCCCGCTTCACCCGAGGTCGCGAGCACGTAGCCGACCCACTTGCCCTGGTCGGTCCAGCGGGCGATCGCGGCCGCGGCGCCGTACTCGAGGTCGTCGGGATGGGCCACGACCGCGAGCGCGCGGGACCAGTCCTCGGGAACCGGCGCCAGGCCGGGCGTGGTCATCGGTGCCTCGGGGTCCGGTCGCTCACGCGGCCGCCCCGGGACCGGCCTGGGGACCGCGGATCAGGCCGCCGGGCATCGCGTCGGTGCACTCCCCCGCATCCACCACGGTGTCGCCGGCCACCACGGTGGCGACGTACCCGGTGGAGCGCTGGATCATCCGGCCCGCGCCCGCGGGGAGGTCGTGGACCATCTCCGGACGGAGGATGCCGAGCCCGTCGAAGTCGATGACGTTGACGTCGCCGCGCATGCCGGGGGCCAGCACACCGCGGTCGTGCAACCCGTAGAGCGCAGCGGGGCCTCGGGTGAGGCGCTCGACCGCGGTGGGCAGCTCGAGCCGGGGGCCGCGGGCACGGTCGCGCACCCAGTACGACAGCAGGTACGTGGTCATGCTCGCGTCGCACACGATGCCGCAGTGCGCGCCGCCGTCGCCCAGCCCCTGCACCGTGATCGGGTCGGTCATCATCTCGTACAGCGCGTCGTAGCTGCCGCCGCCGAAGTTGAGCAGCGGGTAGAGGAGCAGCTCGTAGCCGTCGTTGGCGAGCATCGCGTCGTACGCGACCTCCTCGACGGTCCGACCCTCGCGGGCCGCGATCGCGCGCAGGGTCATGTCGTCGGTGGGCTCGTAGTCGGCCGGGTCGCCCATCGGGTACAGCGCGTCGAACATCGACGACTGCATCTGCGCGGAGAGCGTGCCCGGCGTCGCCGGCGGCGGCCCCTCGGCGAGGATGCGGGCCCGAACCGCGGGGTCGCGCAGCCGAGCGATGCGGTCGGCGAACGGCAGGTCGATCAACGCCTGGTAGCCGGGCCGCGTACGGAACGGGTTGGCGCGCGACTGGTGGCCCACGAGCATGCCGAAGCACCGAGACGCCACCTGCGGATACACCGGTGTGCCCGCGGCCCGGGCCTCCCGGGCCACGGCGAACTGGTGGCGCCACCGGTCGGGATCGACGTGCGACTGCATCACGAGGAACGTGACCGGCACGCCGGTCGCCTCCGCCATGCGCACCATCCAGTCGATCTCGGTCGCGTGCGCGTCGGGCGAGTCGCCGGCGGCCTCGCCGCCGGTGCCGGCGGGCGCCAGCTCGAACACCCCGTGACCGGCTCGCTGCAGCGCCTCGCCCAGCGCGAACAGCTCGTCTTCCGCGGCGAACGTGCCGGGGACGGGCTCGCCGTCGATCGCCCGGTGCCCCATCGTGCGGCTGGTGGAGAACCCGAGGGCGCCGGCTCGCAACGCGTCCTCAACGATGTCGGCCATGGCGGCGATGTCGTCGGCCGTGCTCGCCTCGTTGCGGGCGCCGCGCTCGCCCATGACGTAGGCCCGGACCGCGCCGTGGGGCACGTGGGTGCCGATGTCGATGGCCCGGGGCATGCGCTCCAGCGCGTCGAGGTACTCGGGGAACGACTCCCAGTCGAAGGTCATCCCCTCGTGCAGCGCGGTGCCGGGGATGTCCTCCACCCCCTCCATCAGCCCGATCAGCCAATCGTGCTTGGTGGGGTCGGCCGGCGCGAACCCCACCCCGCAGTTGCCGAGCACCGCGGTGGTGACCCCGTGCCAGCACGACGGTGTGAGGTGCGGGTCCCAGGTGGCCTGTCCGTCGAAGTGGGTGTGCACGTCGACGAAGCCCGGGGTGACGAGCGCGCCGTCGGCGTCGATCTCGCGGCGGCCCTTCCCGACGCGGCCGACGTCGGTGACGATGCCGTCGTCGATGGCGACGTCGGCGGTGACCCCCGGGGCTCCGGTCCCGTCGACGACGGTGCCGGCCCGGATGACGAGGTCGTGCATCGGTGGACTCGCTTTCGGATCAGGTGGTGCGCAGGCGGGCGACGGTGGAGCCAACGGGGACGCGCCGGAGGGTGCGGCGGCCCGAGACGGCGCTGCGGGCATGGTGCAGGGCGAGATTGTCCCAGACGAGGAGGTCCCCCGCGGACCACACGTGCTCGTAGACGTTGTCGGGGGCGTAGAGGACGTCCCAGCACCGGGCCAGGAGCTCCTCGCTCTCGTCGTCGGGGAGGCCCACGATCGAGTCGGTCTGCATCGCACCCACGTACAGCAGGTCCTCGCCGGTCACCGGGTGGGCCATGAGGACGGGGTGCTCGGCGGTGGCGGCGCCGGCGTCGACGTCGGCGAGGCGGAAGCGCACGTCGCCCCGGGCGCTCGTGAGCGGGTACACGTGGACGGCGGTGCGGCCCTCCACGCGGTCGCGGGTCGCCGCGTCGAGCCGCCGGGCGGCCCGTGCGGTGTTGGCGAAGCGCGTCGACGTCGGAGCGTCCGGGAGCTCGAGTGCGTAGAGGCTGATGACCCGAATCGGGTCGTCGGTGAACTCGAGGTCGGAGTGGAACAGGTACTCCCACTCCCCCAGCACCCCGCCGGCCTCGACGTTCGACACGAGGCTGTAGCCCGACCCGTCGAAGCTCTCGTCGAGCAGTGGGCCGAAGCCGGCGAGGAGCCGCTGCTGCTCGGCGGGGGCCAGGTCCGTCACGCGGAAGCAGAGCAGGTGGTGACGGGTGAGCAGGTCGCGCAGCGTCTCGCTCCAGGGCTCGGGGTCCGCGTGCAGGTCGACGCCGCGCACCTCCACCCCCAGGGCCGCTGACAGCGGGACCGTCTCGAGCGTCACCCGCGCATCCTCTCACGCGCCCGGCCGGGGTGGCTCAGGGTCGCGCCACGACCACCATGACCGACCGAGCCCGCTGATGCGTTTCTCACCGTCGATCGAGGGCCGATCACGGGCCCCACGGGCTTCGGCCCCGGTACGGGTGCCGGGAGTCGATCGACGGTGAGAAGCGCATCGGCCGCATCGACGGTGAGAAGCGCATCGGCCGCATCGACGGTGAGAAGCGCATCGGCCGCATCGACGGTGAGAAACGCATCGGCCGCATCGACGGTGAGAAGCGCATCGGCCGGATCGACGGTGAGAAGCGCATCGGGGTCAGAGGAAGGACGACTCCTGGTCGAGGCCCATGTCGGGGATGGGGCCGACGAACAGGGTCTGGAGGTTGCCGACGCCGATCCCGCCGCCGACCGGGTCCTCCACGCGGACGACGTGGTCGACGAGCTGGTGCAGCCGCCGGGCCGCGGCGGCCTCGGTCACGTCGGGGACGTGCTCGCCCTCGACTTCGAGCACACCGCGGTACGAGCCGTGGAACTTGCCGTCGAGCCCGAAGTAGAGACCGGCGCCGAGGGGCAGGCCGGTGTCGTCGAGCTTCTCGATGGTGATCGGTCGGGTGGACCCGTCGGCCAGGCGGAACGTCACCCGGCCTCGCCGCACCCGGCGGGTCACCGGGTCGACCTCGAACTCCGGCTCGATCGCGGTGAAGGGCTCCTTGGTGCCGTCGGGGTGCTCCACCCCGCCCTGGAAGTGCTCGTTCTGCCAGCCCGGCACCTGCTGGCGCTGCCAGAACCAGTGGAGCGCGTAGCGCGATCCGTCGGGCCGCTCGCAGACGATGGGGCTCCAGTTGACGAGGATCGCGAGCTCGGCCGGGCGGTCGGCCTCCTTCACGTCGGGGTCGGGCGCGCCCACGCCGTGGCGGACGCCCCACGAGTGGTCGCGCGTGCTGACCCACGAGTCGGTGTCGAACTCCGTGCGCACGCCCTCGATCTCGACCCAGCCGTGCGCGACGCCGGACTGGTGGTAGCGGATGAGGTCCTGGTCGAGACGCAGGCCGTCGCGGCTGCGGGCCTGCTCCGGGTGCTCGACGAACGGCGGGACCACCGACTCGAAGATCCACTCGAACGCGATCGGCTGCGCGTCGTTGGCGTCGAGCGCGAACCGCACGCGCTGCAGGGGCTCGAGCACCTCGTAGTGGATCGGCCCGATCGACGTGGTCACCGGGTCAGCACCGAGCTCGCGGCTCGCGCGCACCACGCGGATCTCCTTGCCTCTGGAGATCGCCGCGTACCCGTCCATCACGCCCCGGTTGGTGTACTTGCCGAGGCCGAAGCCGAGGTACAGGGAGCCGTCCTTGGCGCAGGCCATGGCGCAGACCTTCTCGGTCCACGAACGGTCGGTCTGCCCGACCGACGCGAAGGTGTCGACGATCTGGTGGGTCATCATCTCGTCGGCCGCGGTGAGCGGCCCCAGCGACTTCATGGTCGGGTCTCCTCCCGGATCGACCGGCGGGTCAGGTCGAGGGCGTGCGCGGTGGGCGCGGGACGAACGGGCTGGTGCGGGCGATGTACTCCTCGTAGCCCTCACGGCGCTTCTTCAGCGACTTCTCGAGGAGCGTCACCCCCGACACCCGCCGCAGCAGCACGGTCATCACGACGGCGCCGATGATGCCGAACGCGCCCAGTCCGCTCTCGGCGGCGACGAGGGCGATCCCCCACCACACGCAGGCGTCGCCGAAGTAGTTGGGGTGGCGCGTGTAGCGCCACAGACCGCGGTCCATCACCTTGCCCCGGTTCGCGGGGTCGCCCTTGAACCGGGCGAGCTGGGCGTCGCCCACGGCCTCGAAGGTGATCCCCACGAGCCACACGAGCACCCCGAGTGCGGCGAGCGGCCCGAGCCCGGGCGTGTCGGGCACCTGCCCGAGCTGCACGCCGATCGACACCGTCCACATGAGCACGCCCTGGAGGACGAAGACCGTGAACAGGCTCACCCACCAGAACCGCGGCCCCCAGTGCCGGCGCATCGCCTGGTAGCGGTAGTCCTCGCCGTTGCCGTGGTTGCGCCACGTGAGGTAGATCGACAGCCGTAGGCCCCAGATGGTCACCATCGCCACGAGGAGCCACTGGCGGGCCGAGTTCCCGTCGACCGTCAGGCGCACCGCCCACGCGACGAGGACGAAGCCGAGGCCCCAGATCAGGTCGACGATCGAGGCGTTGCGCAGCGGCAGGCTGACCAGCCAGGTGACGAGCATCAGCGCCGCGATCGTGGCCGCGGCCACGAGCATCGCGGTCGCCGCGTCGCTCATCGGAACGTCTCGACCGCGGCGGTCATCGCCGCCCGTTCGGCGAGCAGCGTGTCGACCCGACGGTCGAGCGCGAGCCACTGGTCGTCGAGCCAGGCGATGCGGCCCTCGTCGTCGTCGGGGACCTCGCTGCGGGGGATGCGCACGCAGTCGAGCAGGACCGGGGCCGTGCCCGGGATCGCCTTGAGGATGCCGCCGAACGTGTCGAGCCCCTCGAAGCCGGCGTGGGCCATGATGACGATGTCGGCGTCGGGTGCGCCGTCGAGCACGGCCAGCGTGCCCGCCGGCCGCGGCGGGTTGAGGTGCTCGAGGGCCGAGAGCTTCGCCGCCCGCTCGGCGTTGCGCTCCGCGAGGCGGGCCATGGCCTTGGCCCGCTTCTCCGGGTTGGCGCGCGTGCCCTCGGGGAAGATCACCGCACACTCGTCGACGCCCCGCACACCCTCGGCCATCGTTCGGATCGCGTCGAGCTCCGGCTTCGCGTCGACGGCACCGCGGTCGAGGAAGTGGTTGGGCAGGCGATTGCCGACGATGTCGAGGCAGGGGTCGGCCAGGAGCTCGCGCTTGAGCACGTAGTGCGGCCGCAGCCCGGGCTGGGTGACGAACCAGGCGGAGAGCAGCGCGTCGGCGAGGCTCGCGTGGCGCGGGAGGACGATCACCGGGCCCGGGGTGAGCACCTCCAGATGGCGGGGCTCCAGGGTGAGCCGGCAGGTGAGACGCAGACCGACGACCAGGCCGTTGGCCCACCACCGCTGGAGCCGGAAGTGCGGTTCGGTCCGCTTGGCCCGACCGGTCACCAGGAACCAGAACGACACGGTCAGGCCGATCGACTCCAGCCACGACCACCAGAAGCCGAACGCGAGGAGCCGGGTGTGGGCCATTCGGCGGGGCCCGGTCACCAGGTCCCAGATCACGGTGACGGGCAGCCAGATCGGGAGCAGGACGAGGAACCCGAGCGCGAGGAGGTACAGGACGGGGACGCTGATGATGCGCCGGCCCATGTCAGGCTCCTTCCCCGCGGGCGACCAGGTCCCGCGCGTGGATCTTGAAGTGCTCGGGATCGACCAGGATCATCAGGGCGTCGGCGGTCGCGAGCACCTGGTCGCCGAGCCGGGCGTCGCCGTGCACGTGCAGCTTGCGGCCCTGGCTCTCGCCGGTGCGCAACCGGAAGGTGATCGCAGTCTCGATCGGGACCGGGTTGCGGTAGTGCACGGTGAGGCGGCCGGTGAACCCGATCGACCGGGTCCCGGCCATCGCCATGCCGAGGAGGTCGTCGAACACCGCGGCAACCACGCCCCCGTGCGCGCGGCCGGGCGCGCCCTCGAACGCCGGGCCGAACACGACCTCCGCCTCGGCGCCGTCGTCGAGGGTGCGGGCCTCGAGGTCGACGCTGGTCGGGTTCGCGGGCCCGGCGACGGCGCGGTCGGCCATGGCGTCGATGTCCGACGTCCCGAGCTCCGTGCGGGCCTGCTCGAGCCGGGCCGGGTCGAACTCGGGCCGCGGCAGGTGCGGCACCGCGGCGAGGATCGCGTTGGCCTCGGCGAGCAGCCCCGCGACCGCGGAGAACGTGGCGTCGTCGGCGTCGGCGGCGACGATCCCGTGGGCGAGGCGCCGGGCTTCGCCGGCCGCGTCGACCCGCGCCCGGGAGACCGGACGTCGCGTGGCCGCGGGCACCGAGTCGGCCCCGGCCGACGGGTCGTGGGCGATCACGACTCCCGCTCCCGGCGCTTCGCGCCGGGCCACTCGGGCCCCGCTCGGCGCACGGAACGGCCGTCTCCGCCGACGGGCTCGCTCATGCAGGCACCGAGCCCCAGTAGGTGCCGGCGAGCATCGCCTCGAGCGCCGCCCGATGGGTGATGAGGTCGTCGATGTCGTCGGCCATCTCCGCCTCTCCGAAGCGGGCCGAGCGGGTCCCGATGCGGGTCATGATCACCGCGTGCCGCAGCGCGGCGTAGGCCGTGTACCAGTCGAGGTCGCGCGGGGCATGCCCGGTGAGCTCGTGGTAGAGGCCGGCGAGGTGGCTGCGCCGCATGAAGTCGGGCATGCCCGGGAGGCCGAACTGGAGGGCGATGTCGTCGAAGAACCGGTGCAGGTAGATCGTCCAGCCGAGGTCGACCTCCCGAGGCGCCAGGCTCGCCATCTCCCAGTCGAGCACCGCGACGGGGGCGAAGTCGTCGAACATGATGTTGCCGATGCGGGCGTCGCCCCACGACAGGACGGTCTCGCCCTCGTCGGCGGGCCAGTGCTCGTCGAGCCACGCGAAGCCGGCCTCGATCAGCGGGCCGTCACGACCGTCGAGCACCCAGTCGGCGAACTCCCGCTGCGAGTCGACGTGGGCCCGCAGGGCGCTGGTGCCCGCGGGCGGGACGTACCACGGGAAGGCGGCTTCGGGGTCGGCGATCGCGTGGAGGTCGGCGAGCACCTGCACGACGTTGCGCTGGAGGCGCAGCCGATCCTCCGGCGCCGCCTCCGCCAGCCACCCGGCGCCGAACACGTAGGGCGGAATGTCGGCGGGGACCACCCCCTCGACGCGGTGCATGACGAGGAACTCGGTGCCGAGGTGGACGGGGTCGGGCTCGAAGGCGTACAGCGGGGGCACGGGGACCGCCGAGCGCGCCGCGACCTCGCTCATCGTCGCGTACTGCAGGTCGAGGTCGTAGCGAGGGAAGACCGGCACCGCGTCGGCGTCGGGCGCGAGGCGGGCGACGAGCCGGTCGTGCGTGCCGTCGCTCCACGTGACGTCGAAGAGCAGCGTCTCGCTCGACATCCCGGTGCCGTCGGGGACGGCGAGCTCGTGCACCCACGGCGTCTTGTCGCCGTGCCGGCCGGCCAGCCAGGCCTCCAGGCGCGCCCGGACCTCGTCGCGGTCCCGGGTGCTCGTCTGCGGCCGAGCCATGTCCTCGGGGCGTGCGGCGTCGTCGGCGTCGGGGCTCACGCGTCGTCTCCCTTTCCTTCGGCGGCTCCGGCCCAGTGGGACCGGAGGTCCTGGAGCCATTCGGGGAACTCGAGCGGCGGGTCGGGCAGCTTCTCCGCGCCCCGCTCGGCGAGGGCGACGTCGAACCGCTCCGGTTCATCGCCCCACGAGCGCGGGTCGCCGAGCATGACCTCGAACATCACGCAGCCCTCGTCGCCGGCGACGACCGGCCCGAACGCGGCGCCGAGCGGCAGCTCGATGTGGGTGCCGGCCGGGCAGTGCTCGTCGCCGAACCACGCCTCGCCCTCGAGGACGAACACGATGTGGGGGCTGAAGTGCCCGTGGCGGCGCACGATCATCCCCGGGTCGTACCTGGCGTAGAGCGACAGGTACTGCGGCTCGGCGGAGAACGCGAACCACTTCTCCCAGACCGACGACTCGGTGCCGTCGGCGTTGCGCTGGGCCTTGACCCGCTGCCAGGGCACGTCGGGGTCGTCGAAGCGCCGGAACACCGGCTCGCGGCCGTCGACCTTGGGGCTCGCGGGCGGCGCGGTGGCGGGGCTGGAGGAGGCGTCGGGCACGGCTGCACCGTACTCTTCGCACCGGCTCGGCCCCTCCGCCGGGCGCGCGACCCAGGGGGATCCCGATGACGACCGTCCACGACCCGCCCGGGCCCTGCGCCCCCTCGTCGAGGCCCACGCGCACGCCGACGCGACGCCGGTCGACCACGAGGTGGTGGCCGCCCTCGCCGAGGCCGGCCTGTACGGCGCCCTGGTCCCGAAGGAGGTCGGCGGCCTCGAGCTGTCGATCGAGGAGAACCTCGACATCATCGAGGAGATCGCCTACGCCGACGGGTCGACCGCGTGGACCTACCTGGCGTGCGGCACCACGAGCGCCTTCTTCGGCGCGTGGTGCGAGGACGGATTCGTCGAGCGGGCCTTCGCCGACGGGATCCCCCTGATGGCCGGGCAGCTCGCCCCCAGTGGTCAGGCGACCAAGGCCGACGGCGGGTACCTGGTGAACGGCGCGTTCCAGTTCGGCAGCGGCATCGACCACGCGGCCTGGGTGGGCATGGGGTTCATCGTCACCGATGGCGACGCCCCCGCGGAGTACCGCATGGGCGTGGTGCCCAAGTCCGACGTCCGTCTCACCGGCAACTGGGACGTGATGGGGCTTCGGGCCACCGCGAGCTACGACTACGTGGCCGACTCCGTGTTCGTCCCCGAGGAGGCGTCGTTCTCGTTCGCGGCACCGGGCTCCATGGCGCCGCTGCACCGTCGGGGTGGACCGAAGTACGACCTCGGCATCCTGATCCTCACCTGCGTGGGGCACACGGCGTGGGCGATCGGGATCACCCGGCGGGCGCTCGACGAGGTGCGGGCCCTCGCACCGACGAAGCACCGCATGGGCTCGGCCACGACGCTCGCCGAGAGCGAGCGGTTCCTGCACGATCTCGCGCGACTCGAGCAGCGGGGCCGGGCCGCGGCCGGCCGCGCCCACGAGGTGTTCCGCCGGGCCGAGGAGGCGGCGGAGCTGGGCACGGCCGACGCCGCGTTGAGCGCCGAGGTGCGCTCGACCACGGCGTACGTGACCGAGGAGGGCGCCGAGATCGTGCGGGCCTGCTACCTCATGGCGGGGACCACCGCCCTGCGCTCGGGGCCGCTCGAGCGGGCCTTCCGCGACATCCACGCGGGCACCCAGCACGCCATGGTCAACCCGCAGCACCACGTGGAGTGGGCCAAGACCCTGTTCTAGGGAGCGCAGCGAGCGGAGCGACCCCGGAGTAGGGAGCGCAGCGAGCGGAGCGACCCCGGAGTAGGGAGCGCAGCGAGCGGAGCGACCCCGGAGTAGGGAGCGCAGCGAGCGGAGCGACCCCGGAGTAGGGAGCGCAGCGACCCGGGATCAAGGCGCGACTGCGTCGGCGACGACGTCGCGTTGCGACCGGGGCGAGCGGGCCATGAGCTCGGTCGCGAGGGCGACCTCGGTGACGCCGACGGCGGCCAGCATGGTCATCGCGATGAGCCACTCGGTCACCACGACGACCAGCACCCCGTCACTCTCCACGAGGTGGCGCACGAACTCGGCCAGCGCGTGCTCGACGGCGAGGGGGACGACCACCAGGCCGAGGACCATCCTCCAGTGGGGACGGGAGATCTGGGCCGTGCGCGAGAGGGCGGCGAACGGGCCGCCGCGCTCCTGCACGACCACGGGCCCGACCAGGCCCCACAGGGTGTAGACGGCGATCCCGGGCACGAGGAAGAAGGCCAGCCCGATCGTCGCGGTGACGTTGACGACCACGTCGACCACCAGCAGCGGCCACCAGGGCAGGTCGCGGATCACCCCGCCGAGGGTGCGCGGCTCGCCGCGGAAGTAGTCGTCGCCGATTGCGAGGTCGAGGAACCCCGCGAAGAAGATGGTGCCCAGGAACCGGGCGAAGCTGGCGGCGGCCACCAGGGCCGCGAGGAGCATCCAGCGCGCGGTCCCGGACGAGTCCTCGTAGGCGTCGCGGAGGGTCTCGCTCGCGACGAACAGCAGGGCCGGGGGCACGAAGAACACGAAGGCGGCCGCGGCGATGCGCCGGCTCCGGGCCCGCCACATCCCGTAGGCGTGGCGCAGCACCAGGCGGATCGTGAGCGGTCCGGTGCCGGGCGGGGTGTCCACGACACGGGGGCGGGTCATGCCCGCGATCCTGCCCGATCCGGCCGGGGTGACCGCACTTCGGCCGGCGCTTGACCGGGGAGTGGCTTTGCGACAAGTATCTTTGGGCAAAGACAGCCACCTCCCACCGTGCCGTCCGACCCCACCCGGCCGTGCCGCCCGACCCGCCGAGGAGCCCGCCATGTCCGTCACCCCGCCCGAGTCCGAGTTCCCCGACATCATCTCGGTCGACGACCACGTCCTCGAGCCCCAGGACCTCTGGCAGCGGGAGCTGCCGGTATCGATGAAGGAGCGGGGTCCCCGCGTCGTGCGGGAGAGGGCGAAGCTCTCGTTCGAGGGCGGCGCCATCCACCTCGCTCGCGACGTGCCCGACGGCGACTGGTGCGACATCTGGCTCTTCGACGACCTCGTCCTCCCCACCGGGATGCTCCACGCGTGCGGCGGGCTCCCGGTCGACCAGCACGAGAACCGGCCGGCGATCTACGACGAGTTCCGGCCCGGCACCTACGACCAGGCCGCCCGGCTCGCCGACATGGACGAGGGCCACGTCGAGGTGTCGATCAACTACCCCAACACCTTCCCCCGCTTCGCCGGGCAGGGCTTCGCCGAGCGGGCCGACCACGAGCTGGGCCTCGCCTGCCTGCAGATCTACAACGACTGGATGATCGAGGAGTGGTGTGGCGGCGCCGGCGCGGGCCGCCTGATCCCCCTCACCGTCGTGCCGCTGTGGGACCCCGACCTCGCCGCCGACGAGGTGCGACGCTGCGCGGCGAAGGGCAGCGCGTCGATCGCCTTCAGCGAGAACCCGTCGAAGCTCGGGTATCCATCGCTGTACACCGGCAAGTGGGACCCGGTGTTCCAAGCCTGCGTCGAGACCGACACGACCGTCTCGATGCACATCGGCTCGTCGTCGAGCATGCCGAGCACGTCGCCCGACGCGCCGCTCGCGGTGTCGATGTCGCTCAACGCGCACAACGCCCAGGGGTCGCTCGCCGACTTCATCTGGTCGCGCACCCTGGAGCGCTTCCCCACCCTCAAGCTCGCGTACGCCGAGAGCCAGGTGGGCTGGATGCCGTTCCAGATGGAGCGCATGGACGGTGTCTGGCACGAGGGGGTCGGCGGCGTCGAGCTCCCCCACCCGCCGTCGTCCTACGTGCGGGACCGGGTCTTCGGGTGCATCTTCGACGACCTGCACGGACTCAAGAGCCGCGACGAGATCGGCATGGGCCAGATCGTGTTCGAGATGGACTACCCGCACCCCAACGGCTCCTGGCCCGGCTCTCGGGCCGTCGCCCACCGTTTGGCCGAGGCCGCCGGCCTGGACGCCGACGAGGTGCGGATGCTGGTCCGCGGCAACGCCGTGCGGGCCTACGGGCTCGAGCGCTTCGGCGTCAGCGCCTGAATGGGCCCGCTCGACGCCCCGACGCGCGACTGGGCCGCCGAGCTGGGACTGCCGGCCGACGTCGGCATCCTGGCCCGCCTCGTGCGGCTCCAGCTGCTCCTGCAGCGGGTGCTCGACGACATCGCCGGGACGGCCGGGGTGTCGGCCGCCGACTACCTGGTGCTGGCGGTCGTCCGCCGCTCCCCCGACCAGCGGGCCACCCCTGGACGGATCTGCGAGATCCTCGACCGCACGAGCGGGGGGATGTCCCTGGCCCTCGACCGCTTGGAGAAGGCGGGCTGGCTCCGCCGGTCCGCGGACCCCGACGACCGCCGCCGGGTCGTCGTCGAGCTCACCCCCGAAGGGCTCGCGGTGGCGACCCGGGTCAATGCCGATCTCCACGCCTGGGAGGAGTCACTGGGCCTCTCCGACGCCCAGCAGCGCACGACGGCGCGAGTCGTCGACCAGCTGCTCGCGGCGTTCGAGTCGACCGCCGCAGGCCCCGCGCCCGCCTGAGCTCAGTCGGCCCGGCTTCCAGCCGGACCTACTTGGTGGGGGCCTTCTTGCCTGCGGGCTTCTTGGCCGGGGCCTTCTTGGCCGCGGGCTTCTTGGCCGGGGCCTTCTTGGCCGCGGGCTTCTTGGCCGGGGCCTTCTTGGCCGCGGGCTTCTTGGCCGGGGCCTTCTTGCCAGCGGGCTTCTTGGCCGGGGCCTTCTTCGCGGCCGTGGCACGGACCCGGCGGGTCAACCCGTCGATCTCCCGGCGCAGCCCGTCGAGCTGGCTCCGGATCTCCCGCTGGGCGTTCTCGAGGAGCCGCTCCGTCGCCTCTTGGCCACGCGAGACCGAATCCCGCACCTGCTCCTCGAGGCGGCGGAGCTGTTCGCCGATGTCGTTCATGACTCGCTCGGATTTCGCCGAGAGCCGGTCGAGACCGCGCTCGCTGCCGCTGTTCGAGCTGCGCTGGGCCATGGCCACCTCCAACGTCGGGCCGAAGTGAGAGTGTTGCACGCGTCGGCGACCCGCCGGATATCCACGGCATGGAGCGTCGCGCGCGGTCCGGCGAACCTCAGGGGTGCAGGCCGACGATGCCGGCCAGGACCTCCATCGAGCGCAGCCACTCGTCGCACGTCGTCCGCCATGGGGCGGAGACGACGTGCTGGATGCCGGCGGCGGCGAACTCCTCGTGCTCCCGGCGGATGAGGTCGGGTTCCATCCCCAGCGGATCCCAGCCGGTGCGTAACGAGATGGTGAACGCGTCCTCCGGCCGGTCGCGGCGCAGCCGCTGCACGTGGGTCGCGGCCTGCTCCGGCGTGAGGCCGATGAGGTGGAACCCGTCCCCCTTCGTGACGCCGCGCCGAAACGCCGCGTCGCTGCGACCACCGACCCAGATCGGGATCGGCCCCTCCGGGCGCGGCACGACGCGGATGTCCCGGAAGGCGTAGTGCTCACCGGAGTAGGAGGCGGGGTCGTCGCGCCAACAGGTGCGCAGGATGTCGATGGCCTCGTCGAGCCGCGCACCGCGTGTCGCGAACGACGCGCCGACGGCCTCGTACTCGCGCTCCGACCATCCGACGCCGACGCCGACGGTGAGGCGACCGCCGCTCATCACGTCGAGGCTCGCCAGCGCCTTCGCGGTCCACACCGGCTCGTGGAGCGGGAGCACGAGGACGCTGGTGCCGAGACCGATGCGCTCGGTCACGGCGGCTCCCCAGCCGAGCGTCATGAGCGGGTCGAGCAGGTACGGCGACGGGTAGGTCTGCTCCGCCGGATGGCACACGTGGTCACTCACCCAGAGATCGGCGAAGCCCATCTCCTCGGCGGCACGGGCGACCCGCCGCACCGCGTCGCCCCCGAGGGCCGATCCGTACTGGGGCAGGTGGATGCCGACCTTCACGATTTCCAAACGTAATAGGGTCCCGCCACCACCACACCGGTATCGAGATCCGAGGGGGATCCATGGGCCGCTTCGACGGCAAGGTCGTGATCGTGACGGGCGCGGGCCGAGGCCAGGGCGCCGCCGAGGCCCGGCGGTTCGCCGAGGAGGGCGCGACCGTCGTCCTGGGCGACGTGCTCGACGACGAGGGTGCGGCCGTCGCGGCCGAGATCGGCGGGGCGAGCACCTACGTGCACCTCGACGTGAGCCAGGAGGCCGACTGGGCCAACGCCATCGCCACCGCCCAGTCCCTCGGCCCGTTCACCGTGCTGGTCAACAACGCCGGCATCATCCGGCCTGCGGCGATCGAGGACACGTCCCTCGACGACTACCTCTCGGTGATCCACGTCAACCAGGTCGGCTGCTTCCTCGGCATGCGCATGTCGGTCGGTCCGATCCGCGACAACGGCGGCGGCGCGATCGTGAACATCTCGTCGATCGACGGGATGCGCGGCAGCAACGGCCTCATCTCCTACGCGGCATCCAAGTGGGCCGTGCGCGGCATGACCAAGGTCGCGGCCATGGAGTTCGGCCGCTTCGGCGTGCGGGTCAACTCGATCCACCCCGGCGGCGTCAACACCGTCATGGGCAACCCCGCGCAGATGGAGGAGATGAAGACGGGGCCGTACCAGTTCCAGCCGATCGCCCGCATCGGCGAGTCGGAGGAGATCGCCGAGGCCGTCCTGTTCCTCGCGAGCGACGCCGCGTCCTACATCACCGGCACCGAGCTCGTGGTCGATGGCGGCACCATGACCGGTCGGCTCGAGCCGGGCCTCCCGGGTGGCGGCTCGACCTCGGGCTTCGGATACAACGTCTGATCCCGTGACCGGGCCCACCGACGCGTCGACCCCGTTCGATCTCGCCACCGTCGACCGGCTGCTCACGACCACCAAGGCGGTCCGCAGCCGGCTCGATCTGTCGCGGCCGGTGCCGCGCGAGGTGCTCGGCGAGTGCATCCGCCTCGCCTGCTTCGCGCCCAACGCGTCCAACGCGCAGGAGTGGCACTGGGTCGTGGTCGACGCGCCCGACCGCAAGGCCGCGGTGGCAGAGGTCTACCGCGAGGTCCTCGTGCCCCGGGTGACCCAGATGCTCGCGGTGAAGGAGTCGCAGGGCGACGAGGCCGGCGCCCGGATCTCGCGGTCGATCCTCGGTCTCGCCGACCGGCTCCAGGACGTCCCGGCGCTCGTGATCCCCTGCTACGACGTGAAGGCCGCGCTGGTGCGCTACCAGACCCTCATCCCCGAACCGGGCCCGCTCGGGCTGTCGACCCACATGGACAGCGGGATGTTCGCCTCGATCCTGCCGGCGGTCTGGAGCTTCCAGCTCGCGCTCCACTCCCGGGGGCTCGGGTCAGCCCTGACCACCGCGCACCAGCTGCGTCAGGCCGACGTCGCCGCGATCCTCGGCCTGCCGCTCGACTGGTTCCAGGTCGCCCTGATCCCGGTCGCCTACACGACCGGTGGCGACTTCCGGCCCTCGCCCCGCAGGCCCGTCGCCGACGTCATCGTCTGGAACCACTACGAGGACGGGTGATCCCGATGCAGGAGCCGCCCGTCCGCATCGGGATGATGCTGTACACGCTCATCGAGCCCCACCCGGGGCGCCACCGGGCCTACAACCGGTGGTACGAGCGCGACCACTTCTACTCGGGGGTGATGACGCTCCCCGGCACGCTGAGCGGCCAGCGCTGGGTCGCGACCCCCGCGCTCAAGGCGCTCCGGGGACCGGACGCCTCGCCGATGGTCCCCGATCCCGTCCGGGGATCGTTCCTGACCACCTACTACGTCGACGCCGACCGCACCGCCGAGTGGGACGCCGCCGCGTCGGACGCCGTGCACCGGCTGGGAGCCGACGGGCGGCTGTGGCCCGAGCGCGACCACGTCCTCACCCGCTTCGTCGACTATGCCCATGCGGTGTACCGCGATGGCGAACCGGTGCCGGCCGTGCAGACCCTCGACCACCGGTACCCGGGCCTCCTGACCGTGGTCGGCCGCGGCCGGGCCGACGTCGGACGGGCCGAGGTCCTGACCCACCTGCGCGACGCCCTGCTCCCCGAGCTCGTCGCGGGCTCGCCGTTCCCGTCCGTGCTCACGTTCACCATGCGGCCCTTCGAGGGCGAGCGGCCGCCCGATCTGCCCGTGGACCCCGACCCGGCGTCGCGCTTCTTGCAGCTGTGGTTCGTGGAGGCCGATCCCGAGTCGTGCGCCGACGCCGTCGCCGCGGTCCTGGCCGCCTACGAGGCCGACCCGGTCGTGGCCCCTGAGTGGGTCGGCGGGTTCGTGCCCACCGTCCCCGGCACCGACACCCACGTGGACCTCCTCGAGGCGGCCGCGGCCGGGGTGGCCGCCGCGCCGTCGACCCCGCGGGGGCTCGTCGAGGAGTACTTCCGCCGGGTCCGGACACGCGACCCCCGGCTCACCGAGCTGTTCGCCGACGACGCCCGCCTCGTGGGCCTCGGCACGATCACCGAGGGCCGGGCCGCGATCGACGCCTTCTACGCGCAGATCAACGAGACCGCGGCGCCGGTGCCCACGCCCCGCGGGCCGCTGCTGGTGCAGGGCACGCGGGTTGCCGCGGAGATCGACATCCGCATCGCCGGGGGCGATCCCGTCCATGTGATCGATCTGTTCGAGGTGGTCGACGGCCGGATCGCGCAGCTCACCTACTTCCTCGCGCAGTACTGACGCGCCGAAGGTCGGTGCCGGCCCGGCTCAGCCACCGACCACGTTGACCAGCTCCTCGCCCGCGAGCCAACGGCGCACGTTCTCGATCCAGAGCCGGTGGAGGTTCCCCGCCATCGCGGAGGGCGACGCCGAGCAGTGGAACGAGATGGTGAGGTTCGGGGCGTCCCACAGGAAGTGCTCCGGGGGCAACGGCTCCTGGCTCGCGACGTCGATCGCCGCGCCGCGCAGGTGACCGCGCTCCAGCGTGTCGACGAGCGCGGCCTCGTCGACCAGCGTCCCGCGGCCGACGTTGACGAAGAACGACCCGGCGGGCATCGCCGCGAACGCGGCGGCATCCATGAGGCCGATGGTGTCGGGAGTCTCGGGCACGGCCGCGACGACGGTGTCGCAGCGCCCGAGCATCTCGTGCAGCTGCGCCGTCGGATAGAGGGCGTCGACGTCGGGCGCGGTGTCGCCCGGCCTGGCGCTGCGACGGCAGGCGAGCACCTCGACGGCGAACGCCTGCAGGCGGTGGGCCACGGCGGCGTTGATCGCCCCCAACCCGACGAGACCGACCGTCGTGCCCGCGAGCTCGAGCCCGAACTGGGGTTCCCAGGCGTGGCGCCGCTGGGACTCCCGGAGCTGGGGGAACCGCTTGCGCTCCTCGATGATGCGACCGATCACGAACTCGGCGATGCCCACCGCGTTCGTACCGGCGCCCGACGTGAGCACGATCCCGGCCTCGGCGAGGCCGGCGGTCTGGAGCTGGGCGGTCCCCGCGCCCACGCCCTGCACCCAGGCGAGGTTCGGAGCCAGCTCGGCCACGTCGAAGGGCAGGTCGATCGCGATCACGCCATGGACCCGCGCGAACATCGCCGCCTGCTCGTCGGTCAGGGCCGGGGCGATCCTGCGGGCCTCCTCCGCCCCCTCGGGACTGCCCCGGAGCGTGCGCAGGTGCTGCCCCTCCTCGTACACGACGGTGAGCACCTCCACCCGGGGGTCGAGTGCCTCCACGGAGCGCGCGACCTCGGCGATGGCGGCGTCGCCCCCGAACCACTGCGACGGATAGAGGATGGCGAGGACGATCGGTCCCCCGGTCGGCGGCGTGCGCACGGACGCTCCTCCTGGGGCGGGCGGCGGTCAGCCGCGGGGGATCTCGGGCTCGTCGTCGACGAAGTACCCGCGCTGGAGGTACACCTCGACGCGGTGGATCAAGCCGTCGTCGCCCAGGTCGCACACGATGGCCTCGTCGGTGCGCCGCAGCCGGCCGTCCATGCGCAGCGTCTCCGAGAGCTGGGCCACCGCCCGGCTGCCGTCGGTCCAGATCCGCTGCAGGTCGAGCCGGTAGTCCTCGAGTGCCTCGATCGTCTCGGCGAGGAAGGCGCGGTAGTCGTCGCGTCCGGTCTTGACGTCGCGGTACGGGCCCACGCGCACGACGTCGGGGGCCACGCACGCGGCCATCGCGTCCCAGTCCCCGACCGCCATGCGGTCGAAGAACCGCGCCACCGTCGCCTCGGCCGAAGTCGGATCCACGGCGGCACCGTAACCCGGATCGCCGCGCGGCGCGGCCTCCCGTCGCGGCGAGCGCCGGGTGTGGTCGTCAGACGCTGACGGGCAGCGGGATCCGGTAGAGCGCCGCCGCGTTGTCCTGCATGATCATCTGCACCGTGGTGTCGTCGAGCCCTGCGACCGCCTCGGCGACGCGCGGGAGGGGGTCCGGGTACAGGCACGTGGGGTGCGGATAGTCGGTCTCGAAGAGGATCCGGTCGCGCCCGAGCGCCTCGATGACCGGCGCCAGCGCGTAGCCCTCGAACCAGAAGCAGCCGTGGACCTGGCGCCGGAAGTACTCGGACGGCTTCATCGACAGCTGGTCGACCGCGCTGGGAGCGCTCTCGTAGAGCTGGTAGTCGAGGGATTCGAGGAAGAAGGGGATCCAGCCGATCCCGCTCTCCACCGACACGAACTGCACGCTCGGGAACCGCTCGAACACGCCCGAGAACACCAGGTTGGCGAGGATTCGGGCGTTGGACAGGTACATCATCGCCGAGCCGATCGCGAGCTTGCGCTCGTCGTCCTGCGACGGCCACGGCGACGTGCCGAACCAGGTGAGCGAGGTGTCGCTCGCACCGATGTGGAAGTTCACCGGCATGCCGTGCTCCTCGCACGCGGCCCAGAACGGGTCCCACGCGCGCTCGCCCAGGTCGGGGAGCCCGCGGTGCTGGGGGTCGGTGCACATGTTCACGCCTCGGAGCCCGTTGGCCGCCGCGCGGCCCACCTCGGCGATCGACGCGTCGACGTCCCACCACGGCATCAGCGCCATGGGGAGCAGCCGGCCGCCCGAGGCCTCCTGGATCTCGACCATGGCGTCGTTGTAGAGGGTCGCGCACAGCCGGCGGAGCTCGGGGTCCTCGACCTCACCGAACTTCTGCGCTCCGAAGCCTGCAGTGTTGGGGTAGAGGATCTGGGCGTAGAGACCGAGCTCGTCCATGACCTCGACGCGCGCCGTCATGTCGTACGACGCCGCCGCGATGTCGTCGGCCCCCCAGGTGATGAAGTCGAAGCCGGGATGCTTCACGCCGTCGGGCTTGATGACACTGGCCCCCATGGCCCGGCCGATCGGCACGCCGTCGACCACCCACTGGTCGGTGCCGTCGACGGCGACGACGCGCGGCACCCGGTCCTCGAAGCCCTTCGGGGCGTTGCGCGTCCACAGGTCGTGGGGCTCGGTGATGTGAGCATCGACGTCGATGATGTGCAGCGTCCTCAGGTCCATGCGGCGTAGGTTACGCGCGTGACGGCCGTGCCGATGGGGGACCTGCTCGCGTACTGGGCCGATCGGCTCCCCGGGCGGACGGCCGTGATCTGCGGCGACGAGACGGTCACCTTCGCCGAGCTCGATGCCCGGGCGAACCGGCTGGCCCACCACTACCGCGACCACGGGGTCTCCGTCGACGACCTCGTGACGATCGCCCTGCCCAACTCGGTCGACTTCTACGCCGCCACCTTCGGGGCCTGGAAGCTGGGTGCCACCCCCCAGCCGCTCCCCTATCGGCTCCCCGAGCCCGAGCGGGCGGCTCTGATCGAGCTCGGGCGACCGGCCGTGGTGGTCGACCAGGACTCGTTGCCCGACCTCCATACGCCGGTCGATCCGGTCCCCGCGGTGGTGGGCGCCTCCTTCAAGGCGCTGGCCTCGGGGGGCTCGACCGGGCGTCCGAAGCTGATCGTGGCGAAGAGCCCGTCGGAGTTCGACCCCGACGTCCCCGTCGTGCAGATGCGCCACGGCGACGTGCAGCTCGTGCCGGGTCCGCTGTACCACAACGGCCCGTTCAGCTTCTCGGTGTCGGGCCTGTTCGTGGGCTCCACGCTCGTGGTGATGGAACGGTTCGACGCGGCCGAGGCGCTGCGGCGGATCCAGGAGCACCGGGTGACCTGGGTCTTCTTCGTCCCGACGATGATGCATCGCATCTGGAACCTGCCCGACCGGGAGTCCTACGACCTCTCCTCGCTCCGGCAGGTCTTCAGCACCGGCGCGCCGTGGCCCGTGTGGCTGAAGGAACAGTGGATCCGGTGGCTCGGGCCCGAGCGCATCCGCGAGGGGTACGGCGGCACCGAGAGTCAGGGCGGCACCTCGATCACCGGCACCGAGTCGCTCACCCATCCCGGCTCGGTGGGACTGCCCCAGGGCGGGTGCGCGGTGCGGATCCTCGACGAGCTCGGCGACGACGTGCCGACCGGCGAGGTGGGCGAGATCTACTTCATGCCCGCCGGCGGACCCGGATCCACGTACCGCTACCTTGGCGCGGAGGCCCGGTCGCACGACGGCTGGGAGACCATCGGCGACCTTGGGTACCTCGACGCCGACGGCTACCTCTACCTGGTCGACCGCCGCACCGACATGGTGGTGAGCGGCGGCGCGAACGTCTTCCCCGCCGAGGTCGAGGCCGCGATCGACCAGTACCCCGGCGTGCGCTCGTGCGCGGTGATCGGCCTCCCCGACGACGATCTGGGCCAGCGCGTGCACGCGATCGTCGACCTACCCGGCGTGGATACGACCGACCCCGTCGCGGTCGAGGCGACCAGCGAGGCGCTCCGGGCCCACCTGCGCGACCGGATCGCCGCCTACAAGGTGCCCCGCACGGTCGAGCTGGTCGACGCGCCGCTGCGCGACGACGCGGGCAAGGTGCGCCGCTCGGCCCTGCGCGACGCGCGCCTCTGAGCCGCCCGCGGCACGCCCGACCGGGAAGAAGCCCCTTCGAACCGGGAAGTCCGGCCCTGCCGCCCGTCCCGCGCGCTCGGGACACTCAGGACAGGCCGTGTCCCACCCAGGACGCCAGGAGGGTGGTCATGTCCCGACCCCGGCTCTGTTCCGCTGTGCTGTGCGCCGCCGTGGTGCTCGCAGCTCCGGCGGCCGCGCACGCGGCCGCGGGCCCGTCGGGCGCCTGTCGCGCCTCCGACCACGCCACCGCCCTCGCCGCCGGCGAGACCCGCGAGATCGCGGCCGAGCTCGTGGAGGTTCCCGGCTACTGCTACGTCGACGTGCCCGAAGCCGAGGTGGAGGCAGCGCTCGACATCCTCGACCGGGCGGAAGGCCAGCTCGGGAGCGACTTCTTCTCGTCGGTGGCGCTGCACAGCGTGGTCGCGGACAAGGCGTCGCAGAACACCGCCCGCACCAAGACGGGGCGGGAGGTCGGGCTCCTCCAGCTGCACACCTTCGTCGAGGTCCCGCCGGCCGGGATGGACCGGGAGGTCGCCACGTTGGGCCATGCCGGACGCGGACGGCCGAAGACCCTGGAGATCGCCGGTCAGACGGTCTACCTCTTCACCGACCCGTCCTCGCGTGACAGCCGCTACACGTATGCCTGGCTCCGGCACGGGGTGCAGGGCGGCTTCGACGGGGCCACCCGGCCGGCCATGGAGCGCTGGCTGCGGCGGTACCTCGCGGCACCCGATCTCGCCCCGGGCGAGACCGAGCCGATCTCACGCTGGTTGGTGCCGGTTCCGGGGTACCTGTTCGCCGACTACGCCTCCCCGGAGGTCACCGACGAGTTCGTCACCGCGCCGTTCGGCGCCGTCGCGTCGTCGCTCCACCGGGTCGCCGACCGGGACGGACAGATCGGTGGGCTGGTGCTCGCGCAGGCGCCGGTCGGGACCACGGCCGACTCGTATGCCGGCGCGCTCCGCGGGTACGGGAGCAGCCAGCCCGTCACCGTGGGCGGCGTCGACGTGCGGCGGTTCAGGAGCGGCGAGCTCGTCCTGTACGTCTGGGTGGCCGGCGGCATCGCCGGGGCGTTCCTCGCGCCCGATGCCGCCGCGGCCGAAGCGTTCCTCGCGGCACTCCTCACGGCCGCACGGTGAGCGCGGCACCGGGGGGACGGTGCACGACCGTCCCCCCCGGTTGCGCGTCGCGTGCCTAGGCGCGCGTCAGGGTGTTGTGGTCGACGTGCGGGAAGAGCTCGGGGAACTCCTTCATCCGCAGCATGGTCGTCTCGTGGTACGACCACGTGTCGTCACCCGAGGTGATCGTGACCTCGTAGCTCACCGTGCTGGCGTTGGCCCGGAGGTACTGGTTCTCCGCGATCGAGTACAGCTCGCCGCCGGTGGTGGCACTCAGGGTGAACTCGGTGGCGTCGGCCGCGACGCCGATCGCGCCGGCGAGGACGGTGATGCCGCGGGGCACCACGAAGCCACGGAGGACCTCCCCGGTGGCGGCGTCCCAGAGCCAGTAGCCCACCTCGGTGTGGAAGGGGTCCTCCTCGTCGCCCCGCCACATGGCGGTCTTGTAGTCGAGGCCGTAGAGGTGCTGACGGCCGTTGTCGACCGGCCCGAAGGGCTTCATCGCGACCTTCTCGCTGAAGGGCGTGTCGAGCACCTTCTGCTTCGAGTGCGAGAACGCGGTGTCGAGGCCGCCCTCACCCTGCCAGTCGCCGATCAGCGCGGCCAGCGGCCCCACTCTTCGTTCGCCATGGTGCTCCCTTCCCTTCGGAGGCGTCGAGCAGCGCACGCTAGCGAACCGCGCCGGGCGACGGGACGACCCGGCCGGCGGTCGCACCCGGGATACGACGCCCGCGGGATCGGAGGCGACGGAGGAGGTGCGCCCGGATCGGTCGCGGTGGCATCCTGGCCCGTCCGAGCGGAGGAGGATCCGATCGCCGAGCCCACGTTCCCCACCGCTCCCCACGGCGGTCCCCGGCGCAGCATCGCCGAACGGTCGGAGCGCGGCCGCGCCTCCCGGGCCGCGGTGCCGCGGTCGGCCCACGGCGACTGGAGCCCGGCGGCCGACCGTCCGGACCCGGTGGCCCTGATCGAGCAGCAGAACGCCGCCCGGATCCCCTGGCTGGTCCCCATCCGCCACGCCCGCATGGAGGCCTCCCCGTTCGCCTTCTTCCGGGGAGCGGCGCGGGTGATGGCGGTCGACCTTGCTGACGCGCCCCGTACCGACCTCACGGTGCAGATGGACGGCGACGCGCACCTCGCCAACTTCGGCATCTACGCGTCGCCGGAGCGCCAGCTGGTGTTCGACGCCAACGACTTCGACGAGACCCTGCCCGGACCGTTCGAGTGGGACCTGAAGCGGCTGACGGCGAGCATCGCGATCTGCGGACGTGACCGCGGCATGCCCCGGCGCGACGTCATGGAGATGACCACGTTCGCGGTGGCCACGTACCGGGCGGGCATGGCCCGCTTCGCCACGATGCCCGTGCTCGAGCTCTGGTACCGCTACCTGTCGATCGACGCGCTCGGCCGGGGCGACTACGTGCCCGTCGTCAAGCGAACGCGTCGCGAGCTCGATCGCGTCGCCCACACGGCCTACACGCACGACCACCTGCATGCGGTGCGGAAGCTGACGGAGGAGGTCGACGGCACGCTCCGCTTCCGGAACTCGCCGCCACTGCTGCACTCGCTCCACGATCTGGGCGACCACGGCTACGGCGACGTCGACGGCAACGAGCTGATCGAGGCCGCGTGGGCCACGTTCGACGCCTACAAGGACACGCTCTACGACGACCGGCGCTCGGTGCTCGAGCGCTACCGCCCACTCGACGTCGGCCTGAAGGTGGTCGGCGTCGGCAGCGTCGGCACCCGCTGCCTCGTCGTGCTCCTCGAGGGACACGACCGCGACGACCCGCTCTTCCTCCAGGTGAAGGAGGCGACGCGGTCGGTCTACGAGGACGTCCTCGCCCCCAGCCACTACGACCACCACGGACGACGGGTCGTGGAGGGGCAGCGGCTCGCGCAGGCGGTCAGCGACATCTTCCTCGGGTGGACCGTCGGCCCCGCGGGCACCCACTTCTACGTGCGCCAGCTGCGCGACTGGAAGTTCAGCGTCGACCTCGGCACCGTCACGCCCAGCCAGCTGCGCAACCACGCGGCCACGTGCGCGTGGACCCTGGCGCGCGGCCATGCGCGCTCGGGCGACGCGGTCGCGATCGACGCGTACGTCGGCACCAGCGACCGGCTCGACCGCTCGCTCACCGCGTTCGCCCAGGACTACGCCGACCGCAACGAGGCCGACCACGCCGCGTTCGTGCAGGCGATCGCCGACGGCCGCCTCGCCTCCGCCCCCGCCTGACCCACCCCCGATGCGTTTCTCACCGTCGATCGACCGACTCGTATCGACGGTGAGAAGCGCATCGTCGCACTGGGTATCGACGGTGAGAAGCGCATCTATGGGTGGGTGCGGGGCATGACCTCGTCGACGACGCGGCGGAGGTAGGGCCAGGCGATGTCGGGCGGGGTACCGCCGCACAGGGGGTGCAGCGGCAGCACGAAGTGGGTGCCCACGAACTCGACGGCCTCGTCGACGGTCATCACCCGGTGCGCGCCGCGCTCGGCCCGCAGATCGTCGACGGTCTTGGAGTACGACAGGCTCGCGACGTTCCTCGAGTCCTCGTTCCACTCGGCGTAGGAGAGCACGTCGTTCATCAGGTACGGCCCGACGTCGGCCCAGCCGGCGTCCTGGTCGTCGTTGACGAACACCGTCATCGGCACGCCCGGCTGCGGGACCGTGCACTGGCCGGGCTCGTGCCCCGCGGCCCGCGCCGCTTCGGCGTAGGCCTCCTCGATGCCGTCGCAGGTGCCCGACCCGAACAGGTCGAGGCCCCGGCTGCCCGCCCGCCGGGCCGCGGCCTTCGACGCGCCACCCCACGCGATCGCGGGGCGAGGCGACGTGTAGGGCGCCGGCGTGATGCGCACCCGGTCGGTGGCCACCGACGCGGCGTCGAGCACCGCGAGGATCTTGTCGAGCTTCTCGTCGGCGACGCGGCCACGGGCGGCGTAGTCGACCCCGAACAGGTCGTACTCGTCCTCGCGGTACCCGATCCCGAACACGTAGGAGACCCGGCCCCGGCTGATGTGGTCGAGGACGATCATCTCCTCGGCCAGCTTCACCGGGTCGTACAGCGGCAGCAACGCCGCGCCGACCGCGATCGCCAGCGTCTTCGTGCGGGCGGCCATCGCCGTCGCGAGGATCAACGGCGCAGGGAGGTAGCCGTCGGGCGAGGCGTGGTGCTCGGAGATCACCGCGGCGACGCACCCCTTGTCCTCGGCCCACTCGGCCATCTCGATCGCGGTGGCGTACTCGTCGGCGACCTGGGCCGGGGTCATCCCGGGCACCCGGAGGTCGAATCGCATCGTGAACATGCTCACCAGGCCTTGATCGCGGCTTCGCGCTCGAACGCGTTGCAGGTGGAGTCGGTCGGGTACTCGGACGGCGGGAGGGGACGGTCGACGTCGGCCACGGTGGGACCGATGCGGTCGGCGATCGGCCGCAGCGCGTCGACGTCGAAGCCGTAGAACTCCGCAGTCGTGAGTCCGACCATGCGGGCGACGTCGTCGGACGGCATCCCGGCGAACGCGACCCGCAGGCCCTCTGTGGTGTACGGGTAGGTGCCCTCGCTGTGCGGGTAGTCGTGGCCCCACATGATGCGGTCGACGCCGATGTCGGCCACCAGGGGGGCCTCGCTCGGCCGCAGGAAGCTGGCGCCGATCCACACGTGCTGCGCGAAGTACTCGCTCGGCAGCATCTGCATGCTCTCGGCGACCGCACCGAAGAACACCGCCTCGGCCGCGCCTCCGGTGGTCATCCGCTTGTAGAACCAGTCGAGGGTATCGAGGCCCCGGGGCACCCAGGCGACCCCCTGCTCGGTCTGGGCGACCCGCAGCCCCGGATGGGCGTCGAACACCCCGCCGAACATGAGGTGCCACAGCGCCCGGTGGGCGAACCACGGGATCTCCACGAGCATCACCGCCCGCGCCGCGGGCAGGTCGCCGTAGTCGGGCAGGCCGCTTCCCGAGTGGATGTCGAGGGGCAGGTCGAGCTCCTCGCAGACCTCCCACAGCGGCTCGTAGTAGGGGTCCCACAGCTCGTGCAGCCCGGAGTTGGGCGACACCGAGGGCAGCAGGACGCCGCCGTTCACCTTCATCAGCGGCGCGAGCTCCCGGATCTCGGCGACCGCGTCCTCGACCCGGTTCAGGAAGATCTGGATGATCCCCGCCCGCCGGTCGGGCGCCTGCGCGCAGAAGTCGACCATCCACCGGTTGTGGGCCTGGAGGCCGGCCCAGCGGTGCTCGTAGTCGGCCTCGGTCGGCGGCCGCGCGACGAGGTTGCCCTGCTCGAAGAACGGCGGCACCGTGTTGGGGTACAGCACCTCCCCCGCCACTCCGTCGGCGTCCTGCTCGGCCAGGCGCCGATCCGAGTCCCAGTTGCGGTAGGCGGTGGCCTCCAGCAGGTCGGCGAACGGGTTGCTGTAGGCGGCCGCCCACGCGTCGAACTCGTCGTGCCAGCGCGCCGGCAGGTACTCGCGGTACTGGAGCAGGTCGGCTCCGGCGTGACCGTCGCTCGAGATGACGAGATAGCGGTCGTTCGGCTGCAGTGTCGTCGTCATCGGACCCCCTTCGACGTCGACCCCCTCGGGTGTGGGCACAGGTTACGCTCCGCGGCCGATGCAGGTGGATCCCGCGCCCGGCCCCGACCCCGTCCTCGACTCCCCGGAGCGGGCGGCCCTGCGCGACACCCTGCGTCGCCTCGTCGACACCGTGTCGCCCGCGGAGCGCATCGCCGCGCTGGACGAGGCCGAGGAGTTCGACGTCGACCTCTTCGCGGCCCTCGGCGCCGCGGGGGTCCTCGCGATCGGCGCTCCGGCCGCGGCGGGCGGAGCGGGCGACGGGCGCGACCAGCTCGTGGTGGTCGAGGAGCTGGGCGCGGGCCCCACGTCGATGGCCGCGTTCGTGATCGCCCACTACGCGGTGACCCAGGTGCTCGCCGCGTACGGGCACACCCCCGCCCACGCCGACCTCGTCGACCGGCTGGTCGCCGGCGCCACCCGGTGCGCGTTCGCGCTCTCGGAGCCGGCGGGCGGCACCGACGTGGCCCGGGTGATGCGCACGCGGGCGGTGCCCGACGGCGACGGCTGGCGGCTCGCGGGGCAGAAGCTGTGGACCTCGGGCGCCCGCGAGGCCGAGGCCATCGTCGTGCTCGCCCGCACCGCGCCGATCGAGGCGAGCCCGGTGCACGGGGTCACCATGTTCCTCGTGCCCCGCGACGCGCCGGGAGTCGAGGTGCGCACGATCGACACCTTCGGCATCCGGGGCTGCTCCACCTGCGAGGTGTTCCTCGACGACGTCGCACTCCCGGCCGACGCCGTGCTCGGCGAGGTCGATCGCGGGATGCGCCAGGTGTTCGCGACGATCAACCGCGAGGGACTCAACGCCACCGCTGCGTGCCTCGGCGTGGGCCGGGCCGCGCTCGACCTCGTCACCGGCTATGCCCGGGAGCGCGAGGTGTTCGGCCGGCCGATCGGTGGGTTCCAGGGTCCCCAGCACGGGCTCGTCGACGGCGCCGTCGCGCTGGAGTCGGCCCGCTCGCTCATGTGGCGGGCCGCCGAGGTGGAGGTCGCCGGGGGCGACGCCGGGGTGCTCGCCGCCATGGCCAAGCTCGTGGCCAGCGAGGCGGCGGTCGACCTCACCCTGAAGGGCATGCAGCTGATGGGCGGCCTGGGCTACACCCGGGCGGTGGCGATGGGGCGACTGTTCCGCGACGTGCGGCTGTGGTCGTTCTCGCCGCTCACCAACGAGATGGTCCGCAACCGGATCGGCGAGCAGCACCTCGGGCTGCCCCGGTCCTACTGATGCCGGAGGAGTGCCCGTGTTCGTCCCCGCCGACCAGGTGATCATCGAGGCCGCGATCAACGAGCAGTCGTCGAAGGCGCAGAACCCGCACGTGCCGGTGTCGGCCGAGGAGTGCGCGGCCGACGCCCTCGCTGCGGCCGAGGCGGGCGCGGCGATCGTGCACTTCCACGCGCGGGACCCGCAGACCGGCGCGCTGCTGAGCCCGGGCACCGAGGTCTACGCCGAGGCGATGCGGCTGATCAACGCCGAGCGCCCCGACCTGCTCGTGTACCCCACGTACACCGGTGGCGCCGACCCGGTCGCCCGCTTCGCCTTCCTCGGCGAGCTCGCCGACGATCCGACCGTGCACCTGCGGTCGGCCACCATCGATCCGGGGGCGGCCGTGTTCAGCTTCTTCGACGAGGACACGCTCGAGATCCGGGGCGACGGCCTGTTCGGGGTGCCGCACTCGCACCTCGAGCACTTCCTGACTCTGGCCCGCGAGAAGGGCATCCAGTACAGCGTCGTGGTGCGCGAGCCCGGGCACGTGCGGATCACGGTCGCCGCGCACCGCAAGGGCTGGATGACCGGGACCGTGCTGTTCAAGCTGAACCTGGCCGACCAGGCGCTGTGGGGCCTGCCACCGTCGGAGGCCGCCGTCGACACCTACCTGGGCCTCGTGCCCGACGACATCCCGTACACGTGGATGGCGTACACCTACGGCCCGAGCCACTGGGACATCGCCCGCCTCGCCCTCGCCCGCGGCGCGCACGTCCGGGTGGGGCTGGGCGACAACCCCGTCGAGGCCGACGGCGCGCGGCCCACCAACGCGGAGCTGGTGGCCCGGGCGGTGGAGATGGCGGCCGCGGTCGGGAGGGAGCCGGCCACGCCCGCCGAGACCCTCGCGATCCTCGGCGTCGCCTGATCGGACCGCCGGCCCGGCCGGTCGGTTGCCCGTCAGCGGCCGGTCATCGGCCGGTCAGCTGCTCCACCAGCAGCGTGCGCTGCACCTGGGCCGTGGCCGGCGTGCGGGGGATCGCGTCGACCACCGCGATCGCCCGCGGCAGCTTGAACTTGGCGAGTGTGCGGCCCGCGTGGTCGCGGAGGTCGTCGAGCGACGGCGCGGGGTGGCCGGGCCGGACCACCACGGCCGCGCACACCGTCTCGCCCCACTGCGGGTCGGGCAGGCCCACCA
>VGCA01000008.1 GCA_016870245.1 Actinomycetota bacterium | reverse complement strand
CATGCCGGAGATGCCGCAGATGGAGGGGCTGGCCGAGCGGTTGGGGGAGATGCTCGTCGGGCGGGAGCTGGCGGGATTCGACGCGTACTCGTTCTCGTCGTTGAAGACCGTGGTGGCACCCGAGGGCCTGCTCGGTCGGCCGATCACGGCGGTGGGGCGACGGGGGAAGTACCTCGTGGTGGAGGTCGCGGGCGGCGACGCCCCCCGCCTCCTCGTCCACCTCTCCCAGGCGGGCCGCCTCGACGTGGAGGACCCGCCCAAGCGCACGAAGCCGAAGGGGGCCGTCCTGCGCATCCGCACCGTGGACGGTCCGGCGCTGCTCGTGCGCGAGTACGGCACCGAGCGCAAGGCTGCCTGGTGGGTGCTCGCGCCCGACGACGACGGGCCGCTCGCCCATCTCGGTCCCGAGCCCGACTCCGACGCGTTCGCCGACCTCGTCCTCCACGGCGACGACCGCCGGCGCATCCACACGCTGCTGCGCGACCAGCGCACGGTGGCCGGGGTGGGCCGCGGCTACGCCGACGACGCGCTGTGGCGGGCGGAGCTGTCGCCCTACGCCACGCTGGCCTCGCTCGACCCGGACGCCCGAGCCCGGCTGCTCGACGCGGTGCGCGGCGTCCTCGCCGACGGGCTGGCGGCCGAGCGGAGGCGCACGGGTGGACTCTCCGAGCCCAAGCTGGGCGGGAACTTCGAGATCCACGGCCGGTATGGCACCCCCTGCCCCCGTTGCGGTGCCACGATGCATCGCATGTCCTACGAGAGCCACGAGATCACCTACTGCTCCGCCTGCCAGACCGGCGGGAAGGTGCTGGCCGACCGCCGCATGTCGCGGCTGCTGAAGTGAGCGCGGTCGCGGCCCACGCCGCCCCCGAGGACGCGCCCGCGCCGGCGCACCACCCCGCTCGGTGGCGCCGGTGGGTCGCCATCGTCCTCGTGGTGGTCGCGGCGCTGCTCGCCCCACTCGCCGTCACCGCCAAGTGGGTGCACGACCGCATCATCGACACCGACGGCTACGTCGACACCGTGGCCCCGCTCGCGAGCAACGAGGTCGTCACCGACGCGCTGGCGAACCGCATCGTCACCGAGCTGTTCGCGGCCACCGACCTGGAGGAGCGCATCACCGACGCGCTGCCCGGGCCCACCGACGTCCTCGGCCCCGCGCTCACCGGCTCCCTGCGGGGCGTCGCGCTCAACCAGACCGAGCGCCTGCTCGAGTCCACCGCGTTCGAGCAGCTCTGGACCCGGGCCAACCGCATCGCGCACGAGCAGGTCGTGGCGATGTTCACCGGCCAGGGCGAGGCGGTCGACCAGCGGAACGACGCCATCGTCCTCGACCTCGGGCTCGTCGCCGACCGGGTGCGCGAGCGGCTCGTCGACCGGGGCGTCGGTGTGCTGAAGCGGGTGGAGATCCCGTCCGACACGATCGAGGTCACGCTCCTCGAGTCCGATCTGGTTCCGAAGCTCCAGACCGGGTTCGACGCGCTCGACACGCTGTCGTCGGTGCTGCCGATCCTCTTCGTGGTGACGGTCGTGGCCGCGATCGCGATCGCGCCGCGCCGGCGGCGCTACGTCGTCGCGCTGGGCCTCGGCGTCGCGGCCACCACCGCGCTGCTGGCAGTCGGCATCGACCTCGGTCGGCGGGTCACCGTCGACCAGGCCGGACAGGCGTCACTCGACGCGAACGCGACGAAGGAGGTCTACGACACCCTGGTGGTCGCGCTGCGGGACTGGTCGTGGTACGTGATCGTGCTCGGCCTGTTCGTCGCCGTCGTGGCGCTCGTGTCGAGCCCCGGGTGGATCGGCCGGGTCGCGGAGCGCCTACGGGGCTCCTCGCGCGACGTGCCGCCCGCCGCCCTCTGGGCCCGCCAGCACCGGGCCGCGCTGTCGGCCGGGATCGCCGCGGCCGGCCTCGTGATCCTCGTGATCTGGCCGTCGCCGACGTTCCTCCTGTTCGCCGTGGTCGTCGTCGTCGTGGCGATCGCCATCGCAACCGTGGTCGCGCTGTCCCGGATGCAGCCGCGTCCCGCGCCGACCGACGCGCCGTCAGCCGGTGGCGAAGCGGCTGCTGCGGCGGAGGCGGTCGACGAGGGCGGCTGAGGCCTTCGCGGTCGACCCCGCGTCGAACGGTGGTTGTGGGTCGTACTCGATCGAGAGCTGGATGGCCCGGGCGGTCTCCTCGTCGGCGAGCTGCGCGGCGAGCCACAGCGCCATGTCGATCCCCGACGACACGCCCGCCGCGGTGACGATCTTGCCGTCGACGACCACCCGCTCCTCGGTGGGCTCGGCGCCGAAGCCGGCGAGCGTGTCGAGCGCCGTCCAGTGGCTGGTGGCGCGGCGCCCCTCGAGCAGCCCGGCCGCGCCGAGGACGAGTGAGCCGGTGCACACCGAAGTGGTCCAGGTGGAGGTGCGGTGGACCGACCGCACCCAGTCGAGGGAGCGCGGGTCCTCGCGCACGCCGACCTCGCCGGGGCCGCCCGGGATCACCACCACGTCGGGCGCGGGCATGTCATCGATCGACGTGTCGGCCACCAGCGCGAGGGCGCCGTGGTCGGTGCGCTGGGGGCCGGGGCTCGCCGCGACCATGCGCAGCGTGACGTCGGGGAGGCTGCGCAGCACCTCGTAGGGCCCGACCGCGTCGAGCGCGGTGAGTCGGGGGAACAGCAGGATCGCGATCTCCATCCACCGACCGTATCGACCCCCCCGTCCCCGTGCCGGGGGATTCACCAGCCGCGGGTGCCGGGGCCGCCCTTGAACGGGCCGACGACGCGTGACGTGATCCAGCCGCCGTAGAAGCCGCCGTCCTGGGGCACCACCCGCTCGCCGTCGACGAAGCACGCGTCCATGCGGCCGGGGTAGAAGGCGACGTAGCCGGCGACGGCCGCGAAGCGCGGGCTGGGTGCGTCGTAGGCCCATGCCGCGGCGACCTCCTCGCGGTCGCCGCCCCGCACGGTGAGGTAGTGCGCGCGGCCCTTCCACTCGCAGAACGACGAGCCGGGGGCGGGCTCGAGCGCGCCGGGCACGACGTCGTCGGGCGGGAGGTAGTAGTTGGGCGGGTGGCTCGTCTCGAGCACGCGGTACGCGGCGCGCGTGTCGGCGATCGTCACCCCACCGAGGACGACCACGAGGTGCGCGGTGGTCGGCTCCAACGCCGGCGGCCGCGGGTAGTCCCACGCCGACTCCTGCCCCGGTCCCGGCTCGATCCGTGAGGCCCGCACCCCCTCATGCTGCCACCCCCCGATGCGCTTCTCACCGTCGATCCCGGACCTCCCGGTGCGCTTCTCACCGTCGCTCGGATCCGAGCGACGGCGAGCAACGCATCGTCAGCGGGTGCGGACGGGACCGGTGTCGACGACTTCGAACGCGCTCCCCGGGACGGTCTTGAGCTGGTTGAGGTCGGTGTCGTTCCACCGGCTGTCGGCCGCGCCGGTGATGAACCAGTTCGACCCGTTGTCGGCGACGATCATCCCGTACCGCTTCAACGCCTCGAGTACCACCCGCGACTGCCCGGTGAACCGGCTGATGTCGTACGACGCCTTGAGCCTGAGCCGCAGCCCCATCGGCGGCCGGTTCGGGTCGGTGCTCGACGACGCCCAGTGGGTCGCCGGGAGGATGTAGCCCCGCTGGGTGGCGTTGACGGTGAAGCGGAGCGCGTGGGGGATGCGGCCGGCCGCGACCTCGTCGTAGCGCACGAGCCCGGCGAAGATCGGCAGGCCGGCGGCGTCGGCAGAAGTCCAGCCGAGCGGCCGCAGCGCGTTGGAGCGCAGGTCGAACCGCGCGCCGTTGCTCGCCTGCCAGCGGTCGGCGAGTGGCGTGGCGTTGTACAGCTCGTAGAGCACGCACGCACCCCGGTCGACGGCGATGACGTGGCGGTCACCGCCCCCCTCGATGGGGGCGCCGAGCGGGATCGGGTACGGGCCGGGGTCGCTCTCGTCGGGCCAATCGACGAACTCGACCGGGACCTTGGGCTGCGTGCCCGGCACGGTCACGTACGGGATCCCGTACGCGCCGCCGCCCCCGAAGTCGGCGTGGAGGTAGTCGCCGCCGTTGGCGAGGATGTTGGTGATGTAGGCGTCGGAGCTCGGGTGGACGGGGGAGCCCGACACGTCGGTGTTCCAGGCGTTGTCGGCGGGGAAGACGGGGCAGGTGCCCAGCGAGCCGTTCTGGTCGCCGGTCCCGGTCGAGCCCGGGGTCGGACCGCTCGTGGTGGTCGTCGTGGTCGTCGTCGACGGCGGAGATGGCGACGGGGACGGCGCGGGATCCGGCGTGGGATCGCAGGCGGACAGCGCCACCGCGGCCACCGCGGTCAGTGCCGCGAGCGTCCGTCCCCTCGTCATCCGCACACCGGCAGTATCGGCACGGCGGGCCCCGGAACTGGAGTCGCCCCCTACGATCGGCCCGTGCCGACGGTCCCCGCCCTGGTCGCGTCGATCCCGAGCCCGAGCCAGAACACGCTCGACGTCGGGCCGCTCTCCCTGCACGTCTACGGGCTGCTGCTCGCCATCGGCGTGATCATCGCCGTGCGGATGACGATGCTGCGTTGGGGGAAGCTGGGCGGTGACCCCGGCGAGATCCTCGACGGCGCGCTGATCGTCGTCATCAGCGGCGTGGTGGGCGCCCGGCTCTACCACGTGATCACCGACTACCAGCGCTTCGACGACGGCCGCTGGGTCGACGCGTTCAAGATCTGGAAGGGCGGGCTGGCCATCTGGGGGGCCGTGCTCGGTGGAGCCGCCGCGCTCGCGATCCTCGCGTACCGGAAGCGGGGCTCGGCGCTCGCGGTGGCCGACTGCGTGGTGCCGGGCCTGTTCTTCGCCCAGGCGCTGGGGCGGTGGGGCAACTGGTTCAACCAGGAGCTGTTCGGCCGGCCCTCCGACCTGCCGTGGGCGCTCGAGATCTCAGCGGCCAAGCGGCCGGAGGGCTACGCCGAGTTCGCCACCTTCCACCCGACGTTCCTGTACGAGTCGATCTTCTGCCTGATCGGCGGTCTGGCCCTGCTCTGGATCGACGCACGGCTGCGGCTCAAGCGGGGCCAGCTCACCGCGCTGTACGTCGTCATGTACACGTTCGGCCGGTTCTTCTTCGAGAACCTCCGCATCGACGACGCCCACGAGGTGCTCGGCCTGCGGGTCAACGCCTGGGTGAGCCTCGGCCTGTTCCTGTTCGGCGTGGTCTGGTTCTGGTGGCTGGGCCGCCACGGCGAGGAGAAGGACGCCCCCCTGTACCGGGAGCGGGCGACCAGCACGGCGGATTGAGCCCGTAGTCTGGCCTCACCGGCCGAGCGGACGGTCAGGTGTCCCCCCGATCCGCCCCGATCCGCGACCCGCGCAGCCCCCGGAGGACCTTCGTGACGGCGACCGTGCCGACCCCCACTTCCACCACCGCGGCCGCTCGGGCCGTCGACGTCACCAAGGTCTACGGCGCCGGCGACACCGTGGTCAACGCGCTCGCCGGCGTCTCGGTGGAGTTCCAGCGCGGGCAGTACGCCGCGATCATGGGTCCGTCGGGCTCGGGCAAGTCGACGCTGCTGCACTGCCTCGCCGGCCTCGACCGGGTCACCGCCGGGCAGATCTTCCTGGGCGACGACGAGATCAGCGCGATGAGCGAGAAGCAGCTCACGCTGATCCGGCGGGAGAAGATCGGCTTCGTCTTCCAGGCCTACAACCTGGTGCCCACGCTCACCGGCCTCGAGAACGTCACCCTGCCGCTCGCGCTGGCGGGCAAGAAGCCCGACCAGGCGTGGCTCGACCAGATCATCGAGACCGTCCACCTCGCCGACCGTGTCGACCACCGGCCCAACGAGCTCTCGGGCGGCCAGCAGCAGCGGGTGGCGGTGGCCCGGGCGCTGGCCAGCCGGCCGGAGGTGATCTTCGCCGACGAGCCCACCGGCAACCTCGACTCGAAGTCGGGAGCCGAGATCCTGGGCTTCATGCGCAAGGCGGTCGACCAGCTCGGCCAGACCATCGTGATGGTCACCCACGACCCCGTGGCGGCCGCCTACGCCGACCGTGTCGTGTTCCTCGCCGACGGTCTCATCTGCGGTGACATCTCCGAGCCCACGGTCGACTCGGTGATGGACAACATGCGTCGTCTCGGCGACTGACCGGCACCGGCGGCTGCTCATGTGGCGCGCGACCCTGCGCGGGCTCTTCGCCAAGAAGTTCCGGCTCGTCCTCACGTCGATCGCGATCGTGCTGGGCGTGGCCTTCATGGCCGGCACCTTCGTGCTGACCGACACGCTCGGCAGCGTGTTCGACAACCTGTTCGCGAACACGACGAAGGGCGTCGACGCAGTCGTGCGGGCGAAGGAGCCGTTCAAGGCGTCGAACCAGGCCGGTGGTGGCGAGCAGACCCGCCCGCCGGTGCCGGGATCGCTGGTCGACACCGTGCAGGACGCGAAGGGGGTCGATCTCGCCCAGGGCAACATCCTCGGCTACGCGCTGGTGACGGGCACCGACGGTGAGGCGGTCCAGAACCAGGCGCCCACGTTCGGCACTCCGTGGCGGTCCCCGAGCGAGTCGGTCAACCAGTCGTCGGAGATCGTCGAGGGCCGAGCGCCGCGCGCGCCCGACGAGGTCGCGCTCGACCTGAAGACGTTCGAGGAGGGCAAGTTCCGCCTCGGCGACACTGCTCGCATCTCCTTCCTCACGGTGGAGCCGCGCGAGCTCGAGGTCGTCGGCGCCTTCCTGTTCGGCGGGAAGAGGGACGGGCTGGTCGGCGCGACCCTCGCGGCCTTCGAGCCCGAGACCGCCCAGGAGGTGATGAACCGCGTCGACCAGTGGGACGTCATCGAGGTCAAGGCCGACGCCGGCGTCTCGCAGACCGAGGTGCGTGACAACATCCGGCGGGCGTTGCGCGACGCCGGGCTCAACGGCGACTTCGAGTCGATCACCGGCGAGCAGCTCGCGAAGGAGCAGTCCGACGAGCTGAAGAAGAACCTCTCGTTCTTCAACACGTTCCTGCTCGTGTTCGCGCTCATCGCCCTGTTCGTCGGCGCGTTCGTCATCTACAACACGTTCTCGATCACGGTCGCCCAGCGGATCCGCGAGCTCGGGTTGCTCCGAGCGCTCGGTGCGAGCGGGAAGCAGGTCGTGGGATCGGTGGTGATCGAGGCGTTCGTGGTGGGCGCGCTCTCGTCGATCCTCGGCATCGTGCTCGGGATCCTCATCGTGTCGCCGCTGCAGGGGCTGCTCTCCGCGTTCGGGATCGACCTCCCCGGCGGCGCGCTGCAGATCGAGCCCCGCACGATCGTGGTGTCGTTCCTCGTCGGGACCGGCGTGACGATGGTGGCGGCCCTCGGGCCCGCCCGGCGGGCGTCGAAGATCCCGCCCATCGCCGCGCTGCGCGACCAGGCGTTCGACGGCGGTGCCGGACGGCGTCGGTACATCTGGGGCACGGTGCTGCTCGTGCTGGGTGTCCTCGCCCTGCTCAACGGCCTGTTCGGCGACCTCTCGGGCGGCTCGGCCGCCGCGTTCGTGGGCGTCTCCGCGCTGCTCGTGTTCGTGGGCGTCGCCATGCTCAGCCCGCTCGCCGCGAAGCCGGCGGCGCGCCTGCTCACGTGGCCCGCGATCAAGGGCAACTTCATCACCGGGATCCTCGCCCGCGAGAACGCGCAGCGGAACCCGCGGCGCACGGCCGCGACCGCGGCCGCGCTGATGATCGGGCTCGCGCTCGTGAGCGCGATCGCGATCATGTCGCAGTCGTTCAAGACGACGTTCCGCTCCGCGATCGAGGATCAGACGACCGCCGACTTCATCCTGTCGCCGAGCGGCTTCGCGCCGTTCTCGCCGGAGGCCGCGCAGGCGGTGCGCGACGAGCTGCCGGGGTCGACCGTCGTGGAGTACCGGTTCGGCACGATCGAGATCGACGGCGACGGCACGGCGATCCTCGGCGCGTCCCCCGAGTTCACCGAGATGACCGACGCCGGGGTCTCCCGGCGCGCGGCGGCGGCCTTCGCCGACGAAGGAGGCATGCTCGTCCACCGCGACACGGCGGAGGACCGCGGGATCGAGGTGGGCGACGTGCTCGACGTGCGCTTCCCCAATGGCCCCGGGACGCTCACCGTGCAGGGGTTCTTCGACGACAAGAAGGCACTCCCGACCGACGCCGACTTCATCGTCTCGACCGACAACTGGGACGGCTTCCCCGACCCGCTCGACTTCTACGTCGGCGTCCTCAAGCCCGACGACGTCTCCACCAAGGAGGCGGCGAAGATCGTCGAGGGCATCGCCGACCGGATCGGCGGCGTCGAGGCCGACAACCTGGCGGGCTTCGTCGACCGTCAGATCGCCCAGTTCAACCAGATCCTCGGCCTGATGTACGTGTTGCTGCTGCTGGCGGTGGTCATCGCCCTGGTCGGCATCGTCAACACGCTGGCGTTGTCGGTGTTCGAACGGACGCGTGAGATCGGGCTGATGCGGGCGGTGGGCATGTCGCGCGTGCAGCTGAAGCGCATGATCCGGGGCGAGGCGCTCATCACTGCGTCGTTCGGATCGCTGCTCGGCCTGGCGATCGGCCTGTTCTTCGGCGTGATGATCGTGCAGGCGTTCGCGTCGGACGGGATCACGCTGGCGATCCCCGTCTCACAGCTGGTGATCTTCGGCGTCCTCGCCGCACTCGCCGGACTGCTCGCCGGAGTGCTCCCCGCCCGCCGGGCCGCCCGCCTCGACGTCCTCGACGCCATCACCACCGAATGATGCGTCCCTGACCCCCTCTGGGTGTCGGTCGAGAGACGCATGGTCACACCATGCGTCCCCCGACGACGCGATTCCCATGGTCGCTACGCTCCGGCGCATGGACTTCGAGACCCTGATCGTGGAGCGCAGCGGCGGCATCGCCCGCCTCACGCTGCACCGGCCCGACGCGGCCAACGGCATCAACCTGCGCATGAGCGAGGAGCTGCTCGTGGCGGCCACCTCGTTCGCCGACGACCCGTCGGTGCGGGCGGTGCTGCTCACCGGCGCGGGTGCCCGCTTCTGCGGCGGCGGCGACGTGAAGGGCTTCGCGACCCTGGGCGACGGCCTCGGCCACCACATCCGGGAGATCACCGTGCCGCTGCACGCGGCGATCTCCCAGCTCGTCCGGCTGGACGCCCCGGTGATCTGCGCGGTGCAGGGGAGCGCGGCCGGCGCGGGCATGGGCTTCGTGGCCTCGTCCGACATCGTGATCGCGGCCGAGTCGGCGAAGTTCGTGATGGCCTACACCGGGATCGGCCTGACCCCCGACGGGTCGAGCAGCTGGTTCCTGCCCCGACTCGTGGGGGTGAGGCGGGCGCTCGAGCTCGCCATCACCAACCGGGCGCTCAGCGCCGCCGAGGCGCTCGACTGGGGGATCGTGACCCAGGTCGTGCCCGACGACGCGCTGACCGCCACCGCCGAGGCACTCGCCGAGACGATCGCCGCCGGCCCCACGCTCGCGTACGGCGGGGCGAAGCGGCTGATGCACGGCAGCCTCGAGCACACGCTCGACCAGCACCTCGCCCTGGAGTCGGAGGAGATGGCCCGGGCCGGCCGCTCCGCCGACGGCATCGAGGGCGTAGCCGCGTTCGTGGAGAAGCGCGCCGCCTACTTCCGCGGCGCGTAGTCCGACCGTCCTTCAGCCGCCCCGCCCGCGCGCGGCGGTCGTGGGCGGGCCGGCGAACGCCTGAGCGATCTGCATCCACTGCTGCGAGACGTCGCCGGTCACCGACAGGGCCGTGTCGTCGACGTGGCGGCGTTGGGTGACCACGAGGCAGAAGTCGCGCGCGTCGCCCCGCACCACCTCGGTCTCCGACCGCCCCCAGCTCCACAGCACGCGACCGCCGGGCGCGTCCAGCAGCACCCGCACGTCGTCCTCCGGAGCGGGGAGGCCGTGCTGGGCGAACGTGAACGGCCGGGTGCGCACCCCGAGCCGGGCCACGTGGCGCAGCCGGAACGTCGCCGGGTACGGCACCCCGACGGCGTCGGCGATGTCCACCCCGTGGGCCCAGGTCTCCATGAGCTGCGCGGCCCCGAACGAACGGCCCGACATCGGGCCGGCGATCCACGGGTGACGGTCGTGGGGCCCGGCGGCCCGCAGCCCGGCGACCAACCGCCCCCGTTCGGCTCGCCAGCGGTCCCGCACGCCGTCCCAGTCGCGCGGCGCGTCGGGTCGGTCCACCCCGGCGAGCCGGTCGGCGAACACGGCGGGCTCGGTGACGGCGACCGCCGCCAGCCACGCGCCCCCCGCCAGGTGGGCCACGGTGTCGCGCACGTCCCACCCCTCGGCGGCGGTGGGAGTGGCGGCCGCGGCCGCGTCGAGGGGACCGATCACCGCCTCGAGCGCGGCGCCCTCGGCCTCCAGGTCGTCGACGACCCCGCCGTACCCCTTGGCCGCGGGGTCGGCGCGCCCTTCGCTCACACGATCCGGGACGTGCGGTCACCCCAGTAGCGGTCACGGATGAGGCGCTTGTAGAGCTTGCCCGTGGGCTGGCGAGGCAGCTCTTCCATGAAGTCGATCGACACCGGGCACTTGTAGTGCGCGAGGTTGTCGCGGCAGAAGGCGACCAGCTCGGCCTCGAGCTCTGGGCCGGCGGTCGACCAGTCGATCGGCTGCACCACGCCCTTCACCTCCTCGCCCATCTCCTCGTTGGGCACGCCGAACACCGCCGCGTCCATCACCTTGGGGTGGGTGATGAGGAGGTTCTCGGCCTCCTGCGGGTAGATGTTCACGCCGCCCGACACGATCATGAAGTCGCGCCGGTCGGTGAGGTAGAGGTAGCCCTCGTCGTCGAGGTACCCCATGTCGCCGACGGTGGTCCACCCCGACTCGGAGTGCGCGGCCTTCGTCTTCTCGGGGTCCTTGTGGTACTCGAAGGTCATCGAGCGCTCGCCGCCCTCGAACCACACCACGCCGCTTTCACCCGGCGGCAGCGGGTTGCCCTCCTCGTCGAGGATGTGCACGTTGGAGCCGAAAGGCTTGCCCACCGACCCGGGGTGCGCGAGCCACTCCTCCGACGTGATCATCGTGGAGCCGCCCCCCTCGGTGGCCGCGTAGTACTCGAAGATGATCGGGCCCCACCACTCGATCATCTGCTGCTTGATCGGGACCGGGCACGGGGCGGCGGCGTGGATCGCCAGCTGCTGCGACGACACGTCGTACATCCGGCGGGTCTCGTCGGGGAGCTTGAGCATGCGCACGAACATCGTGGGCACCCACTGGCTGTGGGTCACGCGGTACTTCTCGATCGACGCGAGCGCGAGCTCGGGGTCGAAGCGCTCCAGCACGATCGCGGTGCCGCCGAAGCGGGTCATGGCGACGCAGAACTGGAGCGGCGCGGAGTGGTACAGCGGCGCGGGCGACAGGTAGACGGTGTGCTCGTCCAGCCCGTAGGTCTCGCCGAAGCCGGCGAACCCGGGGAGGGGCTCACCCACCGCACGCCTGGGGTTGGCGTACTTGATGCCCTTGGGCCGACCCGTCGTGCCCGACGAGTAGACCATGGCGACGCCTTCGAGCTCCTCGTCGAGGGGCTCGGCCGGGAACGCCGCGATGGCGGTGTCGTAGTCGTCGTAGCCCTCGAACCCGGCGGGCCGGTCGAGCATCAGCCGCACGGCGCACCGCTCGGGGAGTCGCTCCCGCAGCGCGGCGGCGCTCTCGCTCAGGTGGGCCGACGTGACGTAGGCCTGCGCGTCGCAGTTGTCGACGATGTAGGCGATCTCCTCCGCGTTGAAGTGGAAGTTGATCGGTGTGAAGTACAGCCCTGACCGTTGCGCCGCCCACACCACCTCGAGGTAGCGCGGGTGGTTCTCCATGGCGATGGCGATGTGGTCACCGAAGCGCAGCCCGGCCGCGTGGAACAGCTGGGCGAGCCGGTTCGACCGGTCGTCGAGCTCCTGGTAGGTCACCACCTGGCCGGTCGACGCCATGACGTAGGCGGGCTTGTCGGGGTTCGTCCGCGCGTGCGCTCCAGGCCACATGGGGGCGCACCCTAGCGAGATCGGACTTCCTCAGCCGACGCGGGCGGCCGCCACGTCGGCCGCGAACGTGCGGCGGCCCCGCAGCACCACGAGCGCGCCGGGGAGGGCAGGCAGCACCGCGAGGATGATCGCGAGCTGCAGCGACCCCGAGATCTCCGAGATCGTGCCGATGACCAGCGGGCCGGCCGCGCTGCCGAGGGTGAGCAGGAATCCGAACACCGCGAACCCGGTGCCCCGTCGCCGGGCGGGCAGCACCTCGGCCGCCGCGGCGGCCATGTTGGGAAACGCGAACGACAGGAGCGTCGCGCCCGCGCACACCACGACGGCCGTCACGACGAGCACCTGCACGGCGAACCCGATCACGAGCAGGCTCGCACCGCCGATCAGCGCGAACCCGGTCAGTCCGATGCGGGCGCCGGTGCGGCGGGCCTCGGCCCGGTCGCCGACGGTGCCGCCCAGAAAGGCTCCGATGATCCCGGCGGTCACCGCCACCAGGGCGGTGACGGCCGCCGCCTGACCCTCCGAGAGGTCGAAGTCCCGTTCGAGATAGCTGGGGAGCCAGAACGCGATGCCGTTGAAGCCGAGCACGGTGACCGCGAGACCGAAGAACACCGTGCGAACGGTCGCGATGTCGAGGATGCCGCGGAACTCGCGGAGGTACTCGCGGACGCCACCCTCGCCGAAGTGCGGCGCGGTCTCCTCGATCTCCTCCAGCACGGCGGCGGGCGACTCGTGCGGTACGGCGGGGTCGGCTCCGCCGAGGGAGACGTCGTCCATGCCACCGCGTGTCGGCTCGTGCAGCGTTGCGACCAGGAGCGCGACCACGAATCCCGGGATCACGACCGCGAGATAGGCGGCTCGCCAGCCGAGCCACTCACCGAGCGCGCCGCCCAGACCGATGCCGATGCCGGTCCCGACCACCACCGACAGGCGTTGCACCGCGAACACCCGGCCCCGGGCGAGCGGAGGGTAGAAGTCGGCGAGGAGGCTCGACGACACGGGGTTGTCGATGGACGACGCGCCGCCGAGCGCCATCCGCACCACGAAGAACATGAGGAACGACACTGACAGCGCCGAGAGCCCGCTCAGCACGGCCCAGCTCGCGATCACGATCGTCAGCAGCCGGGTGCGTCGCAGGTGGTCGGCCATCCACCCCGCCGGGACCAGGGCGAGGACCCCGACGATCAGCGCGGCGGTCGGGATCGCACCGCCGAGCGTGTCGGAGAAGCCCCACTCGTCCTGCAGCAGGCTGAGCGTGCCCGGTACGACGCCCTGGTCCATGGCGTCGACGAGCACGATGGCCGTGAGGACGACCGCCGGGCGCCAGCCCGACGGCCCGACGCCGCGCCGTGCCATGTGCGGCCGTCAGGCTCCCGAGCCGCCCCGCAGCCGCTCGTCCTTCTCCCGGACGATGTCGGCGAGGTCGTCTTGGAACGCCTCCATGCGCGTGCGCAGCTCGTCGTCGAACACGCCGAGGATCCGCACGGCGAGGAGCCCGGCGTTGCGGGCGTTGCCGATGGCGACCGTGGCCACCGGCACCCCGGCCGGCATCTGCACGATCGACAGCAGCGAGTCGAGCCCGTCGAGCCGGTTGAGCGGCACGGGGACCCCGATCACGGGCAGCGCCGTCATCGAGGCGGTCATGCCCGGCAGGTGGGCGGCCCCCCCGGCGCCGGCGATGATCACCCGCAGCCCCCGGTCGGCGGCGGTGCGGGCGTACTCGACCATCACGTCGGGCGTGCGGTGGGCGGACACGATCCGCACCTCGTGGGGCACCCCGAACTCGACGAGCACGTCGAGCGCGCCCTGCATCGTGTCGAGGTCGGAGTCGCTGCCCATGATCACGCCCACGAGCGGCGCGGCGGTCGTCACCCGGCCGACGTTAGCCTGACCCCGTGAAGACACGACTGACCGAGCTCCTGGGCATCGAGCACCCGGTGATGGGCGCCGGGATGGGTGGGGTGAGCTACCACCGGCTCGTCGCCGCGGTGTCGGCCGCGGGCGGGTTCGGCTGCCTGGGCGCGTCGACCATGTCGTCGGAGCAGCTCGTCGACGAGATCCGCGCGGTGAAGGCGATCACCGCGGAGCCCTTCGGCGTCGATCTGCTCACGGCGCTGCCCGACCGGCTGATGACCGACGTCGACGCGCTGATACGGGAAGGCGCGTCGGTGTTCGTCGCCGGCCTGGGCGTCCCGCGCGACGCGATCGAGCTGTGTCACGAGCGGGGCGTGCTCGTCGCCAGCATGTGCGGGAAGGTGCGCCACGCCGTCGCCGCGGTCGAGGCCGGGTGCGACCTCGTGATCGCGCAGGGCACCGAAGCCGGCGGCCACACCGGGCAGGTGGCGACCATGCCGCTCGTGCCGCAGGTGGTCGACGCCGTAGCCGGTCGGGTGCCGGTGGTCGCGGCCGGAGGGATCGTCGACGGCCGAGGCCTCGCCGCGGCGCTGGTGCTCGGGGCCGCCGGGGTGTGGGTGGGCACCCGGTTCATCGCGACGCCGGAGGCGCGCTCGGCGCCGGGCTACAAGGACGCACTGCTCCGCACCGCCGAGGACGGCACCGTCATCAGCCGGGCCTACAGCGGCAAGCCCATGCGGACGATCCGCAACGACTGGACCGACTACCACGAGCGCCACCCCGAGGAGATCCAGCCGTTCCCGCAGCAGCTGGTCGCGGCCGTGGGCGCCGGGGCGCTGCACCTCGGCGCCGACGAGACGGCGGAGGACGTCGACCCCGATCGCGAGGGCTATCCGGCGGGCCAGGGCGTGGGGGCGATCGACACGCTCGTGCCCGCGGGCGAGCTGGTCACCCGGTTCGTCGAGGAGGCCGAGGCCGCGCTCGCCGGTTGGTCGTCGGCGCCGTAGCGCGGGCCCGCACCCGAGCCGGCGTCAGGCGAGGCCGGCGCGGCGGGACTCGTCCTGCAGGTCGTGCGCGTACATGCGCTCCACGAGCTGCGGGAACGGGACCGTGGGCTGCCAGCCGAGCTTGGTCTTCGCCTTCGTGGGGTCGCCGAGGAGGAGGTCGACCTCGGCCGGGCGCATGAAGCGGGGGTCCTGCCCCACGTAGGGGGCCCAGTCGTCGATGCCGGCGCACTGGAACGCGAGGTCGAGGAACTCGCCGATCGTGTGCGTCTCCCCGGTGGCGATCACGTAGTCGTCGGGCTCCTCCTGCTGGAGGATCAGCCACATGGCCTCGACGAAGTCGCCGGCGTAGCCCCAGTCGCGCTGGCTGTCGAGGTTGCCGAGGCTGATCGTCTCCTGGAGCCCCAGCTTGATGCGGGCCACGCCGTTGGTGATCTTGCGGGTGACGAACTCGAGGCCGCGGCGCTCCCCCTCGTGGTTGAAGCAGATTCCCGACGACGCGTGGATGCCGTAGGACTCGCGGTAGTTGAGGGTGGTGTAGTGACCGAACACCTTCGCGACGCCGTAGGGCGAGCGCGGGTGGAACGGCGTCTGCTCGGTCTGGGGGGTCTCCCGCACCTTGCCGAACATCTCCGACGACGACGCCTGGTAGAAGCGGATCGGGTTGTCGTCGGTGCCGCCGACGATGCGGATCGCCTCCAGCATCCGGAGCACGCCCACGCCCGTGATGTCGGCGGTGAGCTCGGGCTGGCGGAACGACAGCGCGACGAAGCTCATCGAGCCGAGGTTGTAGACCTCGTCGGGCTGCACCTGCTCGACGGCGGCGATGAGCGACGACAGGTCGCGCAGGTCGCCTTCCACGAGCTCGAGCGCGGGGTTCTCGTCGCGCACCGTCTGGAGCTTCGGGTTGTTCTGGCCGCGGACCATCCCGAAGACCTGGTAGCCCTTCGACTGCAGGAGCTCCGACATGTGGCGGCCGTCCTGCCCGGTGATCCCGGTGATGAGTGCTCGCTTCACGGCCTCGGCCCCTGGTGCATCACGGCGAGGACGGTAGCGGGCGGGTCGGGTCGATCCCCGGATCGAGCTGGAGCGCGAACTCGGCGCAGCGCTTCGCCTCGGCCGTCTCGCCGATGCGCCCCGCGGCCCGGCCCAGGCCGACCAGACCGCGCAGGAAACCCCGGTTGGTCTCGTGGCGCCAGCGCACGTAGCCCGACCCCCGCCAGCCCGAGCCCCGGAGGCGGTCGAGGCCCCGGTGGTAGGCCACCCGGTAGCAGGCGTAGGCCTCCACGTCGTCGCGGGCGTGGTCGCCGAGGCGGGCCCAGCCGTCGAGGAACGCGGGCCACTGCGCCACCACGGCCGAGATCGCCGCGCGCCGCTCCTCGTCCGGAGCCTCGAGCGCCGCGTCGAGTGCGGCGAGCGCCTCCGCCGGCTCGGGGTCGAGCACCGTCTCGGGCGGCCCCGACCGCGACATCGTCACCGGCTGATCGCTCATGTGCGGGAGCGTAGCGAGCGTCCGGAGTGGCGGGGACGGAGTGGCCCGGGTCGGGCGTGGTGGTGTAACGAGCGGAGCGACCCAGAGGTGCGGGAGCGTAGCGAGCGTCGGGAGCCGCGGGGACGGGGTGCCCGCTGTCCCCGTGGTGCTGTCGCGAGCGGAGCGACCCGGAGGCGCGGGAGCGTAGCGAGCGTCCGGAGTGGCGGGGACGGTGTGGCCCGGGTCGGGCGTGGTGCTGTAGCGAGCGGAGCGACCCAGAGGTGCGGGAGCGTAGCGAGCGTCGGGAGCGGCGGGGACGGGGTGCCCGCTGTCCCCGTGGTGCTGTCGCGAGCGGAGCGACCCAGAGATGTCGGTACGATCGACGGTCGTGACCACGCCCGCCCCGACCACCGAGACCGCCCACGCACCGACCACCAACCTGGTGCTGGTGCGCCACGCGGTCACGGCGCAGACGGGCCCCCTCCTGTCGGGCCGGGCGCCGGGGATCGACCTCTCCGAAGAGGGCAGGACCCAGGCCGAGACGCTGGGCGCGCGGATGGCGGATCTGCCGATCGACGTCGTGTACGCGAGCCCGATCGAGCGCACCACCCAGACTGCCGAGGCGATCGCCCGCCACCACGATCTCGTGGTGCGCCGCCTCGACGGCGTGTTGGAGGCCGACTACGGCGAGTGGACGGGCCAGCAGCTGGCCGAGCTCGCGAAGACCGACCTCTGGAAGCTGGTGCAGCGCACACCGTCTCGGGTCACCTTCCCCGGCGGGGAGGCGATGGCCACGATGCAGACCCGCATGGTCGCCGCGCTCGAGGCGGTCGTGTCCGACCACCCGGGGCACCTGGTGGTGGTGGTCTCGCACGCCGACCCGATCAAGGCGGCGATCGCCCACTTCACCGGAGTGCACCTCGACCTGTTCCAGCGGATCGTGGTGTCGCCGGCGTCGGTCACCGCGTTCGCGTTCTCGCCCCACGGGGTGGCGATGGTGAAGTGCAACGACACCGGCGGTCTCGACGACCTCGTACCCCCGCCCCCCAACCCCGAGGCCGACGCGGAGAATGCCGGTCCGGCGGAAGGGAGCAGCAGCGATGCCTGAGCCCATCGAGTTCCACACGGTCGATGCGCTGGGCGCGGGTGCGGTCGGTCAGCCGGGCCAGCGCGCCTTCTACCTCCAGGCCCGCACCGAGGCGGCCCAGCTCACCGTGCTGCTCGAGAAGGAGCAGGTGGCCCTGCTCGCGGCCGAAGCGATCGCGTTCCTCGACCGGATCCAGGAGCAGTACCCGGAGGACCCGATCGCGATCCCGGCCGCCCTCGCCGAGCTGCGCGAGCCGACCGTGCCGCTGTTCCGCGCCCGCCTGATCGGCCTCGGGTTCGACCCCGAGCGCGAGCTCGTGCTCATCGAGCTCCGCGAGCGCGCCGACGAGGACGACGCCGACGACGATGGCGAGGACGACGACGAGCTCGAGCTCGACGACGAGGAGCGCGAGGTCGTGCGGGCCCTGCGTGCGGTCGACGACGAGGAGGAGGGCTACGTCGCCCGCATCTACGCGACCCGTCCGCAGGTGCGGGCCATGGCGGCGCGCGGCGCGGTGGTCGTATCGGCGGGGCGGCCCCCGTGCGACCTGTGCGGCGGCCCGATGGACCCGGCCGGCCACCGGTGCCCCCGTTGGAACTGATCGCGTGGAGCGACTGACCCGCGACCAGGTGGCGGAGGTCCTCGCCCACGGGGACCTCGAGATCGTCGGGCGGATGCGCTACTCGTCGAACGGCGCCTTCTTCGTGCAGGCCTGCCGCGACGGCATGGAGGTGCCGGCCGTCTACAAGCCCCGGCGGGGGGAGCGCCCGCTGTGGGACTTCCCCGACGGCACCCTGTTCCGGCGCGAGGTCGCCACGTGCGTGCTCTCCGACGCACTCGGCTGGGAGGTGGTCCCGGTGACCGTGCGCCGGGTCGAGGGGCCGCTCGGTGAGGGCGCGTTGCAGCGGTTCGTCGACCACGACCCCGAGGAGCACTACTTCACGCTGCTGGCCGGCAACGAGGACCGCTTCCGCCGGTTCGCGGTGCTCGACATCCTGGCCAACAACACCGACCGCAAGGGCGGCCACTGCCTCCGCGACCTCGCCGACGGCACGGTGATCGGCATCGACCACGGGCTCACCTTCCACCCGATGTGGAAGCTGCGTACGGTGATCTGGGACTTCGCCGACGAGCCGGTCCCCGACGACCTGCTCGACGACGTGCGCCGGGTCGCCCACGACGTCGCGCACGGTGCGCTCGGCGACACGCTCGCCGAGCTGCTCTCACCGCCGGAGCTGGCCGCCTTGGGGCTGCGGGCCGACGAGCTGCTGCACGACGGCCACTTCCCGGCGCCCGACCCCGGCTACCACTCCGTCCCCTGGCCTCTTGTCTGAGGCCGTCGTCAGGCGCGTTCGTAGACGTCGAGGCCGTCGATGGTGCGGTCGAAGCGGTAGTGCTCCTGCACGTATCGCTCGAGCCGCGGATAGTGCGACAGCGGTGAGCGGTCGGCGCCGCGGATCGTGGTGTCGGAGGTGTCGACGATGAACTTCGGCGGGTGGTTCCGCAGGTCGCGCCAGAACCACTTCCACACCTTCGGGTCGAGCTCCCCGGGCTTCGGCGCCTCGACCCGGCCGGCGTGGTTCTCGGCGAGCAACGACTGTGTGGCGATGTAGCGCGTGGCCGGCCGCACGCCCGAGGCCCAGTAGATCTCGGGGACGTTGCCCCACACGAGGACGCGATCGTCGGCGTCGCTGTGGCGCGCCAGGTAGTGGGCGACCTTTTCGTAGTCGGGCTCTTTGCCGAACGGGGTGAGGAAGTAGCCCGCCGCGGAGAACATCACGCCGGTCGCCAGCGCGAACGCGATCGTCCCTCGCACCGCGCGCCGGCTCGCGTGCTGGAGCGCGCCGGCGGTGAGCAGCACCAGCGGCGGGACCAGCTGCATGTAGTAGTGGCCGAAGAAGCGCAGGCCGACCGCCACCGAGATCGCGCCCGACAGCACCCAGAGCCACAGGTCGGCGTCGTTCTCGCCGTCGGCGGCCACGGCGCGCCGGGCCCGCCACGACCGGGGGAGCGTCCAGAGGAGCGGGAGGTTGCAGGCCGCCCATCCGATCGTCATCAGCACGAACATCGTGACGACCAGCGCCGAGGCCGTCTTCAGCCCCACGTACGACCCGTTGCCGAGCACGGTCCAGTAGAAGAGCTGGCGTGAGCCGAGCAGGAGCGCGGTGACGACCAGCGGGGCCGCGAACCCGACGCCGACCTCCACCGCGCCTCGCCGGTCGCGTCGACGCAGCATGGTGAAGGCGATCGGGAGCAGCGTCGCCGCCCCGGTCTGCTTGGCGAGCGTGGCGAACCCGATGGCCACGCCCGACGACGCGCCCCGGCCGCGCCGGGCCAGCATCACGCCGGCCACCGTGAGCGGGAGCATGAAGATCTCGAAGTTGGCGGCCTGCCCGTCCTGGGGAGCGAACGCCACCAAGGCGACCGTGGTCAGGACGCCGGCGACCCACATCGCCCGGCGGCCGTAGCGGCGCCGGGCCTCGAGGGCGAGGAGCAGGGCGGTCGCGGTCGACGCCAGCATCGCGGCGACCCGCACGCTCCACAGGTCGTCGGTGCCGGTGATCTCCTGCACGGCCGCGTAGAGGTACGGCACGAGCGGCGGCTTGCGGTCGGCGGCCTCGCGGTAGAGGTCGCCGCCGGCCCGGATCACCTGGCCCTGGGTGGCGAGGAACGTCTCGTCGGAGTTGAAGACGTCGACGAAGAAGGCCGGCAGCCGGAACACCGCGGTGAGCGCGAGCACCACGAGGGCCAGGCGCCAGAGGTCACCGTGCCGGGTGCCGCGGCGCTCGGCAGCCGCGACGGCATCCCCGGTCCGGTTCCGTTCCTCGGTCTGCACGTCCAACACCGCCCCTGGGTGGTTGCGGGACTCCATTATGGCCGCCGAGCGGGCGCAGCCCCCGGTCAGGCCCGGATCAGGGCGTCGCCGTGGTACTGCGACTTGCAGGCCGAGCGCTGCAGCTTCCCCGACGAGGTCTTCGGCAGGGACCCCGGGGTGACGAACACCACGTCGAGCGGCGGGATCCCCACCGCGTCGCACACCCGGTCGATCACGGCGTCGTGGAGGGCGGCGGGGTCGTCGGCCTTGTGCTCGGCCACCACCACGATCCCCTCCTTGCCCCGGCGGCCCTCGATCCCGAAGGCGATGACGTTGCCGGCGCGCACGCCGTCGACCGTGGCCGCGGCCCGCTCGATCTCCTCGGGGTACACGTTGCGGCCCCCGACGATGATCACGTCCTTGATGCGGCCGCAGACCACCACCTCGCCGTCGACGAGGTAGCCGAGGTCGCCGGTGCGCAGCCAGCCGTCGCGGAACGACGCGTCGGTCACGTCGGGCCGCCGGTAGTAGCCCGGGGTCACCGACGTGCCCTGCAGCTCGAGCTCGCCGACCTCGCGGTCGCCGAGCACCGCGCCCGTGTCGGGATCGCACACCCGCAGGTCGAGTCCCCGCAGGGTGCGGCCGAGGAGCGCGAGGCGCCGGGCTCCTGCGCCGGCGGCCGGGTGGGCGACCCGCTCGTGCTCGAGCGCGCGGCGGTCGACGGTGTCGACGCCCATGCCGGTGCCGGGCACGGGGAACGAGATCGCGAGCGTCGCCTCGGCCATCCCGTACACGCAGAACGGCGACTTGGCATCGAGCCCGTAGGCCGACCCGGCCTCGGTGAACGCCTCGACCGCGGCCGGGTCGATCGGCTCGGCGCCGTTGAGGGCGAGCCGCCACGACGAGAGGTCGATGCCGTCGAGGCGGCGAAGCGCCCGGGCGGCGAGCACGTACGCGAAGTTGGGCCCGCAGGTGATGGTGCCCCGGAACTCGGAGATCCAGCGCATCCAGTCGCCCGGGCCGGCCAGGAAGTCCTGGGGCGACGCGATGGCGAGGTCGAACCCGGTGGTCATCGGGGTCATCAGCAACCCGATGAGCCCCATGTCGTGGTACAGCGGCAGCCACGACACGCCGGTGTCGTCCGGGGTGATGCCGGCGCCCTCGACGATCGCGTCGATGTTGGCGACGAGGCAGTGGTGCGGGAGCATCACCCCCTTCGGGTCCGCCGTGGATCCGCTCGTGAACTGGAGGATGGCGAGCCCACCGGGGTCGTCGGCGGGGCGCTCCCACGCGCCGGCCCGCCCGGCGAGGGCGTCGAGGCCGACGATCGGCGGGTCGCCCGGCTCGGGGGTGACGAACGGGGCGAGCTGGGGGTCGACGAGCACCAGGGCGGCGTCGGCGATCTGGATGCGGGCCCGGGTCTGGGCGATGAACTCCTCGATCGAGCCGAGCCGCATGGGCAGGGGCAGGCAGACGACGGTGGCGCCGGCGAGCCAGGTGGCCTGGATCGCGGTCACCAGCGCGCGGGAGGTCGGGCCGAGGATCGCGACGTGGTCGCCGGGGGCGATGCCCCGGGCCTGCAGGTCGGCGGCCATCGCCCGGGCGTCCTCGTGGAGCCTCGCCCACTCGACCCGCTCCCGACCGTCGGCTCCGGCCGACCCGAGGAAGGTGACGGTGCCACCCCCGGCGGCTGCCCGCTCCAGACGAGGGAGAAGTGACTCGAGGGGGGGTGCCGGCGGGGGAGAAGCGTGCAACGAGGCCATCGAGCCTTCGACCCCCGCGTGGGCCTCGGGGTTACCTACCGGTCACTTGCCGGTGAGCGCGGCGGCCGGATCGGCGAAGAAGCGCGACCGGGCCATGACCGCGTCGGCACCGGCGGCCCGGGCCGCGGCGAGGGCGGTGTCGTCGACGTGCGACCCGAACGCGACGACCCGCCCGGTCGTGCGGGCGCGGACCTCGGCGACCCGTTCGGCGAACCGGCCGAGGTCGACGATCACCGCGTCGGCACCGTCTGCCTGCTCGGGGTCGCGCGCGAAGGTCACGCCGGGCAGCGCGGCCCGGATGCGGCTCTGATCCATGAGGTCGGTGACGAGCGCGACGACAGTCACGGTGACGCGGGCTCCTGGGTCGCGTGTCGGACGGCGCGACCGGTGTCGGAGATCAGCCTGCCGATCATCCCGCTGACCATCGGGCGAGTCGGGCGCTGCGCAGGATCAGGTCCCGACGAGGCGAGGCGCCTCGACCGCGAACTCGGGCCAGCGCGTGCGCGACTTCTTGGCCAGCTTGTGCATGAGCGAGATCGCACCCGGGTCGTCGTCGCCCGGACGCACCTCGATCATGCCCTCCGCGACGAGGCCGTCCATGACGTCGCGCCCGATGTCGGTCCGGACGATGGTGAGCGTCCAGTCGTTGAACGCGCCGATGCCCCCGGTGGAGATGTCGGCGTGCTCGGCCGCGAAGTCGGGGCACATGTTGCAGCCCTCGCGGGTCCAGGCGTGGCACTCCTTGAGCGGGACCTCGTGGTAGTCGCCGTTGTGCATCCAGATCTGGAACACGCCCTTGATGTTCATCTTCTTGATGTCGGCCTTCTTCAGGCCGTACTTGGCCTCGAAGAGCTCCTCGAAGATGGCGTCGTCGAACGTCTTGGAGCACAGCAGCCCGATGTTGAGGGCGAGGCGGCGGGCGACCTTGCCGGCCTTGCGCTGCTTCATCACCGCGGGCACCGAGCTCTGGCAGCTCATGCCCACGAGCGCGATGCGCTCGGCCCCGCTCTCGATCGCGTCGTTGTAGGCGAGGGTGTTGGCCGAGTAGGTGTAGCGGCTGCCCGCCGAGGCGATGATGTCCTCGCGGGTGCGGGCCACGCCCGGGACCGCCTTCCAGGTGGAGCCGTCACCCTCGAGGTACGACACCAGCGCAGCGTCGATGAGGTCGTGGTCGAGCGCGTAGAGGAGGATCGCCGACACGAGGCCGCCGTCCTGTCCGACCTCGTGGATCATCGGGTCGGTGGCGCGGGCCAGGACGATGTCCTTGTAGATGCCGGCCGCCTCCTCGGGCCGGCGGGTGCGACCGAACATGAACTCGTCGATCTCGGGCTCCCAGGCCCGGAACCGCGGGCACGCGCGCGTGCAGCTGGTGCACGACTTCTCACCGTGGCTGCAGTTGTCGGGCGCGTAGCCCTCCTCGAGGTGGAAGGGCTTGTAGACCCCCTCGGTGTCCTTGTAGCCGAGCACGTCGTGCGGGCAGGCGATCACGCAGCCGGCACAGCCGGTGCAGAGGCCGGTCGTGACGACCTCCTCGTACAAGTGCTTCCACTGGAACTTCTCGGGCGGCATCCCGGAAGTCTGGCACGCACGCGGGGCCCCGGTTTCAGTTGTCCGGGCGCCGGTGACTATCCCCGGCGGGCGAGCCATTCGTCGAGCACCTGGCCCTGGGTGACGGCGTGCTCCTTGAGGCCGTCGACGATCACCCCGGCCACCTTCCCGCCCACCAGCGCGGCGTGCACGACGAGGGATCCGGAGACGGTCCAGAGGCTCCCGTCCCCGTCGGCCGTGACCGTGCTCACGTACGACGACTCCAGCCGGTCGGCGTAGTTGTCGGGCTGCATCACGTGCTCCGCCCGCATGGCTGCGAGGTCGAAGGCGGCGTCGTCGACCCAGGTCAGCTTCTGCGGGTCGATCACCCGGGTCACCGCCTTGTTCAGCGGGGCGGTGAACCGGTAGCGGACCCGCAGGCGCGCGGTGGTGTCGGTGCGGGTGAGCTCCAGCACCTCGGCGCCGCCGATCTTGGGAAGGGTGCCGGTGACCGCCAGGAAGTCTCGGTCGAGGAAGGCGTCCTGCACCACGGCGGGCGGGTGGGCGATGGGAACGGCGACGGAGAAGTCCATGGGTCGCAACTACGCTAACCCGTCCTCGGAAAGGTTCCCATGACCCGCATCCCCGATCTGCTCAGCAGCGGTCACACGTTCTCCTTCGAGTTCTTCCCGCCCCGCACGCCCGAGGCGGAGGCGACGTTGGAGCGGACTTTGGTGGAGCTGGCGCCGCTGCATCCGGCCTTCGTGTCGGTCACGTATGGAGCGGGCGGGTCCACCCGCGAGCGCACGCACGACCTCGTGGTCGACATCAACCGCATGACCGGCATGACGGCCATGGCCCACCTCACCTGCGTGGGCCACACGTGTGCCGACCTCGAGGGCATCGTCGCCCGGTACCGCGACGCCGGGATCGCCAACATCCTCGCCCTCGGTGGCGACCCGCCGGCGGGGGCCGAGCTGCCCCCGGGTGAGCTCACCTACGCCGTCGAGCTCGTGCGCCTCGTCCGCTCGGTCGGTGACTTCGCGGTGGGTGTCGCCGCGCACCCCGAGCCGCACCCCCGCTCACCCGACCTCGCCACCGACCGCCGGCACACGGCGGAGAAGCTGGCCGAGGCCGACTTCGCGATCACCCAGTTCTTCTTCGAGGCCCACCACTACTTCGAGCTGGTCGAGAGCCTGCGCGACCTCGGTGTCGACAAGCCGGTGATCCCGGGGATCATGCCGGTGCTCAGCGTCGGCGCGATCAAGCGGATGACCGAGATGCAGGGTTCGGACTTCCCCGGCTGGTTCGAGGCCCGCCTGCGTGAGGTGGAGGACGATCCCGACGCCGTGCGGGCGGTCGGGATCGAGGAGGCCACGAAGCTGTGCCGTTCACTCCTCGACGGCGGCGCGCCGGGTCTGCACTTCTACACGCTCAACCGGTCGACCGCGACCCGCGAGATCCACGCCCAGCTCGATCCCGCCTGAGCGGGGTCGAACCGGCTGACGCCGCGGCGCGTGTCAGCCGAGCGCGTCCTGGAGGCGGCCGACCACCGCGTCGACCAGCTCACCCTGCTCGGGCAACGCCTTGGTGGGGCTGAGGAACCCGAACTGGGCGAGTGCGCGGCCCACGCGCACCACGAGGACGTCTTTGTGGATGACCGCGGTCTGGGCCGGGCGGGTCGCGGTGGCGGGGGCGGTGATGGTGATCTCGATGGTGAAGCCCGCGGCCTCGTCGGCGCCCGGCGGCACGACGGCGTGGGGGACGACGTACACGCCGACGGCGCTGTACCCGGCGTCGGTGAGGCTGGCCTCGGTGAGGGTCTCCAGACACCGCACGGCATCAGGCTCGCGGTACGGCACCAGGTAGCCACGGGCCGCCTTGGCCGACTTGAGCACGACCACCGAGTTGGTGGCGCGCACGTTGTCGGTGTCGGGCCGGACGAACTCGGGCGACCGAGCCGACGCGTCGACGAGGTCGTCGTTGACGGCCTGGATGCCGGCGCACACGTCGAGGTCGCTGGCGGTCGGAGCCCGCCGGGCCTGCTTCTCCCAGCCGGCCGGGAAGTCGTTGGCCTTCAGCACGGCCTTGCGCTCGATCGCGTCGTCGGATCCCGCGGCGCCGGCCGGATGGACGGGGAGGACTGACGTCAGGAGCGCCGCGGCGGCGAACGCGGTGGCGACGGCGACCCGCGTGCGCCGCCGCGTCCTTCGCTTCGACACGGGACCCCCCAGGCGAGTGGCGGAGGGGGTGGGATTTGAACCCACGGTGGCTTGCGCCACAATGGTTTTCGAGACCATCCGATTCGGCCGCTCTCGCACCCCTCCAGCCCGGTCAGTCTACGGGGTCGGGCACCGGGGTCCCCGTCCGGGGGCGGTGGGGACCGGACCGCGCGCCCTCAGCGGCGGTCGGCGAAGAACGTGGCGAGGAGCGCGCCGCACTCCTCCGCCCGGAGCCCGGGGGCCACGGTCATCTCGTGGTTGAGCCGGGGGTCGGCGCCGAGGTGGTAGAGGCTGCCGAGGGCCCCGGCCTTGGGGTCGGCCGCGCCGAACACCACGCCATCGACGCGGGCGAGCAGCGCGGCACCCGCGCACATCGGGCACGGCTCCAGGGTGCTCACGAGGACGTGTCCGTCGAGGCGCGACGCGCCGACGGCAGCCGCTGCGTCGCGGATGGCGAGCAGCTCCGCGTGGGCGGTCGGGTCGGCCCGCGCCTCGCGCTCGTTGTGGCGGCGGGCGACGACGGTCCCGTCGGCGACTCGCGCCACGACGGCGCCGATGGGCACGTCGCCGTGGGCGAGCGCGGCCCGGGCCTCGTCGAGGGCCACCGCCATGAGGGCGTCGAGCGCGGGGCCGTCGAGCCCGGGACCGATCACAGCGGCGTGTACTCCTGGCCACCGACCGCGGTCACACCGCCGTCGGCCACGAACGCGCCGCCGTGGACGTAGCTGGCGTCGTCGGAGAGGAGGAAGCGCACGAGTCGACCGATCTCCTCGGGGTTGCCGAGCCGGCCGAGCGGGATCTTGCGCTCGAAGCCCGCCCGGGCCTCGGGGTTGCCCTCCACGATCGGGAGGAACATCGGCGTGGCGATGTAGCCCGGGCACACTGCGTTGACCCGGATGCCTTCGTGCCCGAGTCGGGCGGCGAGCGACCGGGTGAGGCCGATGAGCGCGTGCTTCGACGCCGTGTAGGCCGGGATGTTGCCGTGTCCGATCAGGCCCTCGATCGACGAGATGCCCACGATCGCCGAGCCCGGGTTCGCGGCGCGCAAGTGCGGGAGCAGCTCCCGGACCAGCACGGCCTCGGCTTCGAGGTTCACCGACAGCACGAGCCGGAACTCCTCGGGGCTCAGGTCGTCGTTGGTGAAGCCCAGCGGCACGCCGGCCGCGTGCACCAGCCCGCCCACCCCGCCGAGCGCGGCGACGGTGTCGGTGACCGCGGCCTGCACCGCGGCTTCGTCGCGCACGTCGACCACAGCCGAGCAGGAGGCCACGCCGAGGTCGGCGCAGATCGCTGCGGTCTCGGCGGCGCCGTCGGGGTTGAGGTCCCACGCCGCGACCGGGCGGCCGGCCTCGGCGAGCGCGCGCGCCGACTCGCGGCCGATTCCGGAGCCGCCGCCGGTGACGACGACGGGGGTGCTGGGGGACGAGAGCAGTCCGGCCATGGGGGCTCCTGGGTGTGGGCGGGTGGTGTGGGCGGGTGGTGTGGGCGGTTCAGGCCCGGGATCGGAAGTGGGGGATCACGTGCTCGCCCCACTGGCGGATGGTCTCGAGGCACACGGCCTGGGGCACGGTGCCCATCTGGATCAGGCACATCACCTCGTCGGCGCCCGCGTCGGCGAGGCGCTCCACGTAGGCGATCGCGTCGCGGTGGTCGCCGTAGCCGTGGTCGACGTGGAAGGCCTCGGTGCTCGTGGGCGCCACCGGGACTGCGGCCTCGTGCAGGTAGGCCACCATGCGCGCCTCGGCCGCGGCGATCGCGGCCACCTCGTCGACCCCGGTGCCGTCGTCCTCGTCGGGGGGCGGGCCGCCGCCGTACCAATGCGCGATGGCCTGGGCGAAGAACCGCTGGCCCCGGGCGCCCACCTGGCGGGCCTCGTCGCGGTCGTCCAACACGATCGTGGGGCACAGCGCGGCGAAGTGGTCGTTGGTGCGCGACGACACGAAGCGCTTGCCGCTGCGGGCGGTGATGCCGGCGTCGTAGAGGTCGCGCAGGGCCCGCACCTGGTCGGGGCCGGCGAAGCCGAGCACGAGCGCGCCCACGCCGTAGTCGGCTGCGAGCTTCACCGTGTCCTGCTTCGTGCACGCGAGGAACAGCGGCGGGTGGGGCATCTGTACGGGCCGGGGGAGGATCGTGCGGGGCGGGCTGATCTGCAGCAGCTCGCCGTGCCACTCGAAGTCGTCGCCCTCCGGGCCGCGCCACATCGAGCCGATCATGCGCAGCGCCTCCTCCACCTCCGCGTAGGTGCGGGAGGGGTCGACGCCCATGGTCGACATCTCCATGAGCGTGGCGCCGCGCCCTGCTCCGAGGTCGACGCGGCCGTTCGACAGCACGTCGAGCATGGCGGCCCGCTCGGCCGCCCGGACCGGGTGGTTGTACGCGAACGGCATGCACACCACGCCGTGGCCCACGCGGATGCGCTCGGTCTTCGCGGCCACCCACGTGAGGAAGACCTCGGGCGCGCTCATGTGCGCGTACCACTCGAGCGCGTGGTGCTCCACGGCCCACACCCGGTCGAAGCCCATGTGCTCGGCGTAGACGGCCTGATCGACGCAGTCGCGCAGCACCTGCTGTTCCCGCTCGCGCGTGGGCTGCGCGAGCTGCGCCTCGAAGATCATCGAGAACTGCACGGCGCTTGTCTACAACGGCTCGCGCCGCGCCGGGAAACCGCGGGCCGCCAACGCGTCGGCCACGCGGTCGGTGTGGTCGTCGTCGAGGGTCTCCACCAGCAGGGCGATGAGCGTGCGGCGGGCCGACACGCCGGGGGCGAGGCGACGGTGGTCGACCTCCACGATGTTGGCGCCGGCCTCGCCGAGCACCGTGGCCACCGCCGCGAGGCGGCCGGGCGCGTCGTCGATCTCCACGAGCAGTCGGGTGAGCCGACCCTGGCGGCCGAGCCCGCGCAGCAGCACGGTGGAGAGGAGCCGGGGGTCGATGTTGCCGCCGCTGCACACCAGCACCACGGTGCGGTCGGCGAACCGGTCGGGCTGCTCGAGGAGCAGCGCGAGCGGCGCCGCGCCCGCCCCCTCCACCAGCGCCTTCTCGATCTCGAGCAGGCGAGTGATGGCGTCCTCGATGGCCGCCTCGCTCACGGTGGTGACGTCGTCGACCAGCGCGGCGATCACCTCGCCGGTGAGCACGCCCGGCTGCGGCACCGCGATGCCGTCGGCCACGGTGGGCGGCCGTCCGGCGCCGGGCGGCCCGGGGAGGTCGGGGTGGAAGCGGCGGGCGGCCTCGGGATAGGCGACCGTCTGCACGCCCACGAGGTCGATCCGGGGCCGGCTCGGGCGGACCGCCGCCGCGATGCCGGCGAGGAGTCCGCCGCCTCCGACGGGCGCGACGATCGCGTCGGCGTCGGGCACGGCGTCGAGGATCTCGGGGCCCACGGTGCCCTGACCCGCGATCACCAGCGGGTCGTCGTAGGGGTGCACGAGGACGAGCCCCTCCTCGTCGGCGATGCGCCGCGCCACGGTCGCGGCGTCGGCCACGGTGGCTCCCGCGGTCTCCACCCGGGCGCCGAGGGCGCGGGTGCGGGCCACCTTCACGAACGGCGTGGTCTCGGGCATCACGATCGTGGCGGGCACGCCGAGCGCGGCGGCCACGTGGGCCACCCCCTGGGCGTGGTTGCCGGCCGACATCGCGACCACGCCCCGGCGCCGCTCGTCGGGGGTCAGGGTGAGCAGGCGGTTGGCGGCGCCCCGGTCCTTGAACGAGCCGGTGAACTGGAGGCTCTCCCACTTCAGGAACACCCGGGCCCCGGTGATCGCGGAGAGCGTGCGCGACTCCGTGCACGGCGTGGCCACCACGTGTCCCCGGATCCGCGCCGCGGCCTCGGCGACGAGCGACTCGGTGACCGGCAGCGCCATGGCCCCCATGCTTACATGGCCCCGTGCTGCGCCGAACCTGGGTCCTGGTGGTGGTCGTCGTGCTCGCGGGCTCGGTGCTCGCCGCGTGCGGCGGTGACGACGACGGCGGCTCCGGCCGCTCCGGGGGTGGCGCGTCGTCGGGCGGGGGCGGCTCGGCCGACCAGCCGCTCGAGGGCACGCAGTGGATCCTCGACCAGCAGGCCACGAAGCTCACCGTGGTGGTGCCGTCGGCGGTGGTGACTGCCCAGTTCTCGTCCGACGGCCGCGTCTCGGGGAACGGCGGCTGCAACCAGTACGGCGGCAGCTACTCGATCTCGGGGTCGAAGATGACCGTCGACGACTCCATCGTCGCCACCCGAATGGCCTGCGCCGCGCCGGTGATGCGGGTGGAGACTGCGTACCTCGCCCGGCTCCCCAAGGCGAGGTCCTTCTCCATCGACGGCTCGGTGCTCACCATCGAGACCTCGGGCGAAGGCCCGCTGGTGTACGACGCGCTCGACCCCGAGCAGGCGGTGGCCGGCGACTGGGTGGTCATCAACTACTTCCGGCCGGGCGCGGTGGTGTCGCCCGTCGTGGGCTCGGAGCTCACGGCCGCGTTCGACGCCGGCCAGATCTCGGGGAACTCCGGGTGCAACCAGTACTCCGGGCCCTACGAGGTCGACGACACCAAGATCACGATCGGTCCGCTCGCGTCGACCCTGCGGGCCTGCGCCGACCCCGCGGTCGACCAGCAGGAGCGCGAGTACCTCGCCGCGCTCGAGCTCGCCCGCACGTTCAGCCTCGACGGTGGCAACCTCACGCTCCTCCGGGAGGACGGCGGCATCGCCGTCACGTTCCAGCCCGCCTGACCGCCGCGGGGGCCGATCCGGGGGCCCGCGCCGGGGCCCGCCTATACTGTTCGTCTCGGCAGTCGCTCGGCAGGAGGACCCGGTGCGGGGATCTGGCAGGTTCGGAACCGTGGCTGCGGCCGCGCTGCTCATGGTGGGTCTGGGTGCGTCGCCCCTCGGTGCGGCGACCGAGACGCTCCCCCAGGACCTCACGGGTCCCGACGTCGTGTGGCTGGACTTCGACAACTGGATCGTGCCCGACGACGCGGTCTACGGGTGCACGTCGCTCGACCACGCGATCGCGACGGGCGAAGTTCTGTCCGGCTACGGGCCCGACGAGGGCAACTCCTCCGACCAGACCGATGGCTTCGACACCTACGCCCTCGTCACGGTGAACGGCGAGTACTTCCTGAACCCCGATGACACCGTCGACGTCGCCGACAACACCATCACCACCGACGTGGTGAACATGGGCGGCCTCGACGTGCGCATCCGGCACACCGCACTGCAGAGCCAGCCGGTGCTCCGCACGCTCGTGGAGCTGACGAACCCCACCGACGCCGCGCTCACGCAGACGGTCACCTTCGAGCAGGATCTCGGCTCCGACGGCAACACCTGGGTGCAGACGACCAGCAGCGGCGACGACGACTGGACGGCCGCCGACCGCTGGGCGGTCACGACCGAGGACGAGGAGCCCTCGTTCGGCGACCCGGTGATCACCACCGCGCTCTACGGCCCCGGTGCGATCGCCACCCCGATCTCGCTGCTCGACCTGTGCGGCGAGCGCTGGGACCTCATCGAGGCCCTGGCCAAGGACGACACCACCGCGGGCGGGTCTTCGGGCGGGGCCGGCACGGCCGCCGTGTACAGCGAGGCCGCGCAGACCTCGGCGGCCCACTTCTCCGTCACGGTGCCCGCCGGGCAGACCCGGTACCTCGCCTTCTTCAACTCCGCGACGACCGACGAGTCGCTCGACCCGGCCCTCGCGGTGACCGGGTTGTACGACGCCGGCCTCACCGGCGCCCTCGCCGAGGGCCTCGACCCGGCGGTCATCCCGCTGGTGGTCAACTGGGCGCCGGCGGTCGTGGAGCTCGAGCCCACCTTCACGGGTTGACGCCCGCCCACGGTCCGGGCGATCGGCGGGGCCCGGCGCCGACGACCGCCCGAACGCCGTGGGATGGCGGAGGGAGTGGGATTCGAACCCACGGTGAGTTGCCCCACACACGCTTTCCAAGCGTGCCGATTCGGCCGCTCTCGCATCCCTCCCGGGAGCGAGGATCGTACCGGTCGTCGGGCGCGCGGACCGGGGCCGAGCGGTCCGGCCCACGCCGGAGTGGGATCGCACGACGACGGGTAGGCTCGCCCCGCGGACCGTGCTAGGCGGGGAGCTCGTGGTGCCCTGTACCCCAAATCCACGTATGGGGGGCTGAACTCCCGTCCGAGGTTCGGACCGCGCCACGCACGACCCAGGCGAAGGTGCCGAAGATCGGGTCCTGCGCAACGGGGTCCCGCCAACCGAGTCAGGTCCGGAAGGAAGCAGCTCTCCGCGGATCCCCCCGTGTGCCGCAGGTTCGCCTGGTCCGAGCCGGAGTCCGGGAACCGGTGTGGTGGCGGCCGGGTCGACGACGGGTGCACGGTCCGCACTTCGCGCCCCGGCGACCCCCGGTGATCGGGGTCGGGGGGCGGTGCGGCTAGCCGGTCGCCGGCGGGATCACCGGGATCTCCAGCGCGCTCGGGTGGTCGGGGCCCCAGAGGACGGTGGCCCTGCCCCGCCGACTCCGCTCGTAGTGCGTCGGGAAGTGGCCGAAGAGCGGGTTGCGCGGCGCGAGGTACCGACCCGCGATCAGGAGCCGCAGGCTGTCGCCCGCCCGGAACCGGGTCGCTGCCGGGCTCAGCGGGATACAGACCTCCATCGGCTCGTCGTCGGGCACCGGCTCCGCGGTTCGGAACGTGTGCTCGGGCTGGTGGGGCTTGCTGCGGACCGGGTCGAGCGCGCGCAGGGTGAGGCGCAGCCGGCCCTGGGCCACGCAGTCCCGTCCGTAGCCGTACGAGCCGTTGAACATGACGGGCTCACCTTCGGACCACTGCTCCACGCCGACGAACAGCCGCGGGTCGGGTGCGTCCCGGACCGACACGTGGAGGCGCAGCGTCATGGGTCCGCTGAGCTCGGTGTCCTCCTCGAAGCGATGCGCGAAGGCGACGGCGTCGTGCCGGAGCCGGAAGGTGACGCCACCCTCCGCTATCGGCCGCGGGCCCATCGTCCCGCTGTCGCCCAGGTGCAACAGAGACCAGTCGGTGCGGGCGAGGGGCCATTCCTGCTCGTATCGCACCTCGACCACGTGGTCGATCCGGTCGCGGACCTCGAGCCGCAGTGGTGGCAGCGCGGGCACGTCGCGCTCGCGGAGGTGGCGGTCGAAGAACGTGCGCTGCGTTTCCCGGGCGGGGGCGCCGTAGAACACGGCCCACTTGGGCCCCCGGTGCGCGTAGGCGTGGCGTTCGGTCGACCCCGACTCCTGGAACGCCCGCATCGACCCGACGCTGTGCAGGTTGGCGTCGGAGAAGCTCGTGCAGACCAGCATCGGCACGCGGATGCGTGACAGGTTGGGCGTGAGGGCGTCCCACCAGCCGTCGCGCAAAGGGTGCTCCCGACGCTCGGCCGCGAGATCGGTCTCGAGGCGCGCAACCCGCTTGGTCATGAACAGCCAGATGCGGGCGAAGCCGTCTTCGACGACGCCACCCGGGGTGAAGAAGTCACGGTACGCGTCGGTGAACCCCTCCCAGGGGCAGATCGCCTTCAGCGCCGGGGGGTTCAGGGCGGCGACCTTGTACTGCGAGAGCGCGAGGTACGACACCCCGAGCATCCCGACCCGTCCGTTCGACCACGGCTGGGTCGCGGCCCAGTCGATGACCTCGGCGATGTCGTCGGCCTCCTGGTCGGAGAGCAGGCTGCCGCGACCCTCGGAGTGACCCCCACCGCGGGTGTCGAGGTTGATCACCGCGTAGCCCTGCTGGACCCACCACACCGGGTCGGGCGCCTCCCAGCTCGTCTGGTCGGAGATCCGCACCGGCTCCGGCTGGTTCATGATCCGGAACTGCGGGCTGAGCTTCCAGCCCCGACGCTTCCTGGTCGGGACCGCGTCCTTCCCGTAGGGGTGGGCCGACAGGATCACCGGGAACGGTCCGTCGCCGGCCGGTCGCCACAGGTTCAGCCGCAGGGTCACGCCGTCGGGCATCTCGACCGCGACGTCGGTGTCCTTCGTGACGTCGTCGGGCATCGGGTACACGGTCACGGGCGGGTGCAACGCGTTGCGGCGACGTGCGCGCGCGTAGGCCGCGGCTCCGGGGCGGTGCCAGGGACGGTCGTGGGTGCGTTTTGTCATCGCATCAGGGTGCCATCCGGCGTCCGCGATCGAGGCGCAGGCGTACGCCCCATGCGCGCGATCGGCGCTACGCCAGCTCGCGGGGCGTGACGAAGCGATCGAGCGTCGCGGTGCCCTCCGCGAGTTCGCGCCAGGCGCCGGGGATCCCGAGGACGGCGAGGGCGCCGGTCGGGTACTTCTGGCCCAGGCGGGCCAGCGCGTCCGGGTCGCCGCCGCCCGCGAGGCCGAGGGCGACGTCGTGGGTCGTGGGGTTGTGGCCGACGACCATCAGGGTGGTGACCGCGTCGTCAGTCTCGCGCACGAGGTCGAGCACCGTCTCTGCGTACGCCAGGTAGAGGTCGTGCTCCACCTCGATGTCGACGGAGTCGGGCAGGTCGAGCCGAGCGAGCGTCTCGCAGGTGCGGCGGGCCGAGGAGCACAGCACCCGGTCGGGCACGAGGTCGTGGGCGCGGAGGTAGCCGCCCACGAGCGGCGCCGCGGCCCGACCCCGGTCGTTGAGCGGCCGGTCGTGGTCGCGAACCCCCGGATCGGCCCACGACGACTTCGCGTGACGGAGGAGCAGCAGGCGGTGCACGGGTCCAGCCTGCCACCGCCGGCGGTCGGCCGCGTGCGCCGGCTCTCGCGACTCGTCGCACCCTGCGCCTACGATCGGCATCGATGGCCTACCAGTCGCTCTACCGCAAGTACCGGCCCCAGCGGTTCGCGGAGCTCGTCGGCCAGGAGCACGTGACCACCGCGCTGCGCAACGCCGTGCGCGACGGCCGCGTGGGCCACGCCTACCTGTTCAGCGGGCCGCGCGGCACGGGCAAGACCACGAGCGCGCGCATCCTCGCCAAGGCGCTCAACTGCCTCGACCTCGGCGACGACGGCGAGCCGTGCGGGGTCTGCGACCACTGCGCGGCCGTCGCCCAGGGCACGTTCATCGATCTCTTCGAGCTCGACGCCGCGTCGAACCGTGGTGTGGGCGACACCCGCGAGCTGCTCGAGCGCATCGCCTTCCGCAGCGCGACCGGCGGCAAGAAGGTGTACATCCTCGACGAGGTCCACATGCTCACCGACGCGGCGTCCAACGCGCTGCTGAAGAGCCTCGAGGAGCCACCCGACCACGTGGTGTTCGTGCTCGCGACCACCAACCCCGAGTCGGTGCTCCCCACCATCCGCTCGCGCACGCAGCACTTCGAGTTCTCGCTGCTCTCCACCGAGCAGCTCACCGCGCACCTGGCTGACATCTGCGCGCAGGAAGGGGTCGACGCCGACGCCGCGGCGCTGGAGATCGTCGCCCGGGCCGGGAACGGCTCGGCACGCGACGCGCTCTCGCTGCTCGACCAGGCGCTCGCGCACGCCACCGGCCGCCTCGAAGCCGCCGAGGTTGCCGCGCTGTTCGGCGGGTCGCCGTTCGACCTGCGCGCGCGGATCCTCCAGGCGATCGCCGACGGCGACGCCGCGACCGTGCTCGTCGAGCTGGGCGCGCTGCTCGACGCCGGGCACGAGCCCCGGCGCGTGGCCGACGATCTCCTGCGGGCGACCCGTGACGCGTTCCTGCTGCACGCCGGGGGCGGGCGCGTCTCGGTCGACGGGAGCGAAGAAGAGCTGGCCGGCCTGCGCGCGTTGGGCGAGTCGCTCGGCAACGGCGCCCTGGTGCGCGTGATCGAGACGCTCGGGCAGGCCGTCGTCGACATGCGCGGCATCGACGCCGCCGACCCCCGCCTCGTGCTCGAGGTCGCGCTCGTGCGCCTCGCGCGTCGCGACGCCGGTCCGCCGATGGTGCTGCTCGCCGAGCGGGTCGAGCGACTCGAGCGCGCGCTCGAGGGCGGCGTTCCCGCGGGCGCGTCGGCGTCCCCGCCGGTCCGGCTCCCGCCGGTGCCCGCCCCGTCCGGGCCGGTGGACCCTGTGCCACCGCCCGCCGAAGCCGCCG
>VGCA01000007.1 GCA_016870245.1 Actinomycetota bacterium | reverse complement strand
GCGTCGCCCAGGTCGGGCGGTCCCGACTCGTCGCCGTGGCCGGCGCCCAGGCGGAGCTCGGCCGGCGGCGCGACCGGTCGGGGGGCGATCCACAGGGGCCGGATGGGCAGCGAGGAGGAGTGCGAGAAGCCGACGAGGCCGAGCGGACCGTGCCCGCGCAGCTGCACGGTGACCAGGCGGGCCACCCCGCGGAAGTTTGCCGTGCCGGGGAGGCGACCCACGCCGTCGCCCACCGCCACCACCCACGGCGCGCCGGGCGACGACGTCATCCCGACCGTGATGCCGCGGCCGGCACCGGTGACCTCGACGTCGAGGGCGATCTCGTCACCCACGAAGGCCGAGGTGGGCTGGTCGACGATCCGCACCGACGCCCGTCGTGTGCGCACCACCGCCCAGACGACGTCGGCCGCGACGATGAGGAGCATCGCGAGGCGCAGGCCCCGGGCGAGCAGGACGTCGTCGGCCCGGGCGAGCAGGAACCAGCCGACCACCGCCAGCAGGAGCAGCGGGTGGGGGTGCAGGCGGGACGACGGGCGGGGCCCGGGCACGGGTGCCGCCTACGCCACCGGGACCGAGACCGACGTGAGCAGCCGCTCGACCGCGGCACGACCCGCCGCGGTCGACGCCAGGCCGCCCGCGTCGTCGACACGGTGGGCGAGGACTGCGACGGCGACCGCCTGCACGTCGTCGGGGGTGACGAAGTCCCGCCCTGCGACCGCGGCATGGCCCTTCGCCACCCCGAGGAGCATCTGGACCGCTCGGGTGCTGATGCCGCGCGGGATCGCGGCGTCGGTCCGGGCGGCCGCGGCCAGGTCGAGCACGTAGTCCTCGACCCCGCGCGCCACGTGCAGGCGCGCCACCTCGGACCGGGCCCGCGCGATGCCCTCGGGAGTGCCGACGGGCACCAGGCTGTCGAGCCCGCCGAGTCCGCCCTCCCCGCGCAGGAGCCGCCGCTCGCTCTCGCGGTCGGACGCGCCGAGGTGCACGCGCACGGCGAAGCGGTCGTACTCGCCGGCGACCAGCGGGAACGTGCCGCCCTCGCCGTGGGGGTTCTGGGTCGCGAGCACGAAGAACGGGTCGGGAAGCGGCCGGGTCACGCCGTCGACCGTGACCTGACGCTCGGCCATCGCCTCGAGCAGCGCGGCCTGGGCCCGGGGCGTGGCCCGGTTGATCTCGTCGACGAGCAGCACGTTGTGCATCACCGGCCCGGCCCGGAACTCCCACTCACGGCGCTCCGGGTCGAAGATCGTCACGCCGGTGACGTCGGACGGCAGGAGGTCGGCGGTGCCCTGGACCCGGCCGACAGTGCCACCGATCGAACGGGCGAGCGCCTTGGCGAGCAGCGTCTTGCCGGTGCCCGGCGCGTCCTCGATGAGCACGTGGCCGCCCGCGAGGAGCGCCGCGACGACGATGCGGACCACATCGCCCTTGCCGAGGACCGCCCGCTCGACGTTGTCGATCAGCGCCCGGGCGACCGCCGCCGCACTGCCCTGCTCCATCCCGGCATAGTGGCAGGTCGCCGACGGGGTCCGGACCGCGACGGCACGAACGGTCGAGGCGCCCGTCGACGGGCGCCTCTAGGCTCCGTGCGGCATGTCGGTCTGGGAGGCGGTCGCGATCCTCGGGGTCGGCCTCCTCGCGGGGATGGTGAACACCATCGTGGGCTCCGGCTCGCTCATCACCTTCCCCACGCTGCTGGCGTTCGGGTACTCGCCGGTCACCGCCAACGTGAGCAACACCGTGGGCCTCGTGTTCGGCTCGCTGAGCGGCGCCGTGGGCTACCGGCGGGAGCTGCGGGGCCAACGGCGCCGGCTCCTGCTCCTCGGGTCGGCTTCGCTCATCGGCGGGATCACCGGCAGCATCCTCCTGCTCACGCTGCCGTCGTCGGTGTTCGACGCCGTGGTCCCCGTGCTGATCCTCTTCGCGGTCGCGCTGGTGATCGTGCAGCCCCGGCTCAGCGCCTGGGTCGCCGGCCGCCGGGAGGCGCACGTGGAGCACGGGGGGCCGGTGCTGTGGGTCGGCATCCTGCTCACGGGCGTGTACGGCGGCTACTTCGGAGCTGCCCAGGGCGTGATCCTGCTGTCGCTCCTCGGGATCTTCATCATCGACTCGCTCCAGCGACTCAACGGCGTGAAGAACGTGCTCGCCCTCATCGCCAACGGCGTGGCCGCGCTGATCTTCGTGTTCTCGGCCGACGTGGTATGGGAGGTGTCCGCGCTCATCGCGATCGGCTCGATCGTCGGTGCCCAGGCCGGCGCGCACGTGGGCCGTCGCCTCCCGGGCCCATGGCTGCGCGGCGCCGTCGTCGTCGTCGGTGTCATCGCCGCCGTCCGGCTCCTGGTGGGCTGAGAAGCACGACGCACCTGCGGGCGGATCCGCGCGGCCTGGCGGCCCTCACGGCCGTCGAGGCGGAAGACGCGCAGGTCGCGGACCGGTCAGAGATCGCGAGGCCGATCGGCGACCACACCCCGCCGGTAGAGGTCGTCGATCGCGTCGGCGGTGACGCCGAGCTCGCCGAGGACCTCGCGCGTGTGCTGCCCGAAGGTCGGCGCGGGGCGCGTGATCCACTTGCTCACACCGGGTGCCCGATACGGCTGGCCCGGGACCTCGATGCGTCCGAGGACGGGATGGTCCACCGGCTCGAACAGACCACGCGCCCGGTACTGCGGGTGATGGCGAATCAGTCGCGGGTCGCGGCACCAGCCGGCCGGCACGCCGAGCGCGCACAGCTCGTCGGCGGCCGTCGAGGCGTCACGGGTCGCAACCCACGCTCCGATGATCGTGTCCAGCGAGTCGTGGTGCTCGACCCGTCCGTCGTGGGAGGTGAACCGGGGGTCGCGAGCGAGCGCCGGATCCCCCACACGCGCGGCGAGCGCCTGCCACTGCGCGTCGGTCGTCACGCTCACGGTGAGCCACTCGCCTTCTGCCGCAGTGCGGTAGACGCCCTGCGGCGCAGCGTGGGCGGCCCGGTTGCCCGCGCGGCCCATCGTGGTGCCGTACGCGCGGTGCTCGAGCATCGGCTGGGCCGCGACGTGCAGCGCGGCTTCGAGCATCACCGACTCCACCGCCACCGGCGCACCCGTGCGTGCACGCTGCGCGAGGCCCACCAACGCAGCCCAGGCGCCGGTCGCACCCCCCACCGGGTCGGGCAGCCCGCCCTTCGAGACCGGCATGCCGTCGGCGAAGCCCGTGATCGACGACATCGTGGACATCGGCTCGATCGTCTGGGCGAAGGCCGGGCGGTCGCGCCACGGGCCGTCGAGGCCGAACGCCGGCATCCGGAGGTAGACGATGTCGGGATTCCGGGCGAGCACGGCGTCGTGGGTGAGTCCCCAGGCCTCGGCCACCCTCGGCGCGAAGTTCTCGACGAGCACATCGGCCTGCTCGATCAGGCGCCACAGGAGGCCAAGGCCCTCGTCGGTCCCGAGATCGACGGCGATGCCACGGCGATCGGTGTCCACCGCGGCGAAGACATGCCCGTACTCCCACCAGTCGTCCGAGCGCGCGAGCACCTTGCCCAGGAGCCGCATGCCGTCAGGATTGCCCGGCCCTTCGATGTGGATCACGTCGGCGCCGAGGCGACCGAGGATCTGGGTCGTGAGCGCGCCGACCCACCACGCCGTCAGATCCACCACCCGGAGCCCGGTGAGCGGCCGAGCCGGATCCGTCCCGAGCGCGGCCATGGACCGCTCGGGCGCAGGGCGCGGTCGCACGTCGGCGTCGTGCTCGCCCAGGCGCGGCGCACGGGGCGGTACGCCGATGGCCTGCCCACCCAATCGATACGGTGGGCGCAGCCCCACCTGCCCGTCCTCGGCCGTGACGAAGACGTCGCGGGCGACGAGCTGCTCGTCGTGGCCCACCGACGCGCCGTCGTGGCACGGCGCCACCGGAACCCGCAGCGCGACCGCGTCGTCGATGACCTCGCGCACCGTGCGAGTCGACACCCACGCGTCGATCACGTCCTGCCACGACGCACCCATCCCGAGCCGGGCATTCAGGCTCAGGTACTGCGGGTCCTCCATGAGATCGGGCCGACCGAGCAGGAGCAGGAACATCTGCATCATGTGCCCGGCATTGCAGTTGAACGCGACCAGCCCGTCGCGCGCCTGCTCGATCCCGGGCGTGTCGAGCGTGCGCACGGGAGGCCCGACGTCCGGCGCGCCCGTGAGCTGGTGCACGAGGTCGAGGTGATTGGTGCCCGAGAGGGCCATCACGTCGTGGAGGGACAGGTCGAGATGCGTCCCTTCACCGCCGGAACGCGCGTGCAGCACCGCGGCCAGCGCCGGGGCCGCGGCGAACAGGCCACCGAGGAACTCCGAGATCCGACCCCCGGCCTGCACCGGAGGTCGGTCGGTCGGCCCGCGGAACTGCAGCCCGCCCGACTCCGCCTGGATGGTCAGGTCGGTGGCGGGCCGGCCCGACCAGGGTCCGCCGCGACCGAACGCGGAGATCGACACGACCGCGAGCCGGGGGCAGGAACGGCGGAGCGCCGCGATGTCGAGGGCCGGATCACCGTCGTCGATCAGCAGGTCCGCGCCGGGCAGCAGGGCGCGAACCCGAGCATCGACGACCGAACCCACGGTCGAGCGCTTGCCCCGGTTCAAGTAGCGGAACAGCGCCCCATCGTGACCATCCGGCACCGACACCGTCGACGCGAACCGCCGGAGCGGGTCGCCGCCGGGCGGCTCGACCTTGACGACGTCGGCACCGGCATCGACGAACAGCTTGCCGAGGAGGGGTCCCGAGATCCCCGTCGCACACTCGATGACCTGGACGCCGTCGAGCGGGCGGGACTCGTCGACCACGCGCGCCGCCATCATCCGGTCCGTCGCGTGCAGCCCGCGGTCGGGTCGTTCGCTCCGCCGGTCATGGGGTCCTCCTCGTCAGCCGGAGCGCCGGTCCGCGTCGACGGATCCAGTCATGGGATCCTCGATACGCGCGATCACCTGCTCACGCAGGTGCGCCGCGAGCCACCACGCGTCGGCTTCGCCCAGCCATCGCAGCAGCTCGACCCCGAGGTCGGCGAGCTCACCTCGGCGGCGTTCGGTCGGAGTGGTGGGAAGCGACGACGGGTCGGCCGGGAGGGAGAACGCGTGCTCGAGCACCAGGATGCGGCTGAGATCCCGCGCGGTGCCGGCCAGCTCCTCGAACCGAGCGGCCCCGAGGATCTCCGTGTACCGGGCTTCCACGTCATCGATGCCGGCGACGTAGTCGGCGAGCACCCGACGACCCTTCGCGGTCGGCACGAACACGACTCCCCGCCCGTCGTTCGAGTCGCTCCGACGCCGCACACATCGCTGTGCCTCGAGCTCGTGGAGCACTGCGCTGACCGCCTGGCGACTCACCCGCTGGACCCGCGCCAGCTCGCTGGACCGCGCCCCGTCGGGGCCGACGTACACGAGGACGAGGTTCTGGCCCGCAGTGATCCACCCATGACCGGCCGCGTGCATCACCTCGTGCAGCGAGCGCATCGCCTCATCGGCCAACGCCACGACCGCCATGATCGACGCCCGTGGCGCGAGGCTGGCGACGGGATCGCCGTCGGCACCGAGGCGCATCCCGGTCGACAGCCGGCGCAACGCGAGATCGAAGCGGGCGAAGCGGCGAGGACCGATGATGGCCGAGTAGTCGCGGGCGCGCTCGGTGATGGCGTCCGCGCCATCGGACACGAAGGCACGCCCCAGATCCGTGAGCTCCACGAGCTTCGACCGGCCGTCGTCGGGGTTGGCGACGCGCGCCACGAACCCCGCGCGGGCGGCGAACCCGACCGACTGGCTGGCAGCCTGGGCACTCACGCCCAGGGCCTCCGCGAGTCGGCCCTGGGGCACCGCCCCCTTCCACAGAAGCGAGAACAGCGGAGCGAACGCGGGACGCCGGTGCTCGTACCCGGAATCCGCCAGCACGCGATCGATGTGACGACGCAGGTCGTTGGCGATCGCGATCAGGTGGTGCACCACATTGTCCGCGCTGCGATGGGTTTCCGAGCCCCGCTCGACCTCGCGCTCTGACTCAACCACCGCGACCCCAACTCGTCAATTCTGCTTGAGTACTCTACTCTGCACGGCCGGCCGGGATCGTTGCCGTGAGGGACGATCGGGAACGCAACGGGAGACTTCGATGAGCACACACGGAACGGATCGTGTCCAGGTCGCCATCATCGGCGCGGGACCGGGCGGGCTCTGCATGGGCAAACGCCTGCTCGACGAAGGCTTCGACGACTTCGTGCTCCTCGAGAAGTCCGACGGCGTCGGGGGCACCTGGAACCTGAATCGCTACCCCGGGTGCGAGTGCGACGTGCAGTCCGCCCTGTACTCGTTCTCGTTCGAGATCAAGGCCGACTGGTCCAAGCCCTACGGGACCCAGCCCGAGATCCTCGCCTACATGGAGCACGTCGCCGAGAAGTTCGGCGTGCTCCCCCACGTCCGCCTGGGCAACGGGGTCACGCGCGCCGTCTGGGACGAGACGTCGGCCACGTGGGCGCTCACCCTCGACGACGGCGCCACGGTCACCGCCGACGTGGTGGTGAGTGCGATCGGCATGTTCAACGACCTGGCCTGGCCGGCCATCGACGGGCTCGACGACTTCGCCGGAACGATGTTCCACTCGGCCCAGTGGAACTGGGACCACGACCTCACCGGAGAACGCGTGGCGGTGATCGGCGCCGCGGCCTCGGCGGTGCAGTTCGTGCCCGAGATCCGCAAGCAGGCCGCCATGGTGCACCTCTTCCAGCGCACCGCGAACTGGGTCACACCGAAGATCGACACGCCGTACACCGACGAGCAGCTCGCGGCGTTCCGCGACGACCCGACCCCGATCCTCGAGTTCCGTCGCGAGGTCGAGGACTCGATGAACAAGGGCATGACCTTCACCAACACCGAGAAGCTCGCCCTCTCGGTCACCGCGGTCAACCAGGCGATCGACCAGGTGCAGGACCCCGTGGTGCGGGAGAAGCTGCGCCCACAGCATCCCTTCGGCTGCAAGCGACCGCTGATGTCGAACGTGTACTACCCCGCGTTCAACGAACCGAACCTCGAGCTCGTCACCGAGCCCATCGTCCGGATCACGCCCAACGGCGTCGTGACCGACGACGGACAGGAGAGGGTCGTCGACACGATCGTCCTCGCGACGGGCTTCGCCGCGACCAAGTACCTGTCGGCGATCGACGTCGTGGGTCGGGACGGGACGAGCATCGACGATGCGTGGAGCGACGGAGCGACCGCCTACCTGGGCATCACCACCGCCGGGTTCCCCAACCTCTTCATGCTCTACGGACCCAACACGAACAACGGCTCGATCCTCACGATGATCGAGTATCAGGTCGAGCACATCCTCGCCCACATCCGCCGGCTGCGCGACGAGCACCTCGCGTGGGTCGACGTACGCCCGGAGCCGATGACGCGCTTCAACGCCGAGGTCCAACAGGCCATCGCCGACATCCCGGTGTGGAACTTCGGGTGCAACGGCTACTACCGCACGCCTTCGGGCCGCATCGTCACCCAATGGCCCTTCTCGATGACGGAGTTCCACGACCGCACCGCCACCATCGACCCGGCCGACTACGACGTTGCCGCGCGCTGACCGCTCCTGACCGCGACTGGCCCGCCGAGCACGGTGAGCGCGGTGAGCGCGGGATCAGAACGGGTCGGCCGACCCCGGACCCGGATAGCCGGCGGTGAAGCCGCCGTCGGCGACGAACTCCGACCCGGTCGAGTACGAGCTGTCATCCGACGCGAGGAACACCGCCATGGACGCGATCTCGGATGCCTCGCCCACCCGCCCCATGGGCGCGTGACGCTTCGTCGCGGTCTCGATCATCGCACGCACGGGCGCACGGTCCTGCCCCGGAACCGCGGCGAGCAGCGTGTGCACGTTCCCCGGGTGGATCGAGTTGACCCGGATGTTGCGCGGCGCCAGCTCCATCGCCGCAGCCTTCGTCATGCCCCGCACCGCCCACTTGCTCGCCACGTAGGAGATGATGCGCGGCACGCCCACCAGGCCGTCCATCGACGAGATGTTGATGATCGAGCCCCGACCCGCCGCGGTCATGGCCGCGACGACCGCCTTCATCCCGAGGAACACCCCCACCTGGTTCACATCGATCACGCGCCGGTAGCTCTCCGCCGACATCTCCCACAGGGGCGCGCCCTCCGCCGTGCCCGCGTTGTTGACCAGCACGTCGAGATGCCCGAAGCGCTCGACCGTCGCGGCGACCGCGCGGTCCCATTCCGCCTCCTCGGTCACGTCGAGGTGGACCCACGCGGCATCGTCGCCGAGCCGCCGGCATGCGCCCGCTGCTTCGTCATCGAGCACATCGGCGATCATCACCCGAGCGCCCTCGGCCACGAATGCCTCGGCCATCGCCAGACCCAGTCCCCGAGCGCCCCCCGAGATCAGCGCCACCCTGCCGTCGAGCTTCATCGCGGTGCTCCCTTCGTCGGACTCGCCACCGGCCTCCGCCCGAAGTCGCAGGGTCTGATGCTGCCGCGCGCCCAGGTGGAGGTGACCGAACGCCGTCGGCTCGCACACCAGCCCGCCGGCGTCGCGGCGCGCCGATCCCCGGTCACGGCCGGGAAAACTAGTCCGTGGCGACGCCATCTCGGCGGGTTCCCTTGTGCCCTGGCTTGCACCGACACGTCAATCCCGCTTGACTAGTGGGCCACGGCGCCCCCTCCGAAGAGCGCACGAGGAGTGCACCCATGACGACCGCGCCCGCCTCGGTCAACGAGGCGCTGGGACTCCCCATCGACGTCCCGATCATCGACGTCGACACCCATCTGACCGAGCCCCGCGACCTGTGGACGTCTCGCGCGCCCGCCGCCTACGCCGACCGGGTGCCGCGGGTCGAGGTCGTCGACGGCCGCAACGTGTGGATGTTCGACGGCACGTTGGTCGGCCCGGCCGGTTCATCGGCTGTCGTCGATCGGCACGGCGGGAAGCATCTCGGCCTCAGCTTCGCCGGGATGAGCTTCGACGAGATCCACCCGGCGGCATTCGACATCCACGAGCGCGTGAAGCTGATGGACGAGCTGGGCATCTGGGCCCAGATCATCTACCCGAACACGTTCGGGTTCGGCGGGCAGGGGCTCATCGCCCAGGAGGACGAAGCCCTCCGCTTGCTGACCGTCCAGATCTACAACGACGCCTCCGCCGAGATGCAGGAGGCCACCGGCAACCGGCTCTTCGGCATGGTGATCCTGCCGTGGTGGAGCATGGAGGCGTCGACGGCCGAGGTGCGCCGCTGCCACGCGATGGGCATGCGCGGAGTCAACTGTGGCACCGGGCCGCACCTCATCGGTCTGCCCGACCTCGGGCAGACGCATTGGGACCCGCTGTGGGACACCTGCGCCGAGCTGTCGATGCCGGTGAACTTCCACATCGGCGCCAGCACCGACACGTTCTCGTGGTTCGGGTCGTCACCGTGGCCTTCGTTCGACGAGAACACCAAGCTCGCGATCGGCTCCGCGATGATGTACCTGTCCAACGCGTCGGTGATGGCCAACCTGATCTTCGGCGGCGTGCTCGAACGGCACCCGACCCTGCAGTTCGTGTCGGTCGAGAGCGGCATCGGTTGGATCCCGTTCTTCCTGGAGTCGCTCGACTACCAGCAGGCGCAGAGCACTCCCGACACCTACGGCACGCGCTACTCGCTGACGCCCACGGAGTACTTCCGGCGGCAGATGCACGCCTGCTTCTGGTTCGAGGAGGCGGGCGTCGCCGAGGCGGTGGCGGCACTGGGCGACACGAACGTCATGTTCGAGACTGATTTCCCGCACCCCACCTGCCTCTTCCCCGACAGCGTCGCAGTGGCATCGAACGCCGTCCGTTCGCTCCCCGAGCTCAGCCGCCGGCGGGTGATGTCGGACAACGCGATCCGGCTCTACGACCTGCCCGTTCCCGCAGAGAGGGGCTGACCGATGACGGCGTCCGGAACCCGTGACGGCGCGATGCGCCTCGGCCTGCTGCCCCCCTTCTCACCCGAGACCGTCGGTGACCCCGCGTACCTCCAAGCGCTCGCCACGGGGATCGAAGCCGCGGGAGCCGAGTCGTTCTGGGCGGTCGAGCACATCCTCGTCGCCGAGGACTACGAGCCCCGCTACCCCTACTCGGCCGATGGTCGCATGCCCGGCGGCGGCGCAGCACTGATGCCCGATCCCCTGCAGGTGCTCGCATTCGTCGGCGCCCACACCGAGCGCTTGGTGCTCGGCACCTCCGTCGTCGTCGCCACCCAGCACCCGGCGCTCATCCTCGCCAAAGCCGTGGCGACCCTCGATCGGATGTCGTCGGGCCGGGTGCGCCTCGGCGTCGGCATGGGCTGGCAGATCGAGGAGTACCGGGCCGTCAACGTCCCCTACGAGGGGAAGGGGCGTCGCCTCGACGAGACCATCGACGCCATGCGGGCCTGCTGGGCGCCGAACCCCGTGAGCTACGCAGGGACGACCGTCGCCTTCTCCCGCGTGAACGTCGACCCGAAGCCGGTCCGGCCGGGCGGCGTCCCCGTCATCGTCGGCGGATCATCGGCGGCCGCTGCCCGACGCGCCGGCACCCGCGGGGACGGCTGGTTCCCCTACGTCGTCGGCCCCGCCGAGGTGGCCGAAGGCATCGAGACCATCCGCCGGGCCGCCGACGTCGCCGGCCGCGACCCGGCCGCCATCGAGATCACCGTGTGGCCGGGGAGCTGGGACTACTCGCGAGGCACCGACCCGGAGCTCCTGGGTGAGCTGGCGGCGCTCGGCGTCGACCGGATCGTCTTCACGGCCTTCGAGGCGGGTGCCGTCGACGTCGACAACGTCGCCGCGTTCGTCGCTCGGATGCGCGGCGTCCTCGACGACGTCTCCGACTGATCACGGGGCCCGCGTTCGGCCTGACGGCGAGCTCGCGCCCGAGTCCTACCGCTCTCTCGGTCCGACCCCGTTCGGCGAGTCGGGGAGGAGCACTCGCGCAAGGAGGTCGTTGAGGACCGTGAAGGCCTTGTCGTCGTCCCACCCGCGGTCCTTCGTGAGTGCGCGGTAGAGGTCGGTGCTTCGGGAAAGCGCCCACATCAGGTCCGCCCCATCCGCGACGGTCACTCTGAGTGGGCCGGCCTCGGCGAGCAGCTCGACGAGCACACGCGTATCGCGAAGTCGTTGCTCCTCGTGAAGCTGCCACATCGCCGCGATCTCGGGATCGGACAGCGCTGCGGCGCGGGCGGCCTCGTCGAGCGGGGCGACGTTCCGCAAGACGTCACGCGTCGATTCCGCCATCAGCGCGAGCCGGCGCCGTTGGTCCGGCTCGGCCCTCACGCCATCGATCCAGGACTCGTCAACGACCGCCGTTCGATCGCCCGCGGCAGCCGCCTCCATGACGGCTCCGAACAGCCCGCGCTTGCTGGTGAAGATGAGATAGATGCTCTCGGGCGACACATCCGCGAGATGGGCGACCGAGGTGATGGTCGTGCCCGCGTAGCCGGATTCGACGAACGCGGCGCGTGCCGCCTCGAGGATCGCCGTCCGAGTCGCCGCTCGCTGTCGCTCCCGCGTGCCCATTCGCGCAGTCTGCTTGCTGTCCACCGGCCGGGGTTATACAGTCTCACTGTAGTGACTACAGTATCACTGTAGCGAAGGAGGGCTGCGATGGGCTACGCGCACATCGGAATCGCGACCGGGGACCTCACGGCAACGCATCGCTTCTACACCGAGGCGATGGGCTTCGAGCTCGTGCACGTCGAAGGCGCGGACACCGACGCGCCCGGCGGCTGGCTGCGCCACGCGTTCTACGACACCGGCGACGGCACTCTCCTGGCGTTCCAGGAGCTGCACGACGATCGCGCCGAGGGCGTCGACTTCGCGATCTCTCGCGGTCTCGGCCTCCCGAGCTGGGTCAACCATCTCGCGTTCCGCGCCGCCAGCCTCGACGCGCTCCACGCGGCGCGCGACCGCTTGCTGCGCTTCGGATGCGACGTCGTCGGAATGGCGCACGCCCGCGGGCCTTCCATCTACGCCGAAGACCCCAACGGCAACGTCGTCGAATGGTCCTACACCGCAATCCCGTTCACGGACGCGGAGCGCCGGCAGGCCGCGGCGCGCCTGTGCGCGCCCGATCTCATCAGAGATGCCGTGACCGAGATGGAGTTCTTCCTCGCTGCCGACGACTCGGCGCGAGAATCCGGGCAGACCGGTGAGGGTTGAGGCTTCCGCGTCCGGATGGCTTCGACACGGGCTTCACTGCCCGGCAGATCTGGCGGGCCGGCCCCGTGTCGGCAAGCATCTCTGCCCATGGGTCCGATTCGCCCCGGGTTCGACCCGGACGAGCGAGCCTCCCTTCGAGGATGGCTCGACTTCCACCGCCGACTCCTCGTCGATCAGGCCGACGGTCTGACGGACGACCAGGCTCGACGTCGCCATCCGCCGTCTGCCTTGTCGATCATGGGACTGATCCGCCACCTCGCCGAGGGAGAACGTTGGTGGTTCCGCATCGCATTCGCAGGAGAGGCCGTCGAGAGCCAGTGGTCGACCCCGGAGGACCCCGATCGTTGCTTCAACCCGACCAGCAACGACACCCTCGCACAAGCGATCGGCGCGTACCGCGCCGAGTGGGCGGTTGCCGACGAGATCGTCGCGACGAGCAGAGACCTGGACCAGCTGTCCACGGGGTCACCGCCGGAACTCGGTGGGCTCCAGTTCCCGCTCCGTTGGGTCCTCACGCACATGATCGAAGAGACCGCGCGGCACAACGGTCACGCGGACCTGATCCGAGAGGCGATCGACGGACGCGTCGCTCGCGCCTGACCACGTGACACCCACAGCCGACAACGAGGGTGACCCCGGTGGTCGCGTGACCGAAACGCCGGCGCACCGCCGACACCCACGCCTTCGGAGCCCATGATTCCAGTCCAGCGGGTGCTCGGGGAGGGAGTCGAACCCTCACGCCCCTTGCGGAGCAGGCGGGTTTAAGCCGCCTGTGTCTGCCGTTCCACCACCCGAGCCTGGCCGGAGGCTACGCCGCCCGCGTCGGGGGCAGGGACGATCCCGAGGTCGGACACGGCCTCGGCGAGGTAGGTGCGGGCCCGCAGCGCCGCCTCACCACCCATCCGGTTGGCGACGATGACCCCTTCGACCATGTCGGTCATCACCGCGTCGAACGGGCGGTCGCGCAGGCGCACCGACACCACCGTGCCCCCGGGGTAGCGCCGCAGCGTGCGCACCGCGCCCGGGACCCGGGGCGGCGAGCGGAACGCAGGGACGGCCAGGCCGGCCGCCCGGGTCGCCTCGGCCAGTCGGCGCGCGACGGTGGCGAAGCCCTCCACCCCGGTCGGTCCGGGAGCACTCATACCCAAGGCTCCACCCACGTCGGTGATCGTCGCGCCCGGGTGTGACAGTTATCCGCCCGGATCACGTGGCGCCGTTCATGTGGCCGTGGATCCCTCGGGAGGGCGCCGGCTGCAACATGGTGCGAGGAATGCGATCGGATGCTGCGGCGCCGGTCCGATACGGTCCAGCCGGTGGCGACGTGGCGCAGCCCGTACGACCGGGAGATCGTGCGGCTGGCGGTGCCCGCCCTCGGGGCGCTGATCGCCGAACCGCTGTACGTGCTCGCCGACACCGCGATCGTCGGCCACCTCGGCACCCGCCAGCTCGCCGGCCTCGCCGTGGCGGGCATCGTGCTCACCGCCGCGTTCGCCCTCTTCAACTTCCTGGCCTACTCGACGACCGGTGCGGTGGCCCGCCGCCTCGGGGGCGGCCGGCGGGCGGAGGCCACCGGCATCGGGGTCGACGCCGCGTGGCTGGCGCTCGGGCTCGGCCTCGCCCTCATGGTCGCGGGGGTGGTGCTCGCGCCGGTCGTGGTCGACGCGATGGGGGCGTCGTCGGGCGCCCGGGGCTACGCGATCACCTACCTGCAGATCAGCGCGGTGGGTGCGCCGGCCTACCTCCTGGCCCTGGCCGGGGCCGGGTTCATGCGGGGCATGCAGGACACCCGCACCACGCTCGTGATCGCGGTCGCCGCCAACGTGGTCAACATCGTGCTCGAGGTGCTGCTCGTCTACGGGCTCGACCTCGGGATCGCCGGCTCGGCCTGGGGCACGGTGATCGCCCAGGTGAGCGCGGCCCTCGCCTACGTCTGGATCATCCGTCGCTTCGCCCGCTCGACCGGCGCCCGCCTGCGCCCCGACGCGGCGGGCGTGCGACAGGTCGCGGTCATCGGCGGTCCGCTGGTGATCCGCACCGGCTCGCTCCTCGCAGTCTCGATCACGGTCACCGCGCTCGCGGCCCGCATCGACGACGTGGCCGTCGCCGCGCACCAGATCGCGTTCCAGGTGAACCTCCTGCTCGCCCTCGCGCTCGACGCGATCGCCATCGCCGCCCAGGCGATGGTGGGGCGGTACCTGGGCGCGGGCGAACCCGTCGCGGCGCGGGCGGCCAGCCGGCGGATGATCGTGCTCGGCATCGGGTGCGGGATCGTCGTCGGCCTGGTCGTCGCGGTGAGCGCGCCGTGGTTCCCCGACCTGTTCACGAACGACGACGCCGTGGTCGACCTCGCGGCCCAGGTGCTCCTGGTCGTCGCCGTGCTCCAACCGCTCGCCGCCGTGGTGTTCGTGCTCGACGGCGTGCTGATCGGCGCCGGCGACCAGCGCTACCTCGCCTGGGCCATGGTCGTCGCGTCGTTCGGCGTCTTCGCTCCGCTCGCCGTGCTCGTCGCCCTTGCCGGCGGGGGCCTCCTCGCACTGTGGGCCACGATCGCCGCCTGGATGGTCGCGCGCGCCGTCGGCATGGTCGGGCGGTTCGTGGGTCCCCGTTGGGAGCACGTGGCCGCGTAGCGTCGGGCCTCCACCGTCACCCACCGCCGGAGGAGCCCATGCCCTTGCTCGTGGAGCAGCACGACCGCGTGGCCGTGCTCACCATCGACGACCCCGACCGCAAGAACGCGCTCAGCCCCGAGATGGTCGACGCCATCGTCTCGACCGTCGGCCGCCTGAACGACGACGAATCGGTCGGCGCGCTGGTGGTGACCGGCGCGGGGTCCGCGTTCTGCTCGGGCGCCGACCTCGGCAACCTCGTCAAGCTCACCGCCGCCGAGGGCGGCGACCCCACCGAGGTGCGCGCGATCTACGACGGCTTCCTCGCTTTCCGCGACTCGCCGCTGCCGACGATCGCCGCAGTCAACGGCCCCGCCGTGGGCGCCGGGATGAACCTCGCCCTCGTGTGCGACGTGCGCATCACCTGTCCCGCCGCGCGCTTCGACACCCGCTTCGCGCAGATCGGACTGCACCCCGGCGGTGGACACGTGTGGATGCTCGACCGCCTCGCCGGCCCGCAGACCACGGCGGCGATGGCGCTGTTCGGCGAGCGGGTCGACGGCACGCGCGCCGTCGACCTCGGACTCGCGTGGAGCTGCGTCGACGCCGACGTGCTGGTCGACACCGCCGTCGCGATGGCCACGCGCGCCGCGAGCGTGCCACGAGACCTGATGACCAGGGTGAAGCAGACGCTGCGGGATGCGCCGTGGCAGCCCGACTTCGAGGCGGCGGTGACCACCGAGCTCGACCGCCAGGCGTGGTCGTTCGCGCAGGGCTACCTCAACGAGCGCGTTCGACGGCCGTGACCCGCCGCCGACCCAGGAACGTGCGCTCGTAGTCCTCGCGCCGCGCCTCCCACTCCTCGCGGGTGATCGCGTAGCGCACGTGGTCCTCCCACACGCCCTGGATCTGGAGCAACCGTGCGGCGATGCCCTCCTCGCGCAGACCGAGCTTCGCGGCGACGCGACGGCTGCGGTCGTTGCGGGGAACGATCACCGCCTCGACGCGGTGCAACCCGAGCTCCTCGAACGCGTACCGCAACGTGAGGACGACGGCCTCCGGCACGAAGCCGTTGCCCGCGTGGGCCTCGTCGACCCAGTAGCCGACGAACGCCGACTGGAACGGGCCGCGCTGCACCGTGCCGAGGCTCACCTCCCCGATGAACTCGCCGCGCCGCAGAAAGATCCCGAAGCCGTACGCGCTGTCGAACGCACGCTGGCGCTCCCATGCGCCACAGCGGGCTCGGAACGCTTCGCGATCGCCGACCGGATCGGGCGCACCGACGTCGGGGAGCGGCTCCCACTGCTCGAGCCAGTGCCGGCTGCGCAACCGCACCGCTCGCCACTGCTCCCAGTCGTCCGCGCGCAGACCACGGAGCTCGACCCGAGGTCCCGTCAGCGAAGGAGCACGCCGCACGCGCGGGACGGTAATCCATCACCGCGCCGAAGCGCACAAGTGCCGGGCGTCTAGCGTGACACGCATGTCAGCAAACGCGTCCGGCGCCGAAGCATCCAACGGGAACGGTGCCGGCGCGGACCGTCTGGTCTGGCTCGATCTGGAGATGACCGGGCTCGACGTGCGCCGGCACGTGATCGTCGAGATCGCGGTGCTCGTGACCGATGCCGCGCTCACCCCGCTCGACGACGGCATCGACCTCGTCGTGCACCAGGATGCCGCCGCACTCGCCGAGATGGACGACTTCGTGCAGAAGATGCACACCCGATCGGGCCTGCTCGCGGCGATCGAGGCGTCGACCCTGCCGTTGTCCGACGCCGGCGCGCAGGCACTGGCCTACGTGCAACAGCACGTCGACACGCCCCGTACCGCGCCGCTGTGCGGCAACTCGATCGGGGTGGACCGCCGCTTCCTCGACGCGCACCTGCCCCGGCTCGAGGAGTACCTGCACTACCGCAGCATCGACGTGTCGACGCTCAAGGAGCTGTGCCGCCGCTGGGCACCCGAGACCTATCGCCGCCGCCCGGCCAAGCAGGAGACCCACCGCGCCCTGCTCGACGTCCACGACTCCATCACCGAGCTCGCCTACTACCGCGACCACTTCCTGACCCTCGGCGAGCGATAGCGGAGAAGGGCGACTGCCGGTGATCCGACCGGCGGCCCGGCCCGGCTCGGAACGCTAGAGCAGGTCGTTGAGCGCGCCGAGGAGGGTGACGACGGAGCGCTCGCGTGCGCTGTGACCCATCAGGCCGATGCGCCACGCCTTGCCGGCGAACTGACCGAGCCCCCCGCCGACCTCGATGCCGTAGTCGTTGAGCAGCGCCTTGCGCAGCGCGGCGTCGTCGGCGCCCTCGGGCAGCCAGGCGGTCGTGAGCTCGGGGAGACGGTGGCCCTCCTCGGCGAGGAGGCTGAAGCCGAGCCGAGGCAGCGCTTCGTGCAGGTGCAGGCCCACCGCGGCGTGGCGTCGCCACACCGCGTCGAGTCCCTCGTCGAGGATCGCGCCGAGGGCGGCGTGCAACGAGAACACCATCGAGATCGGCGCGGTGTGGTGGTACACGCGCGACGAGCCCGACACGTAGCTCGCGATCAGGCCGAGGTCGAGGTACCAGCTCTGCGCGGACGTGTCGCGCGACTGGATGCGCTCGACCGCGCGCGGTGAGAACGTCACCGGCGAGAGCCCCGGCGGCACGCCGAGGCACTTCTGCGTGCCCGAGTACGCGGCGTCGACGCCCCAGCCGTCGATCTCGACCGGGATGCCGGCGAGCGACGTGACCGTGTCGAGCACGAAGAGCGTGTCGGTGCCCTGGAGGGCTCGTAGCGGCGCGACGTCGTTCTCCACGCCGGTGCTCGTCTCGGCGTGGACGACGGCGACGAGACGCGCATCCGGGTGCGCGCGCTGTGCGTCGAGCAGGCGCTGCGGATCGAGCGCACGGCCCCACTCCTCCTCGATGCGCACGACCTCGGCACCGCAACGACGGGCGACCTCGCACATCCGGTCGCCGAACACGCCGTTGGCCCCGACGATCGCGGTGTCACCCGGCTCGAGCAGGTTGACGAAGCACGTCTCCATGCCGGCCGAGCCGGTGCCGCTGATCGGCAGCGTGAGCTCGTTCTCGGTGCGGAACACCGCCCGCAGCCGCTCCATCGTCTGGTCCATGACGAGGATGAACTCGGGATCCATGTGCCCGAGCATCGGTCGGCCGAGCGCAGCCACCGCCTCGGGGTAGGGGTTGGAGGGGCCGGGGCCCAGCAGCAGTCGGTCGGTCGTCGTCACGGACCGCATCCTACGGACGCGGGCCGAGCCACGCGGGACCCGCGTGCGGGTCGGGACGAGACGCGTCAGACGATGGGCACGACGGCTGCCCAGGGTTCCATGAGGAGGACCACGATGGGCTGGGTCGCCGGGCCCACGCTGAGGCCACGGGCGATCTCGGCCGCGGCCCGGGCCACCCGGGTGACGTCGTCGTCGGGGAGCATCACGCCGCCCTGCTCGGCCCGCTCCTGCACGATCTGGGCGGCCCGGGCGGCCGCACGCGCCGCGTGACGGGCGACGCGTGCATGCCGGATCGCGCGGTCGATGGCGATGGTCGCCCGCCACCAGTCGACCTCGTCGGAGAACGTCTCGTTCTCGAGCGACTTCGCGACGAGCCGGATGTCGTCGGCGGTCAGACGGTCGAGGGCAGCGACGAACTCCGTGAGCTCCACCCGCGCATACTGCTGAACGCGGACGCCGAAGTGGTGGATATCGCGGGCCGAAAGGAGAACCGGTTCCAGTCCGGTGAGGTCAGCGGGCGGCGAGGTCCCGCACCAGTCCGTCGAGGATGTCCTCCTCCGACACGAGCAGCTCGTCGAAGCCGAAGGTGCGCATCACGGTGGCGAGCACCGTCACGCCGCCCACGATGACGTCGACCCGCTCGGCCTCGAGACCCGGATTGTGGCGGCGATCGTCGGCCGCTTCGGTGGCGAGGGTGCGGAACACGTCCTCCACCGCGGCCCGGGTGAGCCGGAAGTGATGGATGCGGTCGCGGTCGTACTCGTGGAGACCCTGCTCCACCGTGGCGACGGCGCTGACGGTGCCGGCGAGACCGACGAGCGTGCGGGCGTCGCGCAGGTCGGGGATCGCCCGCTCCACGTCGGTCAGGTGATCGCGCACGATCGACACCGCGGTCGACAGCTCCTCGGGTGCCGGAGGGTCGGAGTGCAGGTACTGCTCGGTGATGCGCACGCATCCCATGTCGACCGAGAGAAGGCCGGAGGGCGCGTCGGTGCCGAGCACGAACTCGGTGGATCCGCCGCCGATGTCGACCACGAGGTACGGCGGGGTGGCGCCCACGTCGGCGAGCGAGGCCGTCGCACCGAGGAACGACAGCCGGGCCTCCTCGGCGCCGCTGAGCAGCTCGGGCCGCACGCCGAGGGCGGCTTCGGCCGGATCGAACAGGTCGTCGCGGTTGGCGGCGTCGCGCGCGGCGCTGGTGGCCGTGGCCCGCAACGCCTCGACGCCCAGGTCGCGGGCGATCGCGCCGTAGCGGTCGAGGACCGCGAGGGTGCGGGCGATCGCTTCGGGGTGGAGCCGGCGCTCCTCGTCGACGCCCTGCCCCAGCCGGGTGATGGTCATGAGCCGCTCGAGGGTGGCGACCCGCATGTCGGCGTCCGAGCCGTCGACATCGGCCACGAGCAGGCGGACCGAGTTGGTGCCGATGTCGACGGCGCCGAGACGGCGGCTCATGCCGGATCCCCCGCGGCGGCCGGCGCGGCGCGGTCGTCGGGACGGGTGTCGGCGAGGAGTGTGGGGTCGAGCCGAGCGAGCACCCAGTCGCCCACCGGGTCGTCGCCCCCCGCGAGGCGCCAGGCGACGTGCGCGTGGAGGCACTTCACCCCGATGCGGGTGCCACCCACGCCACCGGAGGGTCGGGGCCCGGCGTGGTCGTCGGCGATCACGGCGTCGCGTGCTGCGGCGTAGGCGGTGTGCGCCGCCGCGAGCGCCTCCGGTCCGATCTCGACCTCGGCCTCGTCGACGCCGCCGTCGGCCTCGAGACGGCCGACCGCGCGGTTCCACTCGGGGTCGACCAGCCAGTAGCGCGTCGGCATCGGGGTGCCGTCGCGAGTGAACGGCGCGTTGCGGATCACGACCGGCGCGCCGTGTGCGCGTCGCACCACGACGTCGAAGTCGGCCGTCGGCTCCCGCCCGAGCAGGGCCGCGACCGCGTCACGATCCTCGAGCGTGGCCGGCACGGCTCGGAGTGTACGACCGATGTCGCTCAGGGACGCATGGTCAGACCATGCGTCCCCAGACCGACGCTGAGCGTCGCTCAGGGACGCATCAACGGGTGTCGGGGGAGCTACGGGAGCCAGGTGGTGGGGGGCGGGGCGGGGACGAGGACGTAGGGGGTCTCGCCGGGGCGGACCATGCCGAAGTCCTCGCGGGCGCGGCGCTCGACCTCGCTGTCGGTCTGGAGCTGCGCGTTGTCGCGGCGGAGCGCCTTCGCGCTCTCCTCCAGCACCTCGAGCCGCCGCTCGGCCGCGCTGACCTCCTCCCGCTGCGACAGGAACGTGCGGGTCGGGTAGACGAACGCGAAGAGCACCACCACGACGGCGAATCCGAGCAGCACGAGCACCACCACGCCGCGCCGCCGGCGGACCCGGTGCTGCTGGGCGTGGGCGGCGTGGCGCCGCTGCTCGGCCATGGACGAGGGCTACTCCCCACCCGCGGGGGCGGCGCCCGCGAGCGCACCCCCACCCAGATACTGGGCCACCGGGCCGAGCTCCTCCTCGATGCGGAGCAGCTGGTTGTACTTGGCGACGCGGTCGCTGCGCGCCGGCGCGCCGGTCTTGATCATCCCGCAGTTGGTGGCGACCGCGAGGTCGGCGATCGTGGCATCCTCGGTCTCACCGCTGCGGTGCGACATCACCGACGTGAGCCCGTGGCGACGGCCGAGCTCGACGGTGTCGAGCGTCTCGGTGAGCGACCCGATCTGGTTGACCTTGATCAGGATCGAGTTGGCCACGCCGCGCCGGACCCCCTCGGCGACCCGTTCGGGGTTGGTGACGAACAGGTCGTCGCCCACCAGCTGCACCCGACCGCCGATGCGGTCGGTGAGTGCCTTCCACCCGTCCCAGTCGTCCTCGCTCATGCCGTCCTCGATGGAGACGATCGGGTACCGGTCACACAGACCGGCGAGGAAGTCGGCGAACGCCTCCCCGGTGAACGAGGTGCCCTCGCCCTCGAGCGCGTAGTGCCCGTCGGCGTAGAGCTCGGTCGACGCGACGTCGAGCGCGAGCGCGATCTCGGTGCCGGGCACGTAGCCGGCCTTCTCGATCGCCTCCACGAGCAGCGCGAGCGCGTCCTCGTTCCTCGGGAGGTTCGGCGCGAAGCCCCCTTCGTCGCCGAGCGCGGTCGCCAGACCGCGCGCGTGCAGGATCGCCTTCAGCGCGTGATACGTCTCGGCACCCCAGCGCAGCGCCTCGGCAAAGGTGGCCGCGCCCACGGGCGCCAGCATGAACTCCTGGATATCGACGTTGCTGTCGGCGTGCGCGCCACCGTTGAGCACGTTCATCAGCGGCATCGGCAGCACCGACGCGTTGGACCCGCCCACGTAGCGGAACAGCGACAGCCCGCTCTCGGCCGCCGCCGCGTGCGCCGTCGCGAGCGACACGCCGAGGATCGCGTTGGCGCCGAGGCGCCCCTTGTTGGGGGTGCCGTCGAGCCGGCACAGCTCGTCGTCGAGGATTCGCTGGTCGCAGCCGTCGAGGCCGAGGATCGTGTCGGCGATCTCGCCGTTGACGTGCTCGACCGCGGTGCGCACGCCCTTGCCGAGGTAGCGCTCGCCGCCGTCGCGCAGCTCGACCGCCTCGTGGGCGCCGGTGCTCGCGCCGCTCGGCACCGCGGCCCGGCCGCGCGCGCCGCCGAGCAGCTCGACCTCCACCTCGACGGTGGGGTTGCCCCGCGAGTCGAGGATCTCCCGACCGACGACTTCGATGATCTCGCTCATCATTCCGCTCCTGGCGCCGCACTCCGGCCGGCTGCCACTCCCTTGTGGCTGATGTGGCCGATGTTGCGGGTGAGAAAGGCTACCCCGCACAGATTGCCCGAGACGGGACGGACCGGGCCGACCGTAGACTCCCGGCCATGACCGCCACGGCATCGGGTGGGCCCGGGCCGGGCGAACAGGCGGCCCCCGATCCCCCTGTGGGCCTCGACCCCTTTGCACCCGGGTTCTTCGCCGACCCCTATGTGCAGTACGCGGCGCTCCGCGAGCACGCGCCGGTGCACCCGAGCCCGTTCGGGCCCTGGATGCTCACCCGGTACGCCGACTGCGTGCGCCTCCTGCGGAACCCCGACGTGTCGGTCGAGGACCGCAACCGGGAGGCGGGGCGGAGGATGGCCCTGTTCGGCGCCGACGATCCGCGTCGGCACCGGGGCCGCGCGGCGATCCTCAACCTCGATCCGCCGGCCCACACCCGGATCCGCCGCCTCGCCGGGAAGGCGTTCACGCCCCGACGGGTGGAGGCCCTCGGACCCCGCATCGACGCGCTGGTGACCGGCGCGCTCGACCGGGTGGCGGCCGACGGTGGGATGGACGTGATCGCCGACCTCGCGTTCCCGCTCCCCTTCGCCGTGATCTCGGAGATGCTCGGGATCCCCGATGCCGACAGCGCGCACATGCGCGATGTGTCGCACACGCTCGTCCGTACGCTCGAGCCCCTCACCGCGCCCGACGACCTGCCGCTGCTGCGCGCGGCGTCGGATGCGATGCGCGAATTCGTCGACGAGATGATCGGCTGGAAGCGGTCGCATCCCGGCGACGACCTCCTCACCGCGCTGATCGAGGTCCGCGACGGCGGCGACATGCTGTCGGAGGCGGAGCTGCACGACCAGGTCGCGCTGCTCTACATCGCCGGCCACGAGACGACGGTCAACCTGATCGGCAACGGCACCCTCGCGCTGCTGCGTCACCCAGACCAGCTCGCACTCCTGCGCGACGACCCGGCGCTCGTTCCCAACGCGGTCGAGGAGCTGCTGCGCTTCGACGGGCCGGTGCAGTTCTCGCGGCGCATCACGCTCACCGACCTCACGATCGACGACGTGACGATCCCCGCGGGCGCGTTCGTCTTCACGGTGCTCGGCGCGGCCAATCGCGACCCCTCGCACTTCGGTCCCGACGCCGACCGCCTCGACCTCACCCGCCGACTCGCCCCCCAGCACCTCTCGTTCGGTGGTGGCATCCACCACTGCCTCGGCGCGGTCCTCGCCCGGGCCGAGGCCCGCGCCGCGATCGGCGCGCTCGCCCGGCGGTTCCCGGACCTCGCCCTCGCCACCGATGCGCCCGCCTGGAACGGTCGCCTCGTGCTGCGCGGCCTCGACGCGCTGCCCGTCACCTTCTCCTGACCCGCGAGGGCCCGGCTCGGCGCCGCATTCGGCGAGGGTCGTCAGTCGCCCGGGCGGGCGAGCAGGTACATCGACAGCGCCGCGACCCAGGCGGCCAGCCCGACGGCGCCGAGCAGCGACGCGCCACCCGACGGCGCGAAGAACCCGGCGCGAGACAGCGCGACCACACCGAAGAGCTGGGTCACGGCGGCCACGAGCGCGAACGTGCCGAGCCACCGGGCCGGGAAGCGCGTGCGGTACATCGTGACGCCGAACGCGCACAGACCGACCGCGGCCGGCATCCCGGCCAGGTTGACGAGCAGCAGGCGCGCGGTGTGGAACGCCTCGACGGTGGCGGGATCGCCGTCGAGCACGAGGAAGGCCTGGGTCTGCGCCATCGCGATCCCCACGAATGCGGTGGCGAGGGCGACGAGCATCGACCCCCAGCCGATCGTGGAGACGATCCCCGGCGGGCCCTCGGCGCGCGCACACAGCGAACGGATCCCGGCGAAGAACACGACGGCGAGGGAGAGTCCCGCGGCGATGGTCACCGTGCCCGCGAGCAGGCGCCGCCGGTCGTCGAGCGTCCAGCGCACGACCTGCTCGGCGACCGCGGCGGGCCCCGGCGGGTCCGCCGGCACGAGGACCCAGCCGATGACCATGAGGATGACGGCCGCGAGCCCGGCGCCACCGGTGATGGCGCGGACCCGGCCGCCGGTCACGCGCCGGCTCCGGAGTCGGGGTCCGGCCCGGGCAGCACCGCGGCGTCGTCCCACAGCTCCGCCACCGCGTCGGGGTCGAGCGCGTGCAGGTCGACGCCGCGCGCGCGGGCGAGCGCCTCCATGCGCAGGAACCGGGACCGGTAGCGGCCGGCCCAGCCGCGCAGGGCCGACTCGGCGTCCAGCCCGCCGTCGATCGCCAGGAGCACCACCGCGGCGAGCGCGTCGCCGAGCACGGCCTCACGGCCCTCCGGAGCAGCGTCGCCGAGGGCCGCGGCCGACGCCGCCCCCGTCAGCATCCGCACGGCTTCGGTGTGGTCGGCCGGCGCGAGCCCGATCGCCGCCGCCTTCCGGAACAGCTTGTGCGTGTAGAGGAGGGCCGGGAGCCCCGGCGAGATCGACTCGACCAGCGAGTCGGTGTCCTTCTCCGCCTTCTTGATCTGCTCCCAGCTGCGCACGACGTCACCGGCGGTCTCGGCCTCGACGTCGCCGAAGACGTGGGGGTGACGGCGCACGAGCTTCTCGTGGATCCCGCACGCGACCGCTGCCGTCGTGAAGTCGCCCGACTCCTCACCCAGGACGCTGTGGAACACCACCTGGAACAGTAGGTCACCGAGCTCGTCGGCGAGATCGGCGTAGGCCGCCGCGACCGCCGGGTCGGGACCGAGGGCGTCGGGGTCGTCGTCGCGGGGCACGGCCTCGATCGCGTCGACGACCTCGTAGGCCTCCTCGAGGACGTAGCGCGTGAGCGAGTGGTGGGTCTGCTCCGCGTCCCACGGGCAGCCGTCGGGGCCCCGGAGCCGCCGGGCGAGCGCGACCAGCGCGCCGAACGCGTCGGCCGCGCCCACCGGGAGGTCGACGAACACGCTGGTGAGGTGATCGGGGACGACGGCCCGGTCGAGCTCGACCAGGGCCAGGCGTGTCACCGCCTCGTCGGGCAGGCCGAGCCGCTGGAGGACGACCACCGGCGTGTCGGGGCCGGTGTGCTCGAGCAGCGCGAGCTTGAGGTCGGAGGCGACCAGCGCCCCGTCGACCTGAGCGACGAGCACCGGGCCGCCCGCCTCGAGATCGGCGGGGTCGAGCGCTCGCCCGTCGAGGACGCGGGCGCCGCCCAGCGGGTCGACGCCGACGTGGGCCCATGCGAGCTCGGCGAACGACACGCCCGGCACCACCGTCAGCGCGACCTCACCGGACGCGGCCCGCGCGTGCAGCAGCTGCACGCTGCGCTCGGCGACGACCGGGTTCCCCGGCACCGCGTACAGCACCTCACCGTGCTCGGCGGCCGCACCGAGCAGCGCCTCGACGATGCGCGGGTACACATCGTCGATCGCGTCGGCCGCGTCGTAGACGGCGTCGAACGCGGTGAAGGTCATTCCGTCGGCGGCGAGCTCGTCGACCGCCGGATGGCGCGCCGTGCGCACGTACCGCGCGGCGACGCGCTCGATCTCCGCCCGCGCCCGCGGCACGAGCAGATCGGCACCCGCCGGCCCCAGCCCCACGACCACGACCCGCGTCATCGTGGGACCCGCCTAGCCCTGGGGCGTGAACGGCGTGGGGTACTCCGTGACCCGCGCCCGGACCGGTGCCCAGCGACCGTACGCCGGATCGACCGTCACGCCGACCCGCCGGGCCTCGCGCCGCAGCACCCGCACCTCGACGGTCCCCTGGTCGTCCTCACCCACGAGGCGGGTGAGCGCGGAGAAGGTGGCGGCCCGCTGCAGGTAGCGGTCACGGAACCACGCCGACCGCTCCCGGAACTCCTCGACGCCGGCCACCGAGCGCCGGGCCTTGGCCCGGTCGGCCCGGGTCACCTGCTCACCCGTGCGGTCCAGGTACTCGTCGGCGAGCATCTCGTACACCATCTGGGTGGTGAAGCCCGCGCCCGCGGCACCGTTGACCGAGCCCGCGGTCGCCCGCGCCTCGGCCGGAGGGAAGTCGGCCCATTCGGCCAGCTCGTCGTTGACCGCCTTGGCCGACATCCGCTGGTCGCCGACGGTGATGGCGGTGGCGCCGTCGGTGCCGAGGCCGACGGCCGCCACGATGACCGCCGTCACCAGGAGGATCACGACGAAGACGACGATGCTGGAGGTGCGCCTGCTCATGAGAGCCGGAGCCTACCCAGCCCGCCGGGTCAGGACCCGGCCGCGGCGGCGACCTCGCGGGGCAGCACCGCCTCGAGCAGGTCGGCCAGCTCGGCGGCCGCGGCCGCCGGCTTCCCGGGCCACGGGATCATGATCTCGCCGGCTCCCGCCTTCGACCCGGGTGCGAACCGGTTGAGTCGCACCTGCTGCGAGGCCTTGAGCTCGAGCCCGCGGATGCGCACGACCCGCTGGGCGAGGGTGAGGCTGCGGATGCCGAGGCGCACGCACTCCACCCGCAGCCGGGCGATGGCGAGCAGCGCCTCGGCCGGCGGCGGTGGCGGCCCGTAGCGGTCCTCCCACTCGGCCCGCACGTCGTCGACGTCCCGGAGGTCGGTGACGGCGGCGAGGCGGCGGTACGCCTCCATGCGCACGTCGTCGCGGGCCACGTACTCGGCCGGGAGGTGGGCGGGCACCGGGATCTCGATGGTGACCTCCACCGGCTCCTCGGGCGTCACGCCGTTGAGCTCGGCCACCGCCTCGGTGACGAGCTGGCAGTAGAGGTCGAAGCCGACCGCGGCGATGTGGCCCGACTGCTCACCGCCGAGCAGGTTGCCGGCGCCGCGGATCTCGAGGTCGCGCATCGCGATCTTGAACCCGGAGCCCAGCTCGGTGAACTCGCCGATGGTGCGCAGCCGCTCGTACGCCTCCTCGGTGAGTGCGCGGTCGGCCGGGTGCAGCAGGTACGCGTACGCCCGCTGTCCGCGGCGGCCCACGCGTCCGCGCAGCTGGTAGAGCTGCGCGAGGCCGAGCAGGTCGGCCCGATCGACGACCAACGTGTTGACCATCGGCATGTCGAGCCCGCTCTCGACGATGGTCGTGCTCACGAGCACGTCGTACTTGCGCTCCCAGAAGTCGATGACCACCTGCTCGAGGCGGCCCTCGTCCATCTGACCGTGCGCGATCGCGACCCGGGCCTCGGGGACGAGCTCCTTCACGTGCTCGGCGACGAACTCGATGTCCTGCACCCGGTTGTGCACGAAGAAGACCTGGCCCTCGCGCAGCAGCTCGCGGCGGATCGCCTCACCCACCACACGGTCGTCGTACTCACCCACGTAGGTGAGGATCGGCTGGCGGTCCTCGGGCGGCGTGTTGACCAGCGACATGTCGCGGATGCCGGTGATCGAGAGCTCGAGCGTGCGGGGGATGGGCGTCGCCGACAACGTGAGCACGTCGACGTTGGCCCGCATCTCCTTGATGCGCTCCTTGTGGGTGACGCCGAAGCGCTGCTCCTCGTCGACCACGAGCAGCCCGAGGTCCTTGAACCGCACGTCCTCCGACAGGAGCCGGTGGGTGCCGATGACGACGTCGACGTCGCCCGCCGCGATCGCGGCGATGACCTTCTTCTGCTCGCCGGCGGTGAGGAAGCGGGAGATCGTCTCGACCCGTACCGGATAGTTGGCGAAGCGGTCGCGGAAGGTCTGGCCGTGCTGGTCGGCGAGGAGGGTGGTGGGCACCAGCACCGCCACCTGCTTGCCGTCCTGCACCGCCTTGAACGCGGCCCGCACCGCCACCTCGGTCTTGCCGAACCCGACGTCGCCGCACACGAGCCGGTCCATCGGGACCGGCTCCTCCATGTCGGCCTTGACCGCGTCGATCGCCGCCTGCTGATCGGGCGTCTCCTCGAACGGGAACGCCTCCTCCACCTCGTGCTGCCACGGCGTGTCGGGCGCGAACGCGTGGCCCGGCGTCGCGAGGCGGCGGCGGTACAGGACGACGAGCTCCTGCGCGATCTCCCGGGTCGCGGCGCGCACGCGGGCCTTCGACTTCTCGAAGTCGGCGCCACCCATTCGGTGCAGGGTCGGCGTGTCGCCACCGGTGTACTTGCGCACGGTGCCCACCTGGTCGGTCGGCACGTAGAGCTTGTCGCTGCCCTTGTACCCGAGCAGCAGGTAGTCGCGCTCGGATCCCCCGATCGCCCGGGTGACCATGCCTTCGTAGCGAGCGACGCCGTGGGTCTGGTGCACGACGAAGTCGCCCTTGGCGAGGTCCTCGTAGAGGTCGATCGCCTTCCGGGCGCCGCGGGCCCGGCGGTGCACCCGGCGCCGCCCGGTGAGGTCGGCCTCGGCGACCAGCGCGACCTTCGAGCCGCCCAGCACCGCGCCCCGCTCGAGCGGCGCCACCACGATGCCGATCTCGCCCGGCGCGATCGCGTCGCGGGTGCTGTCGACGCCGTCCTCGTGGAGCACGTCGGCGAGCCGCTGGGCGCTGCCGGAACCGTCGGCGGCGACGACCACCCGGAATCCGTCGGCCCGCAGCTGCGCGAGTCGGGTGCCGACGCGCTCGTTGGACCCGACCACGGGGTCGAACCCGGTGGCCTGGAGCAACGGTGTGGCCGGCGACTCGGGGGTGGGCAGCACGTTCGTGACGCCGGCCGAGGTGTGCGCGAGCAAGCGGTCGAACGGGAGCGACAGCCGAGGGGCGTCGTCGCCCGACGCGCCCCACGTCGTGGCGAGGGTCGCGGCCATCGCGGCCTCGTCGTCGAGGAGCTCCTGCGCGCGGTCGCGCAGGCGACGGGGCTCGCACACGATCACGAGCGCCTCGGCAGGCAGCAGGTCGGAGACGAGATGGTCCTGCTCGCAGAGGAACGGCAGCCAGGACTCCATCCCATCGAACGACTGGCCCTCGGCCAGGCGCTCCCAGTGCGCGGCCCCCCACGGCTGCTCGCGCACCAGTGCCGCGGCCCGCTCGCGCACCTCGTCGGTCGGGAGCAGCTCCCGGGCCGGGAAGATCACGGCCTCGGGCACGTCGTGGGTGGTCCGCTGGTCGGACACGGAGAAGGCTGTCAGGCGGTCGACCTCGTCGCCCCAGAGGTCGATGCGGATCGGGTGGTCCAGGGTCGACGGGTAGACGTCGACGATCGAGCCGCGCACGGCGATCTCTCCCCGGGCCTCCACCTGGTACTCCCGGCGGTAGCCCATGTCGACGAGCGTGGCCACGAGACCGTCGCGGTCGATGTGGGCGCCGGGGGCGACCACCACCGGCTCGACGTCCTCCACGTGCGGCCCGAGGCGCTGCACGAGCGCCCGCACCGGAGCGACCAAGACGGCGGGGAGGTCACCCGAGCGGAGGCGCCACATGACCCGGAGCCGGCGGCCCATCGTCTCGACCGACGGCGACACCCGCTCGAACGGCAGGGTCTCCCACGCCGGGAACTCCTCGATCGCGCCGGCCGGGAGCAGCTGGGCGAGGTCGTGCACCAGCCGCTCGGCCTCGGTGCGGGTGGGCACCGCCACGACGATCGGGCGGCGCGTGGTGGCGTGAGCGAGCCCGGCGACGAACAGCGCCCGGGCCGGGTCGGGCACCGCGACGACCGGCTCCCGGGCGATGACGGCGCGCAGGGCCGGCTCCTCGGCGAGGAGCGGGACGAGGGGGGCGAGCGGCGGCGTCGCGGGCATGGGTGGGTTCAGTTGACGCGGTTCATGGCGGCATCGATGCCGTCGGCGAGGATCAGCTCCACCGCGTCGGCCGCCTCCTCGAGCGTCACGTCGATCTGGGCGCGCTCGGCCTTCGAGAACTTGTTGAGCACGTGATCGACGCCCTGCTCCTTCGAGCGGGGCTTGCCCACGCCGATGCGGACCCGCAGGAACTCGTCGGTCTTGAGGTGCGCCTTCACCGACCGCAGCCCGTTGTGGCCGGCGAGGCCGCCACCCACCTTCAGCTTGAGCGCCGCGACCGGCAGGTCGAGCTCGTCGTGGACGATCACGATCCGGGCGGGCTCGACGCCGTGACGCCGAGCCAGGGCCTGCACCGCGGCGCCGGAGTCGTTCATGTAGGTGGTCGGGATCGCGAGGGCGAGGCGCAACCCGCCGACCACGACCTCGTCGACCTCGGCGCGCTCCTTGCCCTTGCGGAGCTTGGCGCCGTGGCGCTTGGCCAGGATCTCCACGACCTCGGCGCCGACGTTGTGGCGCGTGCGGGCGTACTCGGCACCCGGGTTCCCGAGGCCGACCACGAGCAGGTCGGCCGGCGTGCCCGTCCGCGGCCCGCTGCGGGCACCGCGGCGCAACACCGACTAGTCCTCGTCGGCGCCGGCGCTCTCCGCGGCCGGGGTGCCCTCGTCGCCCTCGGCGCCCTCCTCGCCCTCTTCCTCCTCCTGCGACCCGAGGCCACGGGGGACGGCGATCACGGCGAGGAGGGTGTCGTCGTCGAGCGTGGTGGTGACGCCGGCCGGGAACGTGAGCTCGCCCACGCGGAGCTGGTCGCCGAGGACCATGTTCGACACGTCGAACTCGATCGACGCCGGGATGGCCTCCGGCTTCGCCTCGATCGGCAGGGTGAACACCTGCTGGTCGAGCAGACCGCCCGACTTCACGCCCTCGGCCTCCCCGCTCAGGACCAGGGCGACGTCGGCGGCGATGGCGACGTTGACGTCGACCCGCACGAAGTCGATGTGCACGAGGTCGCCGCGCACCGGGTGACGCTGGACCTGGCGGGCCAGGGCCAGCTGGTCGGCGCCGTCGAGGCGCAAGGTGATCAGCGAGTTGACGCCCTTGGCCAGGATCAGGTCGAGGTCGTGGGTCGGCACGGTGACCGCGGTCGTCTCACCCCCCAGGCCGTAGACGACCGCCGGCGTGCGGCCCTCCCGGCGGAGGCGGCCGGCCGGCCCGGACCCCCGTTCGCTGCGGGGCTCTGCGATCACAACGACGTCGTCGGCCATGGGGCACGTTCTTTCCGTGGGTTCCGGCGCGGGTGGCCGGAGAGTGCGGTCGGGTGCGGGCGGCGCCCGGTCGGGCGCGGCACCGCAGAAGCCCGGAAAGCCTAGACGTTGTCGCCGCGGAAGATCTCGCTGACGCTGGTCTCGGCGAACACCGCCGCCAGCGCCTCGGCGATCACCGGGGCGATCGAGACCACCCGGAGACCGTCCCACTGCTTCTCGGAGGGGATCTCGAGGGTGTTGGAGACCACGACCTCCCGAATGGGGGCGTTCTTCAGGCGGTCGACCGCCGGCCCCGAGAGGACCCCGTGGGTGGCGGCCACCACGACGTCGACGGCCCCCCGCTGGCTCAGCAGCGAGGCGGCGCTGGCGATCGTCCCGGCGGTGTCGATCATGTCGTCGACGAGCACGCAGACCCGGCCCTCCACCTCGCCCACGACCTCCACGGCCTCGGCGACGTTCTGGGTGCCCTTGGGCCGGCGCTTGTCGATGAACGCGAGCTCGGTCTCGATGCCGAAGTCGGCGAAGTGGTTCGCGTAGCGGCGGGCGAGCTTGCCGCCGCCGGCGTCGGGCGACACCACCGTGACCTCGCCCTCCACCGTCTCGGCGATGTGCTTGGCGAGCAGCGGCACCGCGGTGAGGTGGTCGACCGGGAAGTCGAAGAAGCCCTGGATCTGGCCCGTGTGGAGGTCGACGGTGACCACGCGGTCGGCGCCGGCGACGCTGAGCATGTCGGCCACCAGCCGGGCGGTGATCGGCTCGCGCCCCTCGGCCTTCCGGTCCTGGCGCGCGTAGCCGTAGAACGGGCAGACGGCGGTGATGCGCTTGGCCGACGCCCGCTTCGCGGCGTCGATCATGATCAGCTGCTCCATGACCCGGTCGTTGATCGGATCGGTGTGGCTCTGGATCACGAACGCGTCGGCGCCGCGCACGCTCTCGCCGTAGCGGCAGTACAGCTCGCCGTTGGAGAAGGTGGACAGCATGATCTCGCCGAGCGGCTCCTGGAGGCACGCGGCGATCTCCTCGGACAGCTCGCGGTTGCCCCGGCCCGCCACCAGCAGCAGCCGCTTCTTCGGAGTGAACTCCATCAGTCCCCCGACTCCCCCGCCTCGTTCGTGTCGCTCGCCTCGCCGACGTGGTCCGTGGGCTCGGCGTCGCGCGCCTTCACCCAGCCTTCCACGATTCTCGCGGGGACGCCGACCGCCAGCGCATCGGCGGGGACGTCACGGGTGACCACGGCGCCGGCGCCGGTGTATGCGCCCGGCCCCAGCTCGACCGGGGCGACCAGCACGCTGTTGGAGCCGGTCCGGGCCCCGGCGCCGATCGAGGTGCGGTGCTTGTCGCGCCCGTCGTAGTTGGCGGTGATCGTCCCGGCCCCCACGTTGGCGCCCGGCCCCACCTCGGCGTCGCCCACGTATGACAGGTGCGGCAGCTTGGCGCCGGCGCCGACGTCGGCGTTCTTGGTCTCGACGAACGAGCCGACCCGGGCGTCGCGGGCGAGCACGGTCCCCGGGCGCAGGTGGGCGAACGGGCCGACGTGGACGTCGGGACCGACGGTCGCGTCGCGCAGCACGCTCGACGCGACCTCCGCGCCCTCACCCACCGTGGAATCGACGACGCGGGAGTCGGGCCCGATGACCGCGCCGCGCCCCACGACCGTCCGGCCCTCGAGGATCACGCCGGGCAGGAGGCGCACGTCGGGCGCGAGCTCGACGGTCGCGTCGACGTAGGTGCGGGACGGGTCGACCATGGTCACGCCGGCCTTCATCCAGGCGGTGTTGATGCGGTCGCGCAGCACCGTCTCGGCCTCGGCGAGCTGGGCCCGATCGTTGACCCCCACGACCTCGGTCGGGTCGTCGGCCGGCATCGCGACGACGGTGTGCCCGGCGCCGCGCAGCACCTCGATGACGTCGGTGAGGTAGTACTCGCCCTGCGCGTTCTCCGGGCTCACCCGGCGCAGGGCCGGCGCGAGGAACGCCCGGCCGAAGCAGTAGATCGACGGGTTCCACTCGCGGATCTCGAGCTCCTCGGCCGTGGCGTCGGTCTGCTCGACGATGCGAGCGACGTTGCCCCGGGCGTCGCGCACGATGCGGCCGTACCCCGTGGGATCGGACACCGCGGTGAGCAGCGACGCGGCGGCGTCGGCGTGGCGGTGCTCCGTGACGAGCGCGGCGAGCGTCTCGGGCCGCAGCAAGGGGATGTCGGCGCTGCAGACGATGACGTCGTCGTCGTCGACCGCGTCGGAGAACGCGGTGAGGGCCACCGAGGTGGCGTCGCCGGTGCCGCGCTGCACCCGCTGCTCCACGAACTCGACGGGGATGCCCGTGTCGAGCCCGGCCTGGATCGCCTTCGTGACCGCCTCGGCCTCGTGGCCCACCACCACCACGACCCGGGCGAGCGGCAGCGCCACCAGGGTGTCGAGCACGTGCAGCACCATCGGGCGCCCGCACAGCGGGTGCAGCACCTTGGGGAGCGAGGAGCGCATCCGCGTGCCCTCACCCGCCGCCAGGACCACTGCCGACAGGGGCCGGTAGGGCATCTCCGCGTCTCCTCGCATCGCACACCGACGGTGGTTGCTCGGGGGCGAGGTTTCGAACCTCGACTTGGGACTCCAAAGGACCCCGTGCTGCCGTTACACCACCCCCGAAGGGTCCCCCGACCCTACTGCGCGCACCCCCGCGGACCCCCGAGGGTTGGCGCCGCGTTCACGCGACTGTGACATCGGGGGTTCGAGCGACTACCGTGCCCGCCGCCATGGGGTCTCTCATCAAGAAGCGCCGCAAGCGCATGCGGAAGAAGAAGCACAAGAAGCTCCTGAAGAAGACCCGCTGGCAGCGTCGCCAGCAGGGCAAGTAGCTCCTGACTTCTGGTCGCTGCGCTCGCTGCACCACAACGTCATCCGTCGGTCCACGGCGCCCCGACCCAGGACGCTCGCTGCGCTCCTGACTCCCGGGTCAGCTGCCGATGCGCACGCCGACGGCGGTGCTGCGGGCTCCGGCGACGGGCACCCGCAGCTTGCGGCCGATCCCCTCGGCGAGCGCCGCGGGGTCGACCCCGCGCTCGAGCGGCACCACGTAGGCCGAGCCCGAGCCCGCGAGGATCGCCGGACGCCCGGCCGCACGCTCGAGCGCGCGCCGGAAGTCGGCCAGGCCCGGCTCCACGGCCTCGGCCGCCGGCTCGAGGTCGTTGGCCAGCTCGCCGATGAGCCGGGCCACCGGGCCCTGGGCCTCCACGCTGCGGGCGGCCTCGGGGCCGCCGAGGTCGTCCCAGGCCTTGTAGACGAGCGGCGTGGCGAGGCGGAAGGGCGGGATCGCCACCAGGAACCCGAGCCCGGGGCGCAGGGGCACCGGCTCGAGGATCTCGCCCCGGCCCCGCATCCAGGCCGCGCCGCCCTGGAGGCAGAACGGGACGTCGGAGCCGAGCTTGGCTGCGATTTCGAGCAGGTCGTCGTCGGTCAGCTCGAGCTCGAGCAGCGTGCGCACGGCAACGAGCGTGGCGGCGGCGTCGGCCGAGCCCCCGCCCAGCCCGGCACCGGCGGGGATGCGCTTGCGGAGCACCATCTTGACGCCGTGCCCGGAGCGGCCCGCGCGCAGCATCGCGTCCTCGGCGGCCCGGGCCGCGAGGTTGTCCATGCCGGTCGGCACGTGCTCGGTCTCGCCCTGGACCTCGAACGACACCCCGCCCGGGTGCGGCACGGCGGTGAGCTCGACCACATCGCTCGGCTGGCCGAGGGAGACGGTGAGCGCCTCGATCTCGTGATAGCCGTCCTTGCGCAGGCCCAGCACCCGCAGCGAGAGGGTGAGCTTCGGATAGGCGCTGGCCCGGACCCGAGACAGGCGGTTCACGCGGCCTCCCGGCACACGCGGGCCCAGTCGTCGAGCGTGAGCGTCTCCGCCCGGGCCGACGGGTCGACGCCCGCGGCGTCGAGCACCGACTCGGTGCGTTCGCCCAGCGTGCCCGCGAGGGCCCGGCGCAGGGTCTTGCGGCGCTGGCCGAAGCCGGCCCGCACCAGCGTGAACAGCGCCTCGGGCGACGGCACGTCGACCGGAGGGGTGTCGCGGCGGTCGAGGAGGACCAGCGCGGAGGCGACGTTGGGCGGAGGGACGAACACGGTGGCCGCGACGGTACCGACCATCCGGGCCAGCGCGTAGTACGCCACCTTGACCGACACCGCGCCGTAGGCCTTGGTGCCGGGGCCGGCGACGAGCCGCTCACCGACCTCCTTCTGCACCATCACCAGGCAGCGGGTCATCTCGGGGAACTCCTCGAGCAGCCGCACGACCATCGGTGTGGCGACGTTGTACGGGAGGTTGGACACGCACACCCACCGGCGCCCGTCGGTGAGCGCACGGAAGTCCGCGGTCATGCCGTCGCCCTGGACGACCTCGACCGCCTCGGGGTGGCTCGACCCGGCCAGCACCTCGGCGAGCACGGGCAGCAGGTGCCGGTCGAGCTCGAGCGCGACCACCTGGGTGCCCGCCTCGGCGAGGGCCACGGTGAGCGACCCGATCCCCGGGCCGATCTCCACGACCAGGTCGCCGTCGGCGGCGTCGGCGAGCCGCACGATCTTCCGGGCGAGGTTGGGGTCGGCCAGGAAGTGCTGACCCAGCGCCCGGCTCGGGCGGCACCCGTGGGCGGCGAGCAGGTCACGGACGGACCCCGGAGTCAGCGACGGCATGGTGCGGGGACGCTACTGCCCGCGCGTCGGGGCGACGGGAAGCGGTGCCGGCGGGCTCAGCGGACGTAGCCGAGCGTGTGGGCGCAACCCCAGCCCCCGATGCCGACCCGCGAGCGGATCCGCTCGGCCACGATGATCTGCTCCTCGCGGGTGGCCTGGCCTGCGTTGTTGGCGAAGTCGCGCCCACCGAACGATTCCCAGGTGCCGTTGTAGAAGCCGAGCCCGCCCGAGTACAGCGGGCCCTGCATGCCCCAGTTGCCGGCCGTCTCGCACTGGGCGATGCGGTCCCACATGGGGTCGGCCTTCGTGCCGTAGTGGGTGACCATGGGGACGGCGACGACCCGCGGGATCCGCGAGATCACCTTGCGCTCGACGACCTCGCCGTTGCGGCGCGTGACCTCGGCCGAGACGCTCATGATCCCCGCCGACCCGGGCTCGACCCGGGTCTCCCCGACGTTCATGGAGTGGTCGGCCCGGCGCTCGTCGGGGGCGGTGTAGGTCTCGTCCTCCCGGACGATCTCCCGGCCGACCCGCACGACGGAGTACTGCTGCCCGTCGACGAGGCGGGTGTCGCGGGCGGCCGCGGCACCGGAGCCATCGAGCACGTAGTCCTCGGGCCCGAGCTCGATGCTGTACTGCGCGAGCAGCTCGTCGACGTCGAGGGCGGGGACGTCATAGTCGACCTCGGCGCCGTCCACCGCGAGGCGGCCGGTGTGGGGGGTGCGCAGGATGATGAAGGAGCCGGCCTGGAGCCGGTCGGGCTTGCTCCGGAACGCCAGGGCCTTGCCGCCGGGGACCTCCCGGCGCAGGTAGTCGGACGGCGACGCGTAGGTCGTGTACACGGTCTCGATCCGACCGTCGAGGTCACGACGGATGGGGAACGCCCGCAGCACCGTCACGGTCATGCCGTCACGCAGCGCCGCGCCGGACCCCGGCACGACGCGGTCGAACTCGCCCAGGCGCACGTCGCGCTCACGCAGCAGCGCCGCCACCGTGGCCGCACCGGAGGCGGCCGACACCCGCCGACCGTCGACCCGGACCTCGACCGAGGACTCGCCGTCGGCCACCTGACGCATGCCCAGGCCCGCGGCCACGAGCGTGCAGACCACCAGGACGGCGACGAGGACGTTGCGAGGGCGACGCAAAAGGGACCCGACGGGTCGGCGCTCCGGTGCCGTGGGTCCCGGCGGCCCCACCGCCTCGGGCGCGGGAGCCGGAACCGGC